>CAZKYP010000016.1:0-22255 GCA_964556885.1 uncultured Pirellulales bacterium | reverse complement strand
TGTTCTACATTTATTTCGTTAATTCCAAGTCCCTCAAGCAGTGTTTTAGGATTTATTACAAATCCATGGACTGAATCCTGCTCCGACCATCTGCCCCACCAGTACTTGCTTATTTCCTTTGGTTTTATCGCCAGCCAGAAGTCATTTTCGTTCGAGCCGAGGACAAACGCCCTTGGGATAAGAGTCTTGTCTCCCTGTAGATAGATATCATTGAATGGTTTCAGGTACAGTTTAATGCTGAAATTTTCACTTTGCGGCTTTTTGCTGTCTTCGATATAATATCGCAGTCGACATTCTCCGTTCGCTTTCACCGGTACGATATCTTGTGAGTTTAACCTCAGTGAAAACAAAGCTGATGTCACGGAACTTTTACCCGGACAAATTATTAAACGTTCTTTTTTCTCTAAAGCACAGCCAGCAATTAATATTGCTGAAATCACAATCGGCATAAATCGTCTTATCATTTTTTTCTCTCTAAGATATTCTGAAATTACAGGTCGGCTTGAAGAATTTCACCGATTTGTGACGATAGTTTCTCTATCTGTTCTTCATTAAGGTGCGGATTTATAACTTCGACAATCTGCTTTTCGCCTGATATTCTCAAACACCAGATTTCCTTATCGTCTTCGTTTTTGGTTTCATCGTATTTAAGAATCCTTTTTCGCATCAGGATCAAGGCCAGTGCAAATCGAAAGTCAATTTTATCCTGCTCGGTTTCATTTTCCAGCCGCTCAAAAAAAGCCATCAGCATCTGGTCGTCGACAAATATTTTCTTTTTCTGGTCGGGTTGCGGCAGCTTGCTTTTCCAATGGCAAAAGACCTCCGGTTTGTTGCTATCCCAGTATTCAGAGCTAAAATCCTGCCTTTGCAGACCCTGATCTGTTTGAACAAGGGCACCGTAATATTCTTCACCTGGCTCAATTTTCCGTCCCGTGCCGAAACACTGCCCAAGCGGCCTGTTAATTTCCCACTCACTCATTCATTATTTCCCAATAACCTGCTTTATCATTTTAAAATCAATTTTGTTATTATACTATATTTCGAATCATATTATTCTAATGTTTTTGTAGTTTCCAGTAAGCTGCTGCAATTTTTTAATGCTATGTACTCAGCATTATCAGTTTATATTCACTCAAATGTGAGCCATTGAGCCATATCTTGTGCAGTTTTTGGGCCTATACCTTTTATTTTTTGCAGGTCGTTTATATCCTGAAAAGCCGGAACGTTGCTGTTTTTCTTTGTGAAATTCTCTCTATATTCCACTATTGCCTGTGCCCTTAACAGCCCGATGCCAGGCAATCTAACAAGGCTTGCTGTCGGGGCGTTGTTCGGATTGATTCGACTCTCCAGTTTTGTTTCATGTTCATTAACGTTTTGGTAATTGTCTCTGAGATTTGAATAAAAAAACAATGACAGAACCGCTGCGATAAAAATGCTGATGACAAAGGCGAATGATTGTATCCTGTTTTGCCTTATGTCTATCGTATCAGAATGCATAATATGTTCATGATTAGCTAACGGCTGAAAATGCTGTCATAAATTTTTTTCAGAGTCATGTATGAGGCTTTTGGTTCGAGCTTATTAGTCATCAGGCCGCTGTCGGCTATTATGCTGTCCTCCGTATCGATAAGATTTGCATAGCTGACCGAATTGACAAAAGGCTTGCTGAGTGCAATTTTGTAGAATTGATCGAGCCATTCCGCCTGCCTTGCCTGGTTCCATCCTTCATGCCATATCCCTGCGACTTTTCCGCTGTATATGCCCTCGCCGTCATGGCTCGGAATCTCGACATCGGTTATATACAGAGGCTTGGCTATCGGGGCTAAGGTATCCAGAATCGCCGATATCTGCATCATATCCCTGATATGCATACCCAACTGATTTTTCCCGAATTTCATCTGCAGCCCGAAAGCGTCGAAATTAATGCCGCTCTGAACCACCATATCCATATAAACCAAAGGAGGAATACTATTAAATGCTGTTGCATAGTAATCGCCCCACGGATTTATGATTTCGACTATTTTGAATGCTCTTTCGCTTGCCTGCTTGACGGCCATATTAGCCGCTCGTGTCATTTCAAGAATCTGCTCGAACCTGAATCCGAAATGATTATATGCGTTTAAACCGCTTATAACATGCCATCCTCGAATCATGCTGGAATAGCGGCTGACAACTTCCGTAATAAAACGGTATGCTGTTTCCCGGATTTTTTCGAATCCGAGCCCGCTTCGAAGCAGCCATTTCGGCATATAATCTTTGGAAAAGCATAGCAGCGGTCCGGCACTAAGTGTCAATTTTTTCCTGCCGAGTATTTCTATACAGGAATCCAATGTGGAAAAATCAAAACTGCCTTTACGGGATTCTATCTGGGCCCAGCTTATGGGTATGGTTACGGCACCGAATAATTCCAGTATTTTTCCGATATAAACAGGATTATTTATCATAAGAGGATCTATCCGGCATCCGAAGCAGCCGCGGCCGAATCCGTGATTTTTACTCCTATGCTCGAATAGCGACTCTGCCTGAATTATTGCGAGTTTTTCCGCAAAGATGGTGGCTTTCTGAAGGGATTCATCCGCTAATTTGGAAGCCTCGGAGGGATCGGAAATATTTTGTATCGCCTTGATAAATAAATCCTGGGCATCTTCGGAAATTTCCTTCAAACCGTCGATATTGTTGAAGAACAGCCAGTCCTCCCGCTTGTTGACAATTTGCATCAGTTTGGCGCGTGTTATTTCTATATTCAGATTGTAAGGTCTTTCTCTTTCCGGCAGGCATGTAGTCGGCAGCATTACCTTGCCGAAGTCCTCGATAGGCCAGAGCAGAGAAAGTCCCGCCGTCTCCAGATTCGGCCTTTTACACTCGATACAGCCGTTCTTAAATGTAATCTGGGCCCTGCGGATGCCTATTCCGTCGCCGCCAAAAAGGCTTGTGCCGCACAGCAAGAACTTGTCTACGACTTTACCGTCTTTGAAAACCTGAAATTTCACTTTTGCCTCGAATGGAATTTACTAATAGAATCGTTCATCGCCGGATAAATCAACCACAACTACATCAGCATCTCATTCAGTACGTCATGCAGATTATATCATTTTCATCATCAAAAACAACTTAAACTTTGGCCGATTCCGATTATTGTTGCGGTCTGTGATTAATCAGGCACAAAGTGCCTTTGGAGTGTGAAAATGAGAAAATACAATAACAAATGTACAGTTTATTGAGCTTTTATGAATGTATCGTTTGCGGGAGATTTAATTCATAGTTACGCTCTCTTGCCCGCACAATCCATACTGTTTCATTTGTATTTCATATAGATGATTGTTTTTCTCAATGAGTCTGGCTATCAGGTTGAATTGATTGAGCAGGATTTCAATCAGGTCGATGTTTATCAATGTTGATTCGGGGCTGTATTGTGGTAATGCGATAATTACATATCCGCAGTTATGTTTCTCGGTTGCCAGTTGAATGCCGATTATGCTGCAATCATTGTTGCTTGTCATTAGCGGTTCGGCTCCGTCATCGATTCTGGCGCAAAGATCTTTCAGAAACGATTCACTGAGACCGAGCTTTGTAAATTCTCCCGAGTCGCTCGGCCATATATTTCCATCTCTGTCAATAATAACAATTACAGGGCCGTTTTCAGGTAGCACTTCGAAAATTTGCCTTGCTATCTGATCATTGACAATGAAGCCCGTAGATATCAGTGACTGGTACATATCCATTCGATTTACTCCTTATTATGCAATTTGGATTCTGCCATTAGAAGAGACTTCGGAATAATCGGACGGTAACTTTCCCAGCGAAAGTTTTTTATTCGAATTTTGAGCAAAAACCTTAGTAGTCGGTGTTCAAAAGATATTTATGGGACGCACGACGAGCAATTGTTTGAGTATGGAAATAGATGGAATCGTTAGTTGAGCATCGATTTCAGCTCAGCGAAGGAGAAGTTCTTTCCGGGACAATCGGTTACTCTCGCTCCGGGAGCGGTCCTGTGACCATAGATTCGGCTGTCGGGAATTCCATATCGTTTCTGCAAAAAGCTCACCAGCTTCGCGAGTGATTGCATTTGGCGCTCTGTTGGTCTTTTCTTATCGAAATTACCGACAAGACAAATACCTATTCCGTCAACGTTGGCCCAGTTTCCAGGTGTTCCGCCGCAATGAGCGCCGGGAATCTGCTGTAACCAGCGAAATGTAACTTCAATCTGACCGTTTCCACTGTCCGTGCCGTTGCCTATGACAAAATCGTATCCTATTCCATCCCAGTGGTTTTCTTCTTTGTGCCATTTATCGAATATGGCTGCATTTCCATTATCTGTCGCCGAATGATGTATTATTATGGCCGTCCATCTCTTCTCGACGCCGGCCGGCGGCATCCAGTCTCCCGGAACCTGGTACGATACATTACCGGGACCCTGTGACCAGCTCGTATCGCCAGACGGAATTGCAGGTGTTTCGGTACCGGAGACGATTACGGGCATTGGTTCCTCATTGTACATACAACCGCCCAGAATTAACAAACAGGCGGTGAGGACAGGAGTTATTCTATACATACATTACCTTTTTCGACCAGATATGTGGCATGTGATTTATTGTATTAATATGGATAAGTACGGGATTAATCCTGTGCCCGGTTCATTTTATCCGACAGGCGTGGTTTTTCTTTATATCTGGCCATAAAAACACTATTTCCCCTCTCGTTGTACTTCACTATATCCATATACGAATTCATAAGAAGCAATCCTCTGCCGCCCGGTTTAAAAAGCCCGTCGCCGGATCGAGGATCGGCAATAGATTCGGGTGAAAATCCGTTGCCCTCATCGGTAATGGAAATTTCCACCTTTTCCGAATCAATCGAATAGCTAACAGTAACCTTTTTGTTAGGATCCATTTTATTTCCATGTTTTACCGCATTAATAACGGCTTCCTCAAGGGTTAAATGAATGGCAAAGATATCATCTTTACTGAAACTGTTGTCTTCGAGCTTTGAGAGAATTTGATTGCATACTTCATTAACAGCAGACAACTCACTTGCCAGTTCCATTGAATGACTGATTGATGCTTTTGATGTCATGAGCAACGTGCTATTTTATCTCAATTTATTTTTAGATATTTCTTTTATTGCACTATCAAGGTCTTTATATATATCAAATGTTTTGGTCAATCGTGTTATTTTAAAAATCTCGTATATCTTGGGATTTATATTGCAAAGCTTCAGTTGGCTGTCGTGTTCATAAATCCTTTTGCTGATTCTTATTAGAAGACCCAGAACGGCGGAGGACAGGAATCGAACGTTGCCGAAGTCAAGAATCAGATTGATACGTTCCGGCTGATCGATAATGGATATGATTGATTCCTGAAGTGATGCAATTTCCCTTTCTTCAAGGATTTTTTCGTCGGTAAAACTGACTACGGTGGCATCCCCGGTGTATTCAACGCTTATTCGAGGCTTAATTGCAGCCATGATAATCTCCAAAAAGGTTAAAAATCAGCCGAATCCTATATTACAATAGTTAAAATGTCAAGTTTTTTGCTTATAAGCCTTTTAAGTTATATTATAATAATCGGAATTACGTGAAGGTATTTTTAATCAATCTTTCAGTTTTTATATTTTAGGTGTCTTTGACATGCATATCAGTGAATTTCAACGTATTATCTCCCGGAAATATGAAGAACGTGACAGGCAAAGAGGTATTCCGGCTACGTTTATGTGGTTTATTGAAGAAGTAGGGGAGCTTTCAACCGCTCTTGTCTCCGAAGATCACGAAGGCAAAGAAGGTGAATTTGCCGATGTTTTTGCCTGGCTTTGTACATTGGCCAATATAAGCGATGTTGATTTGGAGAAATGCTGCTCGAAATATACGGGTAATTCAGTCAAAGGTTTTAAACCGAAATAGCATATTACTTCTGGTTTTTAAGTCGATTTACTCATCAGGCATCCCAGATATCCGAGGATTCCTGTTGCAGCAATTCATCGCCGACTTCATCGGGGTGCTGAATACTGGTGTCTCTGCCGGCCGCCGTAAGGGCCTTATAAAAACACCATGCCAGACCTCCAATGATTATCAGGAAAACGACGGCAAGAATGATATAGGAAACGCCGCTTAATTTGTCGCGAATCGTAGTTGTTTCTTTTATTCCCTCTTTCTGCGAAAGTCCGGTCAGGATTATCGCAACAGATGCACTGGCGCCTATTGTCGATATGATTCCCGCCCATCTTGTAAACCATGATATTTGGCTTTTAGAGGTATTGTATTTATCCAGTAGAAAGTTGCTTATCAGCATCGTAATAACACCAACAATCAGCGATGTCCAAAGCAAAACATCTTTAGTAGTCTGTTGTAACGAAACCGAGAACCGGATTAGTAAGATACTGATGACAATTAAAGCTCCCAGTAGTGTTATTATGCCGGCGAATCTGCCGTTAACAGTCAAATCTTTTTCGGGCCGGGCTTGTTCTTTGACATCGGTGCGGTTTTTAACGAGTGACAGAACCAGGGAGACAATCGGCACTAATGCTATGATTCCAAGCCCAACGCAGTTCGGTAAAATCCAGTTACCCTCGGATGTTTTCAGTAAACCTCCGCTGCCAACATCGTCAAAAAGCTGCCAGAAGAACAATGTTCCGAGAACTACCGGAATTACCATCCGAATGGAATAATCCCACCATTTTCCCAATTTCCAGTCGCTTCGACTGTTTGCGTGGCGCCTTAATATATCCACACGCCACAGCCAGCCGAGTATAACGCACTCCAAAAGCCCCATGAATGCCACGCCCCATGTACCGTTGACGAATCCGTCGATGGTTCCGAGCCAGTTAAATCCGCCTTCTGTTATAAAAATAACACTCAGGCAAAATCCCACGACACTCAAGATGGGAAGAACAATACTCCTGTGCCATCCGGTTTTATCAACAATACTTGCCAGTATCGATTCGGTCATTGAAAAGGCCGAATCAATTCCCAAAGTGATGAGGGCAAAGAAGAAGACGAAGCTAAACCACGCCGAATGCGGTAGTTGCGCGAGCGCATACGGAAATGCCACGAATGCAAGACTCGGCCCGCCTTCGGCCACATTCTGAACAGCTACAGGATTGCCTGCCTGCTGTGTCACAAAGGCCATTCCACCCAATGTGGCAAACACTGCCAGTCCGGCTACAAAGCTCGTTGCAAAATCTGCGACACATATAATTGCGGCGTTATTATTGAGGTCGCTTTTCCTATGAAGGAAACTTGCATAAGTAATCATGACCCCGAAGGCAAGGGTTAGTGAGAAGAAAACCTGGCCGAATGCATACCGCCAGGTGATTGGTTTTGCAAGCTCGGACCAGACCGGGTCAAGATAATATGCCAACCCCTGCATGCTCCCTTCGAGAGTTAATCCCCGAATTGTCAGTATTAACAGCATTAACCATGGCAGGGGGACTGTTAACCAGACTATCTTGCCGACAAGCCGAACACCCTTGAAGATACAAAGATACATTGACAGCCAGGTAAGCAGCAGCGGCCCAACGATGTTCCATCGGATTGCACCTAAACTCGGGCCGTCCGTTTTTCCCAGATATGTCTCGTTGAAAAAACGTGCGGCGTTCTCGACACCTTCAACTCCGCGGCCGGACCAGGGCAGCTCTCCGCCGTTAAATATCCCGACGATGCTATACCACAAAAAACTGTAACAATATGCAAGAATCACGGGGTAATAAGTGATTATCACAAATGTAAGGACAATTCCCCACCAGCCTGCTATCTCGAAGCGCTTGTGTCCCCGCTTGAATGCGTCAGGCGCCGCTCGCTGAGTGTAGTGCCCCAGGCTGAATTCGAGAATCATGATGGGGACGCCGATTACGAATAGTGCAATTATATACGGAATCAGGAAGGCGCCACCCCCGTAGCTATAAAGTTTGTAAGGAAATCCCCATAAATTGCCTAAACCGACCGCAGAACCAATTGCCGCAAGAATGAATCCTCCTCGGCTTCCCCAACTTTCTCTTTGACCTTCCAGAAGCTCAGACATTGCGGATTATCTCTTTTTGTATCCTTATTTAACTTTATATCTCTTGTGCTCTTTTGGTTTCACGACTTTTACGTTTGAACCATACGCTGTTAAATTTTTATTCCGAGCAATTCCAGCGTATCGCGATCGATAACGTTCCGTATACTGCCTCTCGGTACTGTAGGTAAATTTGTGTCCGCCAAAAGCATATTGAAGCCGAGCAATGTCTCTATACATTGGCCTGCTTTACATGACGGGAATCCGCTGCCGAATAATAATTTATCCATAACTCCATACTCATGCGCCGACATTACCATATTGTAAGTCTGCCAAAGACTGTTCGGTCTTATCGTCAAATCCGCGAAGACATTTTTATGTTTGGCTACCATCGATAAAGTCTGCTCTATGAAAGGGATGCCCATATTTCCGATAATAATTTTCAAACCAGGAAATTCCTTGGCCACTCCGTCCAAAAGAAACGGTTGAGCGTATTCCAGAACAGCATCCGCCTTATAATTACAACCTCCGTTGTGAAAGAAAATGGGAAGTGCAAGTTCCTGAGCCATCTCGTAAAACAGCATCGCCTTGCTGTGACTCGGATGAAAACCGCAGGACGAGCAATATAAAACCGTTCCTTTAAATCCTAATTTTTCTTTTATGTGTTTCAGATTGTTAATGTTGATTTTGTCTTTGCCCGGATCAAACACGGCGAAACCTATTAGTTTATCTTTGTGCTTGTTGACATATTCGGCAAGTTTTTTATTAGTGTCGTCACATGACCCATTAACTGATGCCAGCACTATACACGCGTCGACCGTTTCCGCCGCTGTCAAATGCTCGGTTATTTCAATCTCATCGGATATACGATTTACATGTGTATGACAATCAACTATCATATCCGCGTGCCTTCAATTTTAGCTATAGGTAGTCATCATTATAAGATTGTTAATCAATAACCAATTAAACTGTTGTAGTCAAGAATAAATATTTTGTCTGAAAACATGCCTGAATTTCTCGGATATTATGCAAAATACGGTTAATGCGGGACTTATGAACAGGCTTTTGATAAAACACACTTTATCGAATTGATTCAATCTCTGATTTTTTACATGCGTTATGGCCGGTTACGGTTCAAGTTACGAGCCTGCTCTCTTATCCTTATCGACATGTCATCCTATTAGAAAAATTTCTTGTATTGACGTCACGAACCGATGTATTTAGTATAAGTGCTTGCTATTGTTGCAGTAGCGGGTTCATAAAAGAGAAAACAAAATTAAAGAAAAAATAAATATCAAAGTTTAATTTTTTGATTTTTTTATATCATATTGCGTCTTATTTAGTAGAATCATCCTGTTAAATTAGTGGGTTTTTTATCAGCACCGGATATGCAGGATTGTTCATTAGTTAAACAATAAATTTGGTCTTGGATTTGTAGCTATGGATTGTCCAGTTTGTACAAACGCAATGATTACTCTCGAACTTGAGAATGTAGAGATTGATTATTGCACGGACTGCGGCGGTATTTGGCTTGACGCCGGCGAGCTTGAGCTTCTGCTCGGCGAGTCGGAAAAAGCCAGAAAGCTGATTAACTCGTTCAAAGTTAACTCTCAGTGCTCGGAAAGGATTCGCAAATGTCCCATTTGTGACCGGAAAATGCAGAAGATTATCGTTGGTGATTCGACGCCCGTTTTGCTTATCGACAGATGCTACAAAGGTGATGGTCTTTGGTTCGACAGGGGGGAGCTTTTCGATATCTTCAACAGAGCAAAACTTGATAATGAAAACAAGATTCAGATGTTACTAACTGATATGTTTGGTCATGATAACACTTTATGAAAGGAGTACAATTATGGCTTGGAGCACATTCAACACAGTTTTAGTTGTAGTAGCAGTTGTTATTCTTGTTATCGCAGTAGTAATGAAGATGAAATCTTCATAGAACCTGTAAGATGTTTTCTATAGATGGAGATTAATTATGTCGGGACCGATTATTCTTGCTATTTTGATTTTCCTTGGCATTCCGATCTTACTTGTCTTTTTTGTGATCGGCCTTTATAACGCGCTTATACGGCTTCGGAACCAGGTTGACAACGCCTGGTCCCAAATAGACGTTCAGCTTAAGCGCCGGCACGATCTGATTCCAAATCTTGTCGAAACCGCCAAAGGCTATATGAAACATGAGCGTGGGACTTTCGAGGCCATAACAAACGCCCGAAGCCAGGCTATGGGCGCCAAATCGGTCGCCGATGCTTCGAAAGCCGAAGGCGTTCTTGGCGAAGCGCTCAGCAAGTTCATGCTGGTGGTGGAGAATTATCCGGACTTGAAGGCTAATCAGAATTTCCTTTCACTCCAGGAAGAGCTGAGTGCTACCGAGAACAGAATCGCTTTTGCCAGACAAAGCTACAACGACCAGGTTTTAGGGTTCAACAACAAGATTCAGATGTTTCCTTCGAACATTGTTGCCGGTATATTCAAATTTGACAAACGCGATTTCTTCGAGATCAAAGTTGCCGCGGAACGTGAAGTTCCCAAGGTCAGTTTTTCTTAATCGTTTGTTTACCGCAAGACTGCGTTGTTCAACGGCAAGGGATCATAAATAATGTGGGAATTGATACGTGCCAATAGACGAAGCTCCATCGTTTTGATGGTTTTAATGGCGGTGGTCTTGCTGCTTTTGGGTTTTATAATCGGGCTTGGATTCTTCGGCACTGAAGGTGGTTTTTTCGGTCTGATAATTGCGACGGTAATCTGGTTTGTGCTTACCCTTGTCAGCTTTTCGAGCGGCGATCAGATCTTACTTGCCGCAAGCAAAGCCCAGCCGATTACCCATGATGTGCACCCCCAGCTTTTCAACGTCGTCGAGGAGATGAAAATCGCCGCCGGTCTTCCGGCCATGCCCAAGATTTACATTATAAATGATCCGTCACCAAACGCCTTTGCAACAGGGCGAAGCCCAAAAACAGCATCGGTCGCAGTAACGGTGGGATTGCTGGCCAAACTCAATCGTGATGAACTTCAGGGTGTTATCGCACACGAGATGAGCCATATTCTCCATCGTGACATTCTCTTCGTTACACTGGCCGGAATAATGCTTGGTTCAATCGTTTTGCTCTCACAGGTTTTTTTACGGGGCATGTTTTACAGCTCTATGGGATCGCGTCGAAGATATTCCAGCGGCGGTAAAGGCGGGGGCGAAGCACAGATTATCATGATGGTAATTGCGATCCTCGCCGCCATACTCGCGCCGATATTCGCATACCTTCTGTATTTTGCAATATCGCGGCGACGTGAATATCTCGCCGACGCGGGAGCGGCGAGATTAACCCGCTATCCGGAGGGCCTCGCAAGCGCTCTGGAGAAAATAGCAAATGACCCGTCTCCCCAGTTAGCCACGGTAAATAAAGTTACTGCTCCAATGTATATTGTCAATCCTTTCAAGAAAAAAGGACAGATGAAGCTTTCCGACTGGACCAGCACTCATCCCCCAATTTCGGAGAGAATAAGGATTTTGAGAAATATGACGTATGGCGCCTCTTTCAAGGATTATTCCGATTCCTTCAGCAGCGTAACCCATAAAAAAACAGTTGTGCCGCCTGCTGCACTAACAAAGGAACAGATTACTTTACGGGAAGCCGGGGATAAAGACAAAAAAGAACAGCGTACCCAAAGCCAGATGCGACAGGTCGGCGATATAATGCGAAAAGTAAACCAGTTCGTGTTTTTAACCTGTGCGTGCGGCTTAAAATTGAAAATTCCGCCGAACTTCAAGGCAAAAAATGTGGAATGCCCGAGATGTCATAAGATTCTTGATTTACCTGAAACAAACCGATAAGTTGTATATTAAAATCTTAAAATTCTAACTGGCCCTTAACTCATATTTTGGCTTCTCCGCCAATCGGTGAATTTTTTCCATTCGTTTTTCAAGATTATCAAACCGGCGTTTGCAAATAAAAGTATACAAGGCGTCTTCAGGACGAACATTGCTTTTTTGGCCATCGCTCTGGGTTGCAGAGATAACCTTCTGAGTAATATATTCATTAATCAACTTTCGCTGTTCTTTAAGAAGTTTATGCAGCATCTTTACTGTGTCATTAAGCACTATATTATCTCTTTCCAAAGCCGCAAGACGTTGTTCTGTTGTAAGTCTCATATTTTCTATAAAGATCCGTTTAGTTCATTTTTTACGCCTGACTCAATAATTTGAGGCGTACCCCCCTGTTAGATTTACGCCTCAACCGGAATAATTGTTCTCGGAATACCAATGTGCCAAAACAGTAACAAATCTATTTCCAGCGGTTCCATCGACATAATGGATATGTTATTCGGGCAGGAAATTCCTAAATTCGAGATTCTTAAAACCTAATGCTCAGTATCTTGACATTCTGAAGGCAGCAGTACTTTGAGATGAGTTGGAATCGTTAAAATAACAATCATTAAAAAATGCTTCTTACCATCAATAATAACCCGAGGATGACAAGCGGGATACCGATTGGTATTCCGGCAATGGTTATTATTAAGGCAATACCCACAATCATAAGCACCAAACTGAGAAGGGCTGCTAATATCCGTCCGATTATATTAATTATCAATGCGAGCAGATCCCACACCGCAACAAAAGGCCACAGGAACCATGGGGTAGCATTTTTAGTTGTCATGATTATATTATCTCCTGCAAAATCAGTTATAAGTCATGTCCGTAATTTTGTCCTATTCGATACTCAATGTTTGTCCGACGGTCAGGATTTTTACGTCGCACTGTGCCAGTTTACTGAACTTTTCGGCATCGTTTTCATCGCCGACAATGTCACCCCAATGATACGGTATTGCCTGTTTCGGCTTGATGTATCCGGTCGACTCGGCCGCTTGTTTTGCATCCATGGTATATGTTCCGCCGACAGGCAACAACGCTATATCAATGTCTTTTAATGCTGTCATTTCCCCGGTCATGTCGGTATCACCTGCGTAGTAAATTTTCTTTGCCCCAATCTCTATTACAAAACCAAGCCATTTGTTGCTTTTAGGATGAAACTGCTTGTCCGGATTATAAGCCGGGACACCCTCAATCCTCATGCCTTCGAATTCAGCATTATTTCCCGGCGTTAGTGATTCCCCGTTTTTTTGTTTTACTACGACATCCGCCGAAGCGATAAGTTTTGTGCCGTTCCTGCTTACTTTTTCGATGTCACCCGGCGAGTAATGGTCGTGATGACCGTGACTGATTAGAACCAAACCGGCGTCGTGAGATGATTTTTTGATTTTCCATGGATCGATATATATTATCATCTCTTCGTAACAGATCTTAAAGCTGGCGTGACCCAGCCACTGGAGTGTTATAGCCAAGACAACCTCCTTTTCTTTTGTTCCGGCTGTTTTTGCAGTGTCTTTAAGAACCGGTTATAAACCACATAATATCGTACAATATCACGGATTGAAATTGTATGGAAGATAAAATTGCCGGTTAAGATGATATACAACTGTTGTTTATTTAAAATGTAAAAAAAGAAAGCCCTGCTTTTCGGCAGGGCCTTGCGGTTTTTTTTGATCCGGAAATAAGTTTTATAGCCTCAACATGGACGCACATTAGTCGCCTCCGGGCCTTTCTTGCCCTGGGCAACTTCATACTCCACAGCCTGGCCGTCTTCCAAAGACCGGAATCCCTCCGCGGCAATGTTCGAGTGATGGATAAAAAGGTCCTCACCGCCATTGTCAGGAATAATAAAACCGAACCCCTTCCTTTCGTTAAACCATTTCACTTTACCTTTGTCCACAATGTTCTCCTTGGGCCTGTCCGGAACCCGCAATACTTAGTTCCCTCTTTTTATTTCAGGGGCAAAATCCGAGGGACAAATTAATACCCCTTAACACATCAGTGACATTACCGTTAAAAACGGCAATTGTCAACAAAATACAATATTTTTTTTGAGACCTTAAAGATTCATTAAACGGCGATACGCCGGGACATCTTTCGGGAAAAAGTTAAGATTCACAGCTTTGTTTTAAGACAATCCTTCATAAAACAACAATCGGTATAGGGACAATAACCATTGGACCTGCCGTAACATTGTGTATTTCCTTCTGCGGATTGTATGGTATGTATAAGCTCTGCTTTTTTCATTTTTCCCGGAACGATTCCAAGTGCACGGGCCTTCGTTTGTATCTGAGGCATAGTCATGCTTTTTTCTTTTTTAGTCGATACAGGCATTCTCATATCTCCTTTCAGCTTATTTGAAGCGAGTCGAACCCGCGTAATCCGTTGATGCAAGTCCATATTAGTTTTGACGAAACTATAAGCATATACCTTATTACCCCGGGCAATATTATGTGTCCGGTTAATATATTTTCGATTGTTAGGACAAACATCCGCAAAAAAAACACGAATTTTTTATATTTTCTTACTATTTTTCACAATAACACGGCAAAATTGGACAATAGATATGGAAGAAGTAGGACATGCCCGGCGTTGAAGTCCTATAACAAGCATCGATTATGAGACATAAGATTTACATATTGCAGGTACAATTTTCTTCCAAATTTTCCTCGTTTCTGGTACAAAACGACTCTTAACAACAAAAAACAATCTATGTGATATTATGAAATTAATAGTTGGAAAATCTCGGTTATCAGGGGCAGTGGCCATTCCTGGCTCGAAATCTCATACGATTCGGGCTGTTGCAATAGCCTCTCTGGCTAAGGGGCAAAGCCTTATTCGTGCTCCATTGCAATCACACGATACACAAGCGGCCGTCGATTGCTACAGGGCGCTGGGAGCCGGTATTGATGCCTCTGATTCGAATCTATGGAAAGTTACCGGTACAGGCGGCCGAATCGCAATACCGGGAGAAATCATTGATGTCCGTAATTCCGGAACAACGTTACGTATTGCGATGGGTTCGGCGGCCCTGGCCGAGCCTGGGCGGTTAATAGGATTTACCGGTGATAATCAAATTCAAAGCCGGTCCGTCGGACCATTGATTGACTCGCTGAATGAGCTGGGAGCGAAGTGCCGCAGTCTTAAGAATAACGGAAAAGCCCCCGTTGAAGTAATGGGACAGATAAAAGGCGGCAGGACGTCCATCGCCGCATTTACGAGTCAGTATTTATCCAGTTTGCTTTTATGTGCGCCGTTGGCCGAAAAAGATACCCAGATAGATGTCACTGTGCTTAATGAGCCTGGTTATGTTCAGATGACACTCGACTGGCTCGACAAGCAGCAGATAAAATATGAAAATCAGCAAATGCGAAAATTCCGGGTCAAAGGCAGACAATCTTATAAGGCATATGAGTCCGCGATACCCGCAGATTTTTCAAGCGCTACTTTTTTCCTTTGTGCCGCCGCTCTGATTGGAGAGGAGGTGATCTTGAACGGACTGGATTTCTCGGATAGTCAGCCCGACAAGGCTGTGGTGGATTATCTCAGGGAAATGGGGGCCGATATTAGAATTGGATCGAATTCAGTAACTGTAAAAGCCTCTTCACTAAAAGGCGCTGAGCTTGATATGAATGCGACACCCGATGCGTTGCCCGCCATGGCTGTTACAGCAGCGTTTGCCGAGGGCCAAACGAGACTTATAAACGTACCGCAGGCAAGAACAAAGGAAACCGACCGAATTAAATGTATGGCGGAAGAGCTTAAAAAAATGGATGCCGACGTCGAAGAATTGCCCGACGGTCTTGTTATTCGGCGAAGCCGGCTGAAACCGGCCGCTCTGGACGGCAGAAGCGACCATCGAATCGTAATGGCTCTCTCGCTGGCTGCCATGCTTCTGAATGAGCCATGCAGTATAGATACGGCCGAGGCGATGAGCGTTACATTCCCCCAGTTTGTGGATCTTATGAGAAGCCTTGGGGCGGATATGGAACTTCAGGACTGATACACTTCAACTTTATCCAAAACAACGAATTTTACAATCAATCCTCACAGTCTTTCCGGGCTTTAGTTTTGCCTTGCCTTTCAAGCCGGAAAACAGTACAATCACCCCGAATTTTGGTTATTTGAAAGGGCATTAACGATGATTGGATGTCATATTGGACGCTGTTTTCAGGTTACGGTCGCCGGCGGCTCCTATCAGGAGGGACTTACTTCGGTTCTGCAGGGCGTTCCGCCGGGAATGCTTCTGACCGAACAGGAAATATATGGAGATTTGCTGCTGCGAAAGCCGGGCGCCGATGAATTATCCAGCCCGCGAAAAGAACCGGACCTTCCGATTATTTATAACGGCTTAAATGCGGCCGATACAATTGAAGGCGCCGGTAACAGGAATCACACGAACGGCACCCCGTTATCGATTCTCATACCCAATCTGGACCGTCATTTCATCCATATCAAGCAGTACCAGGACACGAACCGCACACCCCGTCCGGGCCACGCATCTTATGCGTCTTTCGTAAAATATGGCCCGGATGATGATGCAATCGGGGCCGGTTTTTTCAGCGGACGTTATACTTCGACCATCGTCGCAGCCGGATACGTTGCCAAAAAGGTATTGAAAAAGTGTGGGATCAATGTGTTTTCGTACGTGAAGGAAATCGCAGGAGTTCGTTGTCCCGACATAAACGCCGAGAAGGTTCTCGACTTTACGGATAAGTATAAGAAGATGCGACACGACCTCGATCCGTTCTATCAGGAAATCTACATCAAAGGCCGCATTACTATGGAGATGAGATTTCTTGAAAAGGCCAGGATCTTTGCTGAAATCGAACAGCAGATTGATGAAATAAGAGACAAAGCTCCAAAGCTAACACCGGAAGCTATAAGGGAAAAATATGGCGTCCATCCGGTAGTGAACTGTCCAGATATTGATGCCGCCGATGGCATGGTCGAGGCGTGCAATCGTATATCCGCCACCGGTGATTCGGCAGGGGGTGTTGTCGAAGTTATCGTAACAGGTGTACCGGTCGGTCTGGGCGAGCCGGTGTTCTATAAGCTCGATGGTGAGCTGGGCAGGATGCTTGGTATCGGTGCCGTCAAAGGTGTGGAGGTCGGTGCCGGTTTCGCTGTTAAGGATATGACCGGATATCAAAATAACGACCAGATGCGGTCAGAAGGGGGCAAAGTCGTTTTCGATTCGAATAACGCCGGCGGCATCACAGGCGGCCTGGCCACGGGCCAATCCATAATTGTCCGGCTTGCCGTCAAGCCTACACCGACAATCGACAAGGCCCAAAAAACGATTGACAAATACACGCTTGAGAATAAAGACCTGGCGGCCATAACCAGACGTGATCCGACTATTGTGGCTCGTATATGGCCCGTTGCTGAGAATTACACCTCGATTATCATCCTTGATCATCTGATTGCACATTACGGCTATCAGATGTTAAAGGCTAAATAATACAACAAGCAGATAGTCTGTTCGCAACTTTATATGCGCGCAAACTATCTGCTTATTTGTTTGTTTTGTCGTCAGTCTGCTACATCTATGACCGACCATCCGGTTTCATTGCCGAACTGATCTCTGGCCTTGACTCTGAATCGATGACCCTGTCCACTCCTGCCAACAAGGACGGTATATATATTACTCGCCTGCCAGCCGCTGCTGAAACCAGCCTGTGTTGTACACTGGAAATAGTACTCCACAGGTCCGCCGCTGTCGTCTACCGCAACAGTAGCCGTCATTTCGGCCCAGTAGTCAAAGACGCCTGTTCCTCCCCAAATTTCATGAGGCGTTCCGTCTACACCGTTCGCATCTTCGGTTGCATCCCATGTCATCGGGTTGGGCGTCGGAGCTGTCGTATCCACTGCCATTATCGTTGTAGCATAAACCGTATTTGACCAATCAGTCTCGTTTTGTTGGGTCGATCTGTCTCTGGCTTTGACCCGATATCCGTATTCAGTATTTGGAGTAAGGCCGACATCGGTATAATTCGGATCATCAATCCAGCCGCTGTCATGTCCGCCGTCGGTTACAGACTCGAAATAATACTGAACCCCGGCATCATCATAGGCTGTTGAAGCTATCATCGTGATTGATGTTTCCGAGGCCGCAACGATGCTCATTATATGAGGCGCCGGCGCCGGGGGCATATTATCCCTGCCTGCGTATCTGGTTTCCGACCATTCAGTTTCGTTGTCTACTCCGTCTCGTGCCTTAACTCTGTAACCGTATAATGCATCTGTAGCCAGACCTGTATCTGTATAGTTCGGATCCTTTTGCCAGCCGCTGTCATGACAATCCCCACCGACACATTCGAAGTAGTATTCCACATCCCATCCCCATGCATCGTAAGATCTTTCGGCCGACATTTTTATAGAGCCGCCCGATGTCGAATTGGGTTCTTTCTCCCACCTGCTTGGATTCGGAAGCGGGGCGGTAGTATCCTGGACAAGCCAGCAATCAGCAAGGAATGCAACATCCGACATATTAACAAATGTGTCGGATGTAATATCGGCTCCGTCACACCAGCCACCTGCTTCGTTGCAGCCTTCACGCAGCCATTTCTGGGCAAGCATTGCAAAGTCACGGAAGTTGATAATTCCGTCAAAGGCAAGGTCGCACAGACGACAAGGCTCCGTCATAGAATGGTGATAACCCATATCGAGTCTGCCTCTGTCGGCAACATCGTCGGTTCGTGTTGTATATCCCACCAGACCGGTCAAGTGTGTATAATCGCTGCCTGCATCGACGCAGGGGCTGTCCTTTGACTGACCTGCTTTTCTCTGGCTAAGGTAGTAACCGCCAAGCCGCCCGGATTTGAACAACGGGTCCCCGTTGATATTACCCTCGCCCCAGTTAAGGGTGCATGTGCTGTCGACAAAAACTCCGGATTGTCCGTTCTTAACATCACTATATGAGATATTAAGTTTGGAAGGTCTGGGATCGAATTCGAGACTTGTTCCCAGTGCGATTGCGGTGCCTTTCAGTCCCTGGTTATTCCAGAAGATACTATCGATAACCGTACATTCGGTCTGGGATGAGCAGTAAAGGCCGCCGCCGTAGCCGGTCTTGTTTGTTTGGCCTATGTTACCTATAGCCGCATTTCCTACGAATGTACAGTTAGAGATTATCGGAGTTGCCGACCAGTTAGCCGAAATAGCGCCGCCGTCTCTGCCTGCGCCGTTATTCGTAAACAGACTGTTGAAAATCGAAGCGCCGTTGGACCGTAAATATATACCACCACCGGAGAAGTTTGATATATTACCGGTGACGTTGCAGTCCTGAACATTGACACCTCCGGTCCAGCAGTACATGCCTGCACCGGCTGTTGTAACATTATCGTCATTCGGGTCATTCGCGTCGGTTTCCGCCCGGTTATCAACAATCTCACTGCTCAGAACGTTTATTAAGCAATTAACACTGGTTAAGCCGCCGCCACGGAGTGCGGAATTGGAGATCACATTGCAGTCGATAATATCGACGTTAGTGTCTTTGAGATATATTCCGCCTCCAGTGTCAGAACTATTTTCGACAAAGTTACAGTCGACAAAGATAACGTCGGAACTGCCTTCGGCACATACGCCGCCGCCGTATCCTATATAAGGATCGATGCGGTGATTCGGATCGACTCCGGCCACAACAACAGAAGCGATATTTTCTTCAAAGTGACATTTTACAAAGCTGATAGTAGATTCACTCGCACAATAAACACCAGCTCCATAGCTTGGCAGTTCATAAGCAACAAGTGGATCCAAGTTTCTGTCAGAACCCGCATAAGTGCCGCCAATTCCACTCATGCCGCCGTAACTTCGATTACCTTGGATTCTGCAGTTATCAAAAGATACTTTGCTTCCTACATCACAGTATACACCGCCGCCGTATCCTGAATACAGTCGATAGTCACCAAGATAAGATGTTAAGTTGGGTTTACCATACATCGGCCCGTATGTAGCGGCGCCATCCCATGTCCAGACACTCCACAAATCGCCTACGACATATTCGATAGTAAGACTGTCGGAATGGATGTTATATGCCTGAGACCTGCTGTAATTGCCTCCGTAGTTACCTTCGCCGCCGTTATCATCTCCATTACCACCATCGCCGCCGCTGCCACCACGAGCTGAATTGTTTGCAAATGTGCAGTTAATAAATTGCGGTCTGCTATCGACGCCGCAATATGCACCGCCGCCGCGTGCCCAGCCGCCCCAGCCTCCTCGGCCTGCGTTTAATTCGTTATCTCCGTCTGCGTCTTCACCTGTTCCTCCATCTCCTCCCTGGACCAGATTGTTTATGATGACACAGTTTTTAATGATAGGACTGCCGCCGGATTCAATGTATATTCCAGCTCCATCTAAGGTTCCTCCGTCATAACCGTCAGGATGATTTGCATCTCTATCGCCGTCATCTCCATCACCGGCACTTCCACCACAATTCCGTATTGTAAAACCGTTAAGAATTGTGCCTGATTTTGTGTTGGTCGAGAAGGCTACTCCTATGTTGGCATAATCGTTTGTAGTACGGTAACCATCAATTATAGTCGAGGCTACGCAGTTCGGATCGTCCGGGCTTCTCGATGTGATTAGAACGGATTTGTCAACTATAAGGACATAACCTCGATACCCACCGTAATAGGTACCCGGATCGACAACAATTATATCTCCGTTTTTAGCATTGTTGACTGCCTGCTGAATCGTCGGGTAATTACCAGGCACGGTTATTGTCTTGCCGGCGTTCTGGACAAACTCAACTGTAACGGTTTTATTCGAGTCCATCGTCACGGTGTTGGTCAGGGCGGTGGAAATATCATTATCGGTACCGGTCCACCTTACCTGATAACCTGTCTCCGGTCTGGCTCTTAGTGTCACTATGGTATATTTGTTGAATGCGCCGCTTCTTGGTGTGACCGTACCATGTTCGCCGATGACTATGATGGTTAACTGATACAGGTCCTGGCCGGTTGGATAATGGAATCCCAAATCAACCTGACCCGCATCGCCAACACCATCGGAGCGAGTGGTAAATACGTCAAGACCAAGTGCCGCCGCCATACTGCTGCCGATATCCAAACATGGACTGTTTCGCGTCTGGCCCGCTGCTGTCTGACTCAGGAAGAATCTTGATTCGACAAACAACGGATCGGAATTAATGTTGCCGTCAAGCCAGTTGAGTGTACGTCCCGGTTCTGTATAAACGGCATCTATGCTCCGGCCGCCCTGAATATCGCTGTATGAAATCGTCAGAGAAGCCGGCCTGTCGAGATAAATCGGCTCTTTATCGCTGCCGATTACAATCTGCTTACCCTTAGCGGCTGTATTACCCCAGACGATACTATCAGTAAGAATTGTCTGGCTCTCGTATGAACAGGACAAACCACCGCCCTTGCCCTTGCCGGTATCATCCGGATTATCTGCTATGTTATTGGCAATTGTGCAATTAGAGATGGTTGGCGTTGCGAACCAGTACGAGACAACACCACCACCGTCGAGTGTGGCCGAGTTTTCGTTGACCAGACAATTTTTAAGCTTCGGGAAGCTTGTGTCACCGCTGAAATAGACTCCGCCGCCCGATCCGGACGCGGAATTGTTGGTTATGAAGCAATTCTCGATTACAGCACCCGACGACCAGCAGAAAATACCGCCACCGCCGCCGAACGGCCTTTCATAATCGCGATATACGTAAAAGTTCTGGTAAACAGGATCGTCCGGCAGGAAGTAACGGGCCTGTGCCTTGTTACTTATAATACTGCAGTTAGTAATCGTCGGACTGCCGTTGCTGAAGAACATACCTCCACCATGCTCGGCTGTGTTATTACTGATGACAGAATCGGAAATAGATACTTCCGCTTCGTCGCCATACCAGTACAGTGCACCTCCGAACGCCGCTTCATTATTGCCGAAATAACTGTCTTCAATGGTTATTTTGCTGCCGTTGTACCAAACATAACTCTCATAGTCGAATATTCCGCCGCCGTATATTGCACCGCCGGAACCGTAATAACCATCGCTTAAGTTGCCGATGAAGCTGCCGTTATTGATAGTGAGGCTGCAATCGGACATACAGTAGATTCCGCCACCGTCACCGGCAGAAGAATTATCAATGTAATTGGCATCCTGGATTTCAATATTGCATAAGCTGCCGAAGTATTGACCGCCGCCTCGTCCGTATATACCTCCTGCATCAAAATCAAATCCGGCGTGATTGTCGAGCAGTTCGCAATCGGTGATTGTAACTTCACAATCTTCCGTATAATATTCGGCGCCTCCGTCATATCCGGTGGCATCCAGTTGTCGCGAAGCGTTGCCACTTAATACACATTTATTAAGGTTTACTACACAACCGGTACCGTAATAGTTTGCTCCACCATAACCGGTTGTATATCTTTTAGCGGTT
>CAZKYP010000015.1:15504-28034 GCA_964556885.1 uncultured Pirellulales bacterium | reverse complement strand
TAAATCTCTGTGCCTCTGGACCTCGGTGCCTGTGTGCCAGATAAAATTTGAAAAATAAAGCCAATTATCTCGTTCTGCGTTCGGCGTTCGGTGGACTGCGTGAAGGAATTTAAAAAACAAAGCCAATCCTTCGACTACGCTCAGGACGGGTTTGTTTCGTATTGAGTGATGCGTGGTGCGTATTGCGTCAAAAAAATCAAGGATGTTAGAAAAAATCCATATAATCAGCGAAATTTATGCCTTAGGTATCTGCGGTTTGAAAAAACAAACCCAATTTTCTAATGGTGTTCACGAAATTTGAGTTTTTTGAAAACAAGCTAAATACTATTGTTTATCGTTACTTTGGTCGCAAACTTCGTTGTTTGGCAGAGAATCTTTTCCCTGAAGGCCAAGAACGGATTTTGTGTAGCACTTTATCCAGGTCCAGTGCAGGATAATATGAACCATAATCAGGGCAATGAACAGGACGGACAGGTAGAAATGTATATCACCCCATTCGTGCCGGGTCATAGACCACAGGGCTCTGACTTCTTCGGTAAGTCCGCGGCCGCCGCGAAATCCGCGGCCGTGTCCGCCGCCTGTGCCGGGAGGCAGTATGTACTTGATGATAACGCCGGTGATAATCATGCCAAGCAGGTTAATAAAGCTGATTAAATCGATAAGGAAATTTAGTGTCGAACGCTTCATTATATATGTACCCGTATAACGATAAACAATTTTTACTCAAACTGAAAACACGTTTGACTAACGAAGTATTGTTGCACAAGTTTTATTTCAAGTGAAGCAAAATTTACGTAAAAACAGCAGTTCCGACTCGGCTTATGAAAATGATTATTGATTGTTTAATGTTAATAATTTAAGCTTATGGTCGTATATGCAGTTTTTTGGAGGCAAAAAATGACTGAAGCAGTTGCAATAATAGCCCAGGCCGCCTGGTGGTCGGAAACCATCAACTACGAGCTGGTAAGAGGCAACGCGATTTGGCGATTCGGGCTTGTTCTAATTATAATATTGGCGACGATGGCAGCGGGGCGAATCGTCCAATTCTTTTTGAGCGGTTATTCGGCGCGATTAATGCGAAAAAAAGGCGAAGGTCCTTTTGCACTCTTACTCACAGCGATTGTAAAACCGGTGTATGTGGTAATATTTGCGGCAGGCATATACATAGCCAAGCTCCCCCTGTATTTTAATGATGAAGACGGGATAAGAATCGCTATCGGCTCGGGCTGGACAACGGTCACCCGGGTAGTAGCGGCCATATCGGTGGCATACGCCCTTTACCGGCTCGTGGATGTTATTGAGTATTACCTGAATCGACTTGTCGGCAGGACTGAAACCAAACTCGACGACATGCTCGTTCCTGTCGTGCGAAAAGCGATGCGGGTGACAATAGCAATTATATCCATTCTTCTTATCGCCGAAAATGTACTGGGCGGCGACCAGATCAAATCACTTCTGTTAGGGGCCGGAAGTAAATGCCGATCCCAGCAGGCCGCCCGACTACTGGCTATATCATGAAGTCAATGAGCGGGTGAACCTGGAGATGATGAAGCAGTTCGAAGCCAAGGGAATAGAGTTTGCCTTCCCAAGCCAGACGCTTTACGTGAAAAAGGAGTAGATTTAGGATTATCCCGTACAAAGCGAAGTCCCAAATCCGGTTGCCGATTATTGTTTTTTCGCCGTTTTGTTTTCTGTTCTTGTAAATTGAGGATCCGGCGCATCGAACTTGGTGACATCGTATGCTTCTTCTTCGTCGTCTGTCATTATCGGCTGCATGACAATCAAGGGTGTTATGAATACGACCAGCTCGCTGGTAATTTGTTCTTCACCTTCGAATCTGAACAGAGGACCAACCAGGGGCAGGTCGCCAAACAGAGGTATTTTATTGATTTGCTTTGTTGTCTCCTTTTTGCGCAAGCCTCCCAGCACAACGGTCTGGCCGTTTTTAATCAGCAATGTTGTGGTTGCTTCGCGTCTGTCGACTATCGGCTGTGGATATGAATTGCTCTGGCCGACAACCTGCACTTCGCCGGTGACAACGCTGAAAACGGGATGCAGTTGCAGTCGAATCATCTCGTCGCGTGTTGCGAGATGCGGCGTGACATCGAGCTCGACGCCGACTTCCCGAAACGCGGTTGTGCCGACGCTTCCGCCGGCGGAAGATTCCTGAAGCTCCTGATAGGGAATCTCGGATATGATCTTGATATTTGCCGTTTCGTTGTCAAGAACGAGTATCCGGGGATTTGCCAGGAGCTTGGCGTTTATGTTTTCCTTCTGGGCTGTAATCAGGAAATCGACATCGATGCTTGGATTGAGCCAGCCGAAACGCAGGCCCCCCGACGTACTTTCGGCTTTGGATATCGTGCCGTCGAAACCGCCTGTAATAAACGGGTCGGTTCTTGTAGTGCTTACAGGCTCCCCGCTCGTATATGTCGTATTGCGGCCGGCACTCCACTCGATACCGAGGTCGAGCCTGTCCTTGGTGGTTATGTCATATATTCTTGCTTCGACCAGTATCTGGGGAGTAATGCGATCAATCTTGTTGATCAGGGTGGTTATTTCCCTGATTTTGTTCTCAGTGTCGGTGACGATAATATAACTGGTTCCCTGAATGAATGATACCGAGCCCTGTGTGGATTTGAACTTGTCCAGGGCCGCAACAACTTGAGTAATGTCTGAGTAGATAATCTCAAATGTTTCAGTTTTAAGCGGCTCAGGTTTATCTATGTTCTCTGAAGTTGTTATAATTCTTATCATATTGCCGGTCAGGACATACATGCAGTCATGCACGGACAGGATATTGTTGAGTGCCTCTTCGAGGGGAACATCCGTAAGCGTAACGGTGACATTTCCGGTGACTTTCGGACTTTTGACAATGTCGATGTCCGCCTGGTCGGCTATTATCCTGATAACGTCGGCAATGGGCGTATCTACGAATTCAAGGCTTATTGTTTTTGACAGTCTCCGTTCGAGGTCGTCGGAAACATGCGGTTTATTAGTATCATTTGCATCGTACTGCATAGAGCCCTTCGGCGTATTTGGATCTTCCGTGCCGTCCTCCGCGGCCGCGGCGATATAGCCAAGACCGGCGACGATGCATAACATCAGGAGTTTATATTTTATGTTTTTAATTTTGAAGATTTGCATATTAGTTCCTTTTCCTGGTTCATCTTTGAACATTTTCTTTCCATCTTTTCCCGTTCATTTCAAATTCAACGCCGTCTCTGTTAATTCTTACGACGGTTGCGTCCTGTACTGTATCGCCGACGCGTACTATTCGATTGTCGACAAGTGCCGCCGGATTATCGCTGCTGTATAAAATTCCTTTGACGATTATTGCAGTTATATTTTCTGTTTCTGATTTTTGTGTTTGGACTTTGGCCTGACCGGCGCTTATTGCTGTCAATTTCATGGGATCATGGATCATTGCCGGATAAGGCTCTGGAATTTTCCAGTCGATGTTTTGCTCTGTATGTGTGGTTACGGTTGCGTCGCTTTTTGTTTTGATCTGTGTGGCCTCTGCCATTTTATTCGGGCTTGCCCAAAAGACCTGTCTGAACACAAAAATGAATACTAAAGCGAGAACAGGAATCAACGCCATTGTGGCTTTTTCTTTTGCTGTTCTGCCGCCTGAATTGGGTGAGAATATTCTGTCTTTTATCTGCTGCCAGGTGCTTTTGCTTGTTATTATTTCTCTGGTGACTTCCGCCACGAACTGTTTGGCCGGACTTTCATTATTTAATGATGATGGTAAATCCGGTTTTTTAGCCGGAGACATCCGAGGCTTTTGTATGTTCGAAGGCATAGGCTTAGGAGGGATATCATCTGGTTTCTTTGGCACAGGCTGTTTGTCCTGTTCATAGATCAGATGTTTCAGTATGGATTGCCTTTCGGGTACGTTGTCTGGTTGTTTTTGCACAGGCAATTCATCAGGTTTTTTGATTGAGGATTTTGTTAAAAGTGGCTCCTCAGGCTCATCGATTGTATTTTTCATCGTGTTCCGGCTGTCGAGTACGTAACCGGTATCTTTGGATTCAACCGGCTTATCGATTTTTTGGGCTGATGGTTCCGGTAAGGACACTTTTTCAGACTCATCGATTATTTTTTCCACTGCGGTTTGGTTGTCGGGTACATGGCCGATATCTTTTTGAGCAATTGTCTCATCAGGTTTTTTGATTGAGGATTCCGGTAAAGAGATCTCTTCGAGCTTATCGATTATATTTTTCAGCACGGTCTGGTTGTCGGGAGCATAGCCGGTATCTTTGGGTACAAACGTCTCATCAGTCTTTTGGACAGAAGGTTCCGATAAGAATACATCGCTGGATTTATTGATTTTGTGATTCAGTTCAGTTTTTCTATTGGGTGTATTGCGAGTATCTTTTGATACTGGCGGTTTATTATGTTTAATATGAGAACGTTTCGTTAGAATAAGCTCATCGGACTGCCGGAGGTAGTTGCCGTTTTTTGATGGGATTGTCACACCCTTGAAGATTGATGAAACATCCTTCTGAAGACCTGTTTTTTTCTTTTTTTTATCAACCATTGTTTATCTCCCGACCAAAGTCTCGTCGGTGACTTGAAGGTCATTCAATGCGCCGGAGTTATCTATCTCCTCGGCCAAAGCCCTGTATTCCGCGGCGGCTTTGTTGTGAGGCGAGTAGATCATGACCGGTTCACCGGCACTCGGCGCTTCGGCCAGTCTTACGCTTTTGTGAATGACCGTATCAAATACCATATCGCCGAAGAAATTTCTCACCTGCTGCTGTATCTGTCTGCTGAGCAGCGTCTTTTCTTCCACGAAAGTCAGTAGTAAGCCCAGGATTTTTACATGACACGGATGAAATCGCTCTCTTAATATATTTATCGTTTCGAATATCTGTTTCAGGCCTTCCATGGCGTAGTAATGGGCCTGGACGGGCACGAGCACGTCGGTGCTTGCGATCAGTGCGTTCATTGTCAGCAGGCTCAGCGACGGCGGGCAATCGATAATACATACGTCATAATTGTCCCTTACCTCTCTGAGCTTCTCACTCAGTATGAATTCTCTGCCGACCACGGGAGTAAGTTCGATCTCGGCTCCCGAGAGCAGAACGTTGCTTGGGGCCAGGTCGAGCAGCTCGATGTTCGTACTTAAGATGATTTCAGATATTTTTGTTTGGGCGTTTTTTACAACTTCGTAGATGGTTATATCAAGCCCGTCGGGATCGTAGCCGAATCCAATCGTGCTGTGGCCCTGCGGGTCAAGATCGACAATAAGTGTTTTATTGCCTCTTTCAGTGAGAGAAGCTGCAAGATTCACGGCCGTGGTTGTTTTGCCGCAACCACCTTTTTGATTTGCTATTGCAATTATTCTCATGTTTTACCCACTGTTTTATCTTTAACTTTTACCGTCGGTTTTCTGACCCTGCTGTTTTATAACGAATACGGCTACATCCAGGTTCACCTGATAACCGGCATCATCCTGTCCGGAACGATTTACCGAGAACGTGTCAATGAAGAGAACCGGCCGGTGTCTCTCGAGATCGTTGAGAAATATGGCGAACTGGTTAAATTCAGAGTTGAAATCTATATTTAGGTGACCTTCATTTAAGTAACTGCAGTTGGGTATTGCCGAAGTTTTGTTGTTGTCGTTTCCTTTGATATTGAACATGGTGACGTTCTTATCATTGGCCATTTGACTGATATCGAACGTCAGGTTTGCGGAATTCTCGTAATCGATCGCAAAATCGCCAACATTGTTCTGTAACAGTTCGATTTGTTCGAATTGTTTCAATTTTTCTTCTTCCTGTGAAGCTTTCAATGCGGACTCGTAGTTTTCCTGTTTCTGGGTGATTAATTTATCCGCCCGTTCCCGGCTGTCTTTCAGGGGCATCAGCACAAGTAAGTATGCAAGGGTGAATATAAACAGGCATGCTCCCCATACCGAAGCACCTGTAACCAGATGTTTTTTATAAGTTTGTACGAATATCATGCTACAATCCCGGTTTAAAAACACAAACTATCTCGTAATGAACTACTTCCCGACCATCAAGTGTATCTGATTCCTGCGAGTACGTGATGTTATCGAGCCTGGGTCCCAGAGAAGCTGACGAACGAAGTTTATCCCCGAAATCCTTGATCGCCTGAACGCAATCGAGATTCGCATTGCCTGTGACGTTTATCTGCAATGTTCTTACAGGAATATCGATATCGGTCGTTTCATCAGGCTTGTCTTTTTTGGGAACTTTTTTCTTAATGAAATGTTTTTTGATTTCAAGCCTGTTCAGGACCACCGATTCGGGCAGACAGTTGATGATTGTTGAAAGTGCCTGTGACCATTGGGTATGTCTTGTTAAGGAAGATTTGATTTCGGACAGGCATTTATTGTATACGGTTTTTTGCTTTTGCAGCGACTTCTGCCATTCCAGGACATCTGATAATGTGTCGACTTTATTTTCCCATCTGTCTATTTCATATTCTTTTATAGACAGGACGGCTTTATTTTGCAGATATAAGCAGACCATTGATATCGCGACAATAACCGGAATCGCAGCGGTTATTCCGACAATGGCTATTCCCCCCGGTCTGCTTTTCGGCGGGATGGCATATCCGTTCAATAAATCTATAGTGAACATTATATATTCCTTGGCTATTAATCGTCGTGCTTTATGTCCCGCTGGACACATCACGAGCAGATTTTCATATCGACCTCATTGCAAGCCCGGCCGCAATCACCATTGCCGGACCACTTTCGGCAACGATGTTTTCATGCAGCCTGCTTTTATCGCAGCGAATTTTCTGAAGGGGATTCCAAAGTACGGTGTCAATCCCCGTATGGTTGTTCAATAGTTCGACGAATCCCGATGTCAGGGAAAAACCGCCACAGGAAAGTATTCTGTCGATGCGTTTCAGTTTGGCCTGGGCGGCGTAAAAACGCAATGTTTCGGATACATCGGCGAAAAGTTTCCGGCAGGCTTTATTCATGCTGTCATGAAGCTCTGTTTCAGTTGATTCCGAATCTTCGAATAGAGTCTTCCGGACCGCCTCAATTGTCATATTCTTTTCTATGGCAATTTGCTCGACGATATCATTACCGCCATACGCCAAATCACGGATAAACGGCCTGTCGTTGTCTCCCATTATTGCAAGAGTCGTATGAGATGCGCCGACGTTTAAAATTGCCGGTATGTAACCGGTCTGAGGCTTTTCGTGTTCTTCTGCAAGCTCATCAAAGCAGTTCAAAAGCGCCAAACCGTCGATGTCCATAAGGACGCAATTCAAACGAGCTTCTTTTGCAAATTTAACCTTGCTTTTTACAAGCGTGTTTGTAGCGGCGACCATGACACCTCTTGTTTTACCATCGACATGCTGTGTACCTGTGTCATTTATTAGTTGATAGTCGATGGCGCTGTCGGCCGTATTGAACGGGCAAACCTGGGAGGCTTCGAGACGAACGGCCCCTAAGATTTCATCATTCGACAGCGAAGGAAACTCGAAATCCCGTACGGCGACATCCGGACCGCTCACGCCGCAGACTGCCAGTTTTCTTTTAGAACCGGCCTGCCGATAGCACTCGTGGATTGCTCTGGTGATATTTGTTTTTTGGGTATCGTTGTTTTCTTCACTTGATAGTATCTCGGTGATATTTGCCGCGGTTAGTGTATAGTCCGAGTCGTCTTTGCGCAGAGCAACAATCTTTACGGCATAAGAGCCTATATCCAGGCCAAAGATTTCGTTCTTCCGAAAGTTTAAAAGTCGTTTCCAGCTCAAGTTTACAAAACCTTTCCGAATTATTGTCAAGTCATTTAAAAGAGCGTGATCATTTGTAATTTACCGGGATTCAGGTTCGGATTTTCTCCGATTCCGAAGACCGTTTTTTTGGCTCTATTGATGGATTAATCGGCTAAAATAAGCGGCTGTTTTACTTGTAAACGATTATTATTTCATGCTTTCTCGCAATGTACTGGCGAGTATGTCGCACGGTCCTATAAATGGTTAATAGCATACACCTTTGAGGTACAACCATATTTTCGTGTGTATGTTCGATGATAAATAATTTATGAAGTTTGAATCTATTGATTCGGTTATTGGACCTAAGGCCGGCATGTAGAACGGGCGATATTGGTATTCTCAGACTTACATAATTTGCCGGAATTGTGTTTTTATACGATTTTGTCGAAATGTTCGATTATGAATTCTAATTCCGGTAATCTCTCCAGCCGGCGGGTGCGGGGATATACTTGCCTCTCATCCAAATATCACCCGGTAATATACCTTCAAGCAATCTTTCATCGTAATAGTAATATTTGAGAAAACCGTCAGTGCCGATGACACCTACAACTCCCCGACAAGCTTCCGTAATGGTGCCTCGAACAACAAGTTTGTCCTGCGGTTCGTTCTCCTCTTTTCTGTTGCCGTACCAGACTCTATTCCATTCTCGCGTGACATTTTCGGCGCCCCATCCGCCGCCGCCGATGGTCATGGCCGCCTCTACCACCATCGGATCAGGCAGGTATCTCTCATTATCTGAGCTGCTGCTTCCGCCGCCCCCGTGTCCCCAGCCACCCCAGCCGCCCCAGCCGCCGGAACTGCTTTATTCTTTTAGACCGATTGGAACGTATTTGTAGTTCCAAATATCTTGAGCCGGCCCGGGATATCCGTTTGAGTAGGAGCTTGAGTAGCTGGAAATACCGGGATCGACAACTTTAATGACACCCTGCGCAACCAACCCCAGGATATTGGGATTATCTTTTGAAGGTAGTCCATCAGAGTCATGAGAGTCGTCAACTGTTATCGAGTCGGCGATCCAGATATTACCAGTTGCGACGACGGTGATTTTGCCTTTGACAAGCTGGTCGCCATTATGTTCGGATTTATCGCCTCCGATTACTACATTGCCGTCGACATATATCTGGCCTCCCGGTTCGGATTCGATGCCGTCGATGATTTGTGATGTATATGTCTGTTCTATGTTTTTTGTTGTTCTGTCACCGTTGGATTCTGCGTTTCCGGACATATAATGGTAGCCGTAAATATAATATTGCTCGAATCTGGTCCCATTACTGCCTGGTTTAATTTTGAAGTCGAATGTTTTTGGCTCTTTGTCTTTTTTGCAACCGACGACCGTGCAATTATTTGTGATGCGGACTTTACCAACGTTGCTTTCCACAAAGAATTCAAGCTGAACTGCGGCATTGGGATTTGGCACAGATGCAGTTGCTCGCGGCGTAAATTTGTATTGTGTTTTTGTACTGTCCCTGAAGCGGTCGATTTTACTTTGAACCGAAGAGATGTCAGATATTCTTGTGTTTGGCTGGTCGAAATAAATTCCGCCGTCAAAAAGTCTCATTATCGACGAGTATTTGTCATAATCATTGTCCGTGTATCTCGATTCACCCATTCCAACGGTTTTTGTAAACTGCGGGTTGCCCGATATATAAATGTCTCTTTCATCAGGAGAATCTTCAGCGTCATTGATATGCAGCGGCATATCTATTACCTCATTATTTGCGAAATGTACTTCATCGGTGCTGGAACTGCCGGTCGGTATTCGACATGACCCTATGTCCCAGCCGCTTACCGCCTGGAGGACCAGTACATCCACTGTTCTGTTGAATACGCCGCTGCGGCCGCTGGAGATAACCTGATACGCAGGTCGGGAGCCGAGAAATGCATAGAACTTAATCTGAAAATCACAACTGCCGTCCGGGAAAGTCAGTGTGCCGTTTGTGCCTGCTATTCTTTGCTGGATGGCGCTTATCATGTCTTGTTGCTGGCTCATCCAGTAAATTGCCTTCTCGTAGCCTGCTTCGGCTGCGAGCATCGCTGCCGTTTCGTTTTTCTGCCTGGATGCTTTTAGTCTGACTCCGTAGGAGACGCCCAGCAAACCCAGTCCTATGGTCGACAGGATGATTATGGATAAAGTAACCATAATGAGTGCGGAGCCGCTTCGACGATTGTTGTTCGCAGAGATAAAATCCGGTTTCAATCGCCGATATGAAAATCCGGTGACTCGGTTGGTGCCGGGAACGAATTCATAAGGGCCTGACGGAACCGGGTGTTGTTTTGTGTTTTGGATTTTCACAATCTCGTTCCTCCGATTCATTTTTTATTTATCTCGGCCATATATTCCGCATCAATGTGGATGTTATCACCTGGACAGTCTTGTCGTCTTCCGGGTCTGAGAGTGTGATATTCAGCCTGACACTTCCGTGGCCTGTTTGGTTTAAAGTTGTATGGCTGAAGATTCCGTGATCGTCGATGTCGTCGATAGATACGTTTTCAGTGAGGACAACCGTGGTTATGTCTGTTGTATTTTTTCTTCCGCCGTTCTCCGGCACCGCCCCCGGCGGGTATGGGCCGTAGTCGATTTTTAATTGCCGGCCGTCGAGATAGAAAAAAGCGTAAGCTGTTGCCGTCTTTGTGGAATCCAGCAGGCTATGGCTGTCTGTTTGGTCGAATCCGACGTCCCAGTATCTGAATTCGACCGCGTCACCGTAAACGATCTGTTCGGTACTCGGATTCGACGACTTCGCCTGTCTGTAATTGTTGCCGTTTTTTGTGTACAGGTAGTAATTAATACGGTTGGCTTTTCGTCCGATGTTTCCGAAAGCAATCGTAATCGCCTGAGCGTCTTCTTCTGCTTTATTGTGGGCGGAGTCGAAGGTTCGCTGCCAGGCGTTATTCCCGCTGACGAATACGATTCCGACCGCCAGTATGAGTATCAGGTTGATAGTCATGGCGATGACGAGCTCGATCAGGGTAAAGCCGGGAGCGGATTTATATCTTGTATTTCGCGTTTTTGAATTCATAATCATTATCCGTCCGATGCATCGACCCGTGTATAGGTCACCAGCGTGACCGGCTCGAGATGCTCCATCCAGTTATATGTTGCTTCGTTCTGTGAGGGTGTGCCGCATTCGACAACGACCGCGATCTGACGCAGTTTTATTTCCGCCGTAGTATCATACGCGACGTCTTTCCATACGAGCATAACCAGCATCGGGATATTGTTGACCGTAATTGTGTATACAGCATCGTTGAGCGGAGTGCCTAATCCCTGGCCGGATGTGAAGTCGGTGGGTATCCTTATGGGATTCGAAAAGCCCAGGCCGAGGATTGAGGGATCATATTCCTCCGAACCACCCGTGCTTTTCCAGTCTTCCAGGAGCAACTGTGCCGTATTCGCGGCGGTAATTTCCGCCCGTGATATTTGGACGTCTCTGGCCGCGTAATATTCGTAGTTAAACGCACCCAGAATGGCTATTGTCAGGATGACCATTGCCACCATCACTTCGACAAGGGTAAATGCTGTAAGTTTAGGTAGTTTAACAGCCATGATCATTCTCTTTTTATTTTGATGAACAAAATGAGCTTGCGTATTGTTGCTGTTGTTGTGAAGACGATTTTTATTACCCATTATTAGCTTAGAGTGGAAGTTTGGGATAAGGTATAATGTCTCCACATTCTCCTGTCTGTATCTATATTAAAGTATACCACAAAAAACGACAAATGCCAATGACATACGTTTGCTGATTTATAATATATTCGGCGGTTGATACCGTATTTGACGTTTTTGGACTGTTTTATTGTTTTTTTGCCCCGTCCGCCGGATGTAAATTAAAACAGCTTCAAACTGTATGACGCTTCTGAGCAGCGGGGCGGTTTAACTTTAATCTGAAGCGGCTATGGCCACTGTTGACCATAGCCGCTGTAAGATCGATTAAAGTAACTATCGTTACGAATCCGGATCGCTTAACAGACTTATAAATATTATTTTCTTTTGTTTATTTAATGAGCGGGCCATTATTTACGTCCGCATTTATCAGACAATCGGGTATAAGTTACTGTTAGGGAGTATAAACCCAGCCACTGCTGCTAAGTGCTCCGGAGCCGCTCAGGCCGGATGGAGCCGATACCGAAATAGTAGCGTTTCCATTACCGTCGACCGATGAAATTATATAATTGTCGACTGCGAAGTACTTACCTGTCAGATCGCCGGACTGGAAGCCCAAGTCTGTAAGGACATCAGCAACGTCCTTATCCTCCCAAGCTCCAACCGTAGTAGGATCCTCTGCAAATTTAGCTCGTACTGCGACTCGGATTGCACCGGCTGCAGCGGCAGCTTCCGTCCATTTGGACTGCTCGATTCTTCCGCGAAGGATTGGAACGGATACAGCAGCCAAAATGCCAACGATGAGGATAACTACCATCAGCTCGACCAGTGTGAAACCTTTTCTTTTTCTCTTTTCCATTGTTGTTTTCTCCTAACAATAAAGTTCTAAAGATGTTTTTTTTATAAACTGGTTAAATTTACCGCCTCCCTGCATGTTGCAGTCATTAACATGCTGCAATGATTTACATCCTCCTTGAAATATACATGTCTATAATCGTCATTTATTAAATACGAGTTTTGTTTTTTATTCGTATTTGTTCTGGATTATAGATAAAAATTTTCATGTTGTCGTTTTATCGGTCCTTTATTGACCTGCCGATAATTATCGTCCCTGTCTACTCCTGCCGTTACCTCTGCTGGAGGAGCCGCCGGAAGA
>CAZKYP010000015.1:0-15404 GCA_964556885.1 uncultured Pirellulales bacterium | reverse complement strand
CTGTCGCCGGAGCTTCCACCTGTATCGGAACTGCCCGAATCTTCAGTTGTACCACCGTCACCTCCTGGAGAACCACCGCCTTCTGTTGATACGGACCAGTCCCCGTCTGCGTCAAGTACTCCTGTTCCCGGTGGTCCTTTGGGATGTGTGGATGTTATTGTTATCACACATCTTCCGAGGGTCCCGTCAACATCGGAAATCACGTAATCCGACTGGTAAAAATATGCGCCGTTCAGTGCTTCGTCAGTGAATCCTAACGTTGAAGCTACTGATGTTGTACCGAGCGAACCTTCGATATCGGAATATCCTGTTAGAATGGAGTCCGATGTTGCAATATAGGCACGGACGGCTGTTTTCACAGCTCCTGCTGATGTTTTGGCTTCAACCCATTTGGCTGTATCGATTCGCCCGTGCAAGATTGGAACCGAAACTGTAGCAAGAATTCCGACGATCAGAATTACAACCATCAGTTCTACTAATGTGAAACCCTTTCTACAAACCATGTCAGGTGTCTTCTTAAAAAAATAGACTAAAGTTTTGTGAATCTAACGCTTTATCAGAATCGGTAGAATTAATGAGTGACTGAAATATAAAATATGCGCTTGGCGCATATTTATAGGTGTGGAACACAATTTAAATGGTATGTTTTTATGATTTTTACAGGACTTGCCGTTCTTTATATTGTCTGCTAATTCTAAGATGCGGACATTGAGAAAATCGGCAGATATAATGCAATCACTACAACCGATACAATCACACCGACCGTTACAATCATAATTGGTTCGAGAAGGCTCGTCATAGTGGTTATTGTCGAATCGACTTTTCGTACATAATGGTCGCTGGTTCTTTCGAGAACTATAGGCAGCGAGCCGCTTTCTTCACCGACTTGTACCATCTTTATGACCATATTTGGGAAGAAGCCTGTCGAAGCCATACTCATGGAAATATTTGAGCCGCCGACGATAAGTTCCCGCGATTGAGTTATTGCCGTTTTGATTACGTCGTTATTGGTCATTCCGGAAAGAATCTCGAATACGTCAAGCACTGAAACGCCGGCCATAAGCAGAGTAGACATAGTTTCACAGAACATTGCAACAAAAGACCGGGTTATAACTTTGCCGAACAACGGCAGGGACAGGACGATTTTACTGAACCAACAGTGACCTTTGGGAGTTTTATTAATAATAATCGATGTAATTATCAGGAGGAATATCAGGCCTATAATGTATATGATATTATGGCATAGAATATCATAAAAATTCATGAATCCCTGGGTGAATGCCGGTAACTGGCCGCCGAGCTGCTCGAACATCATTCGGAATTTTGGAACGACAAAAGCCATTATGGCTATAACAATAAGAATAATGAACGACAACACAAAAATAGGATAGGCAATCGCTCCTTTGATTTTTTTGCCTAATTTGTCGCGGTTGTCGAAATATTCCGCGAGCTTGCGAATTACCTGTGCGAGGTTACCGCCTGTTTCACCTGCCAGTAGCATAGCGCAGCAAAGCCGGTTGAAAATCTTGGGAAATTCTGCAGCGCTTTCCGAAAAGGGCTGGCCTTTTTTCACTTTGTCGGAGATTTGCTTGAGTACCTCCTGAAGTTTTGTATTGTCCGTGTCGTCGCTGATGGTATCCAGGGCCGTAGTAACGGGGATTCCTCCTTCGAGCATTGTGGTCAATTGCCAGCAAAAAGCGGCAAGGTCCGCCGATTTTATGGTTTTACGACGACCTGTACGTTTGGTTTTGGTTGAATCTGAAGATATCTCATTGATGGAGATAGGTGTGAAATCCTGCTTGCGAAGCCACTCAAGCACATCGTTTGAAGAGTTTGACCGCGTGAGACCTTTTCTTCTGCCTCCCGTTGTATCCCGAGCAACATAACTGTAACTTTTCATATACTATGCCTTATCGTGACAGGATAAGTTGAATTTGTTCTATTCTGTTAATCCTGTTATGAATTCGGAATATTATTTTTACGCCGTTCAATAAAACTCATTGTCTAAACGACTGTTTTGTATTTATTGATTATGGGCATATTTTTATCGGTATATGAGAATGACGAGTTTAGTAAAATTCGGTTGTTATCTTTTACGGGTTTTTTTCAGCTTTTTCAGCTTTTTCAGCCTTTTCCGATTTTCCGGTATATGCCACACTGATTATCTCTTCGGGTGTTGTTAAACCCTCTAAAATCTTGTTTATTCCGCTTTCATAAAGGCCGCCATAGCCATTCTTTCGGGCTGCGGCCCTTAACTGGGATTCGTTTTCACCTGTTATTATCCTCTGGCTTATTTCGTTGTCGATAACGAAAAATTCGAATATAGGCAACCGGCCCAAATAACCTGTTCCTCCACATGCCGTACAGCCTTTACCCTGGTAAAAGGTGGATTTCGAAGCAACCTCCGGGCTGACTCCCAGCCGTTCGATTACTTCCTTGCTCAGAGTTACAGGTTCTTTGCAGTGACTGCAAATCTTCCTGACAAGCCGCTGAGCGATGACTAAATTCAAAGCTGAAGCGAGAAGGTAACGCTCGATACCCATATACAGTAGTCTGCTTATCGCGCTGGGTGCGTCGTTCGTATGGAATGTGCTCAGCACCAAGTGGCCGGTCAAAGAAGCTTTGATTGCGATTTCGGCGGTTTCCTTGTCCCGGATTTCGCCGATAAGGACTATGTCCGGGTCCTGCCTTAATATCGCCCGCAGGCACTTGGCGAAGTCGAGCTTGATTTCCGAGCGGACCTGTATCTGGTTTATCCCGGCAAGTCGATATTCGACGGGGTCCTCGACCGTTGTTATGTTTTTTGTCGGGTCTTTCAGGTGGCTCAGCGCCGAATATAACGTGGTGCTTTTACCGCTGCCTGTCGGCCCGGTGACAATGATTATGCCGTGCGGCCGGGCCAGCATATCTTCGAACTCTTTTTGAAGTTTCGGTTCGAGGCCGAGCCGTTTAAGATCGTGATTGACCGCCGATGCGTCAAGAATTCTCATTACGATTTTTTCACCGTATATCGTCGGGATGGTCGAGACGCGGACATCGATGTCTCTGCCGGACATTTTCATTTTAAATCGACCGTCCTGAGGAAGTCTGCGCTCCGCTATGTCGAGCCGCGCGACGATTTTTATTCTGGCGATTACTGCGGCCTGCATCTTCTTGGGCGGCGGAACCATGTTCCGCAGCGCGCCGTCGATTCGCATGCGAACCACCATTGAATGTTCCTGCGGCTCGATATGGACGTCGCTCGCCCTGCTTTTTACGGCCTGGCTAAGCAGCAAATCAACGAACCGGATGACAGGCGCTTTGTTCGCATCGACCTCGCTGCCGGCTTCCGGTTCCATGATATCTTCCAGGTGTACATCCTCTTTTTGACTTCTGTCACCTCCGACTTCGAGCTCCACCAGGTCACGAAGCTGCTGTTCCTCAACGTCCGAGCCGTGATAAATCAGCTCTATGGCCCGCTGAATCTCTCTGGGCGAGCTTATTGCCAGCTTGATTTTTCGCCTTAGTTTCAATGTCACGGTGTCAAGGGCAATAACATTAAGCGGGTCGGCCATTACGACGACGATCTTGTCGCCCATCTCGCCGATTGCCGCAAGACAGAAGCGCTTGGCGATGCTCTCGGGCAGCAGCCGGGCGATATCGATATTTATCATGTCCGTTTTGTTGGGATCGTCGAAGTGGATGTATTCCATCGAGAAGTGTTCGGCAAGGGCGGCTGTGACTTCCTTGTCGTTCAGCATCTTCAGGCGGAGCAGCACTTCGCCGAGCCGCCCGCCTCGCTCGCGCTGCTCGTTTAATACCTGTACCAGTTTTTTGCTGTCTACAAGGCCCTTGGAAACGAGCAGTTCACCGAAAAGTTTATTGGTTTGTGCCTGTGATGTATCTGGAGCACTGGAGGTCGTTTGTGCAGATGCCATTCGATTAACAATTCCTCCATTTTGGGTATTATTGTTTATTCAGTTCACTTAAAAATACCATAGTCAAAGACTTGGCCTTTTCCGGTCTATAGGCGCAAACCGGAGTTCAAGTCCAACAGAATATTCGGACAATCAGCGTCCTGAATTTACGTAAAATCCGCAAGCCCCCGGTTTATACCGTTTAATATTGCAATATCCATACTCGGGATTTTTGCTTTCAGGAAATGATGTAACTATTTGTATTTTAAGGTTATACAGTATTTATTGGCGACTGGAAGATTTATTCGACATAAAATGCTCTGAATCGGTAGGAAATAAGGTACATTATCATTCGATACAATTTATAAGACCTATTTGATAAATTTTGATTGGTACCGTTTATTCGGACCTTAATTTTGCGTGCCTGGGCAAATAATGGTATGGAGTTTGATGTGTTTTTCGTCATAAAAATTGATTCTTATGAGTTGAATCTACGCAAGCTGGTGATTCTGTGTCATAAGTTCGAATTAAACTGGTATTGAGATTCAAATTTCTGTAAACTGGCGGCTCTTCTATAAATGTTGACGTATATATGCCGAGTGTTGACCACTTTACGAACAGGAGAAATGATAAATGATTCTTGAAAAATATTCTTTTGGGATCGGTGACAGATTCTGCCATCAGGGAAAGGCCCAGCTTGCCGCTCTTATTCGGGCCCGAAAAAATGGCCTTGCCATCACGCCGGTTTGGAACAAATCCAACAGGGAGCATACCATCATTGGAACAAAACAGACCGACACGCGCAAAGAGGCCGATGATGCGGTGGCTTCGTGTGGATGGGACGGTTCGTATTTTGTCGATGCCGACCATATCGGCCTGGGCAATGTCGATCATTTTATCGATTCAAGTGATTTTTTCACGCTTGATGTTGCGGATTTTATCGGCAAAACGTCGGATAAAAAACAAGTCGATTCGTTCGTTCGAAAATACAACAAATTCACAGGTTCGCTTACAATTGAAGGTATTGAAAAAGCTGTTAATATAACGCAAGAACAAATCGGGGCTATTGCGGACAAGTTTCTGTTGGCGATCAAAGAGGCCGGTAAAATATACCGCCATATCGCCGAGGCCAAAGGCGAAGGCAATTTCGTGACAGAGGTCTCGATGGACGAGACGGATCAGCCGCAGACGCCGGTCGAGATGCTTTTTATACTGGCCGCGATAGCCGATGAGGGCATTCCGGCTCAAACCGTCGCTCCGAAGTTTTCCGGCCGGTTCAACAAGGGCGTCGATTATGTTGGTGACGTTAAGAATTTTGCCAAAGAGTTCGAAGAGGACCTGACGGTGGTCGCCTTTGCCGTAAAAGAATTCGGACTGCCTGAAGATATCAAATTGAGCGTCCATTCCGGAAGCGACAAGTTTTCAATCTACAAACCGATTGCCAAAGCACTTAAAAAGTTCGATGCAGGACTGCATCTTAAGACGGCCGGAACGACATGGCTTGAGGAATTGATTGGTCTGGCGATGGCGGGCGGTGACGGCCTGGATATTGCGAAGGAAATCTACGCCAAGGCATTACCGAAATTCGATGAGCTTTGCGGCCCGTACGCGACCGTAATTGATATAAACAGGGCCAAACTGCCCGATATCGATGCGGTCAATAAATGGGACGGCCGAAGATTTGCCGACACCCTGCGGCATGACCAGTCGTGTAAATTATATAATCCCAATTTCCGCCAGCTCCTGCACGTCGGTTACAAAATCGCCGCCCAGTTGGGGACGCGGTACTTTGATGCATTGGAAAAACACGAGGAAACGATTGCGCAGAATGTCACGGAGAACATTTACAACCGCCACATCAAACCACTCTTTGTTGAAAACATCTAAGCTTATCGTCATAACTTCGATAAAAAACATATCGTTTTCAAACTCATTCTATCGTCTTAAAATCCGACAATTATAGGAACTAAATCATCTTTTTTGGGATCTATTCAATTTTGCAGAAAAGAGCCGGAGGCTGCCGATATAGATTAATTGACGGCGCTTTGTCCGATATTTTGAGAATTATTGATTCTCACTTTTTTGGCGGATTTGTCGGCCAGGGCATGGCTCCATCCGATAAAGAGTCTCAAAGAAATATTTTATAGGACGCAACGCAAGTTTGGGAGTGAGAATTCCGTCGAAGGTTTTACTTTGGCGGTTAATATTATGATGCGAAAAGGGAAAAATTCCGGACGACAGAAGAAAAAATCTTACAGGAAATCATCCGACCACGCAGCGGCACACGCGGCTTTTCTGACGGCTATGAGATTTCTGGGTATATGCGCGTGCCTGGTTCTTTTATGCAGTTGTCTTGGTTTTAACATCGGCGACTGGCCAAGCAGGTTCGAATCCCCGAATAACAGCCCGACGACCAATTGGTGCGGTATGATAGGGGCCTTTTGTGCATATTATCTGTTGTATTACATCGGGCCGGGGATATTTGTCGTTTTGATAACGTTAATGTATTATCTGTCTGTAAGGCTTGTGCGTCAGCCGGTTCGTCAGAGCGGCATAAGGGTGATGTTGGATTCGGTTATGAGAACGATAGGCATGGCCCTGGTGACTGTAGCTGCTTCTGCGAGTTTTTATTGTTTGTGGCCTTATCGAATTTATAGTTTTCCCACCGGTTCAGGCGGGGTGCTCGGTGTCGGTACGGCGCATTTCCTGCGGGGCCATTTTGCTTCGCTGGGTACATTCATATTAATTACGGCTATTTGGATTGTCGGAACTGTTCTGCTGGCCGATAGCGTTATATTGACGATACTTCGTGTATTCAGCTTTGCAGGTGGAAAGATAATCAGATTATTTATCCCGGCCTGGTCTGTAGCGAAAAGCCGCACGAAGAAAATTGACGAGATATGGAAGAAGCTGAGCGCCAAACAAAAACCGATGGTTGTCCGTACGGATGTGGACAGATTGCCGGAGAATGAAGCGGACCAGTTGTTGGAAGAGATTCAGATTAACAGATCGGCGCCCAAACCCGTTATCAGGTCGATGAAAAAGCCGGTCCAGCCGTTACCCAGGCGTGCGTCCGTTCAGCCTTCTTATGACGATTACCAGTTGCCGCCGCTGGAACTGCTGGACGAGGCGACGTACGGTTACGCTGCGGTCCAGGAAAAAGTCGTCAAGGAAAAGGCGGATTCCCTGGAGCAGTTGCTATCGGAATTCAACGTCAATGCCCGTGTGGTTGCCGCTGATACCGGCCCGGTAGTGACAATGTTCGAATTGCAGCTTGCCGCCGGCGTCAAGGTCAGCCAGATATCGGCGCTTGCCAATGATATGGCACGTGCTCTCGGCGTCGGGGCGGTTCGCGTTGTAGCGCCTCTGCCGGGCAAACACACGATAGGCATCGAGGTGCCGAACAGCGAAAAGGAAAAAGTCCGCATCAAGAGCATGATGGAGCTTTCCGGCAGCAGGCCGCAGAGTATGTATGTCCCGCTTTATCTGGGTAAGGATTCTTCCGGCGAAGCTCTCGTTTCGGATCTTACCAAAATGCCGCACCTGCTTATCGCCGGTACCACCGGTTCGGGTAAAAGTGTCTGCATCAACAGTATTATCACGAGCGTGCTGCTGACGAAAAGGCCGGACGAGGTCAAGATGATTCTGATCGACCCGAAGATGGTCGAGATGACGGCGTTCAATACCATTCCGCATTTGATGTGCCCGATAGTCACCGAGACCCAGATGGCGGTCCAGATACTCGAATGGGCCACGGTGAAAATGGACGAGCGTTACGCCCTGCTGGCAGAGGCCAAGGTAAAGCAGATTGGAGATTATAACCGGCTCAGTGCCCAGGAGATTATCGAGCGGTTCAATCCGGGCAGCCCGGAAGAGGAAGCGAAGATTCCTAAAAAGCTGCCTTACATTGTTATAGTTATCGACGAGCTTGCCGATTTGATGATGACTGCGGCCAAGGAGATAGAGGCGTATATTGTCCGTCTTGCCCAGAAGAGCAGGGCGGTCGGTATTCATATCGTTCTTGCGACACAGCGCCCGCAGGCGACGGTTGTCACCGGCCTGATAAAATCGAACATGCCGACAAGGATCGCCTTCCGCGTGGCCGCGAGGATGGACAGTCGAATCATACTCGACCAGAACGGCGCAGAGACCCTGTTAGGTGAGGGTGACATGCTGTTCCTCAAGCCCGGCACAAGTGATTTGATTCGCGCCCAGGGCACGTTCATCGATGAGAACGAGATAAAGCGAATCGTCAAGCATCTCAAGGATATTGCTGAGCCGCAGTTCCATCCGGAACTGACCGGGCTCAAGAAGCTGGACCCGTCGGAGCTGGGCAAAGACGAGATGTTCGATGATGCGGTTCGTGTAGTCCTGGAGACAAAACGCGGCAGCGTGTCACTGCTTCAGCGAAGACTCAGCGTCGGTTATGCAAGGGCCTCGCGCATGATTGAGATGATGGCGGCGGCCGGGATTCTCGGTGAGTACAAGGGCAGCCAGGCGCGTGAGGTCATGATGACCTTGGATGAGTACGAGCGCATCCGCGAGCGGATGGATGCGGACGCCGCAGCCGGCTACAAAGACCTCGCCGAAGATGATCCCGATAAATCGGGACCGTCGGTCCGTGAGGACTCCCGAGGAGAACCGGCTTATGTAAGTGAAGGGCAGCAGGAATACATATCAACTAACAGCGACGAAGATTAATCTTAACGATATTCACATCAATCTTCATCATCCGGAACGATGTAAGACATACTGTGTATTTTATTCCAACGCGCCGGAGCAGAAATGGCAGAGGGACGTTATTTTTCTGCCAATCTTTTTAACTTCTCGTCGAGTTCGTTAATGTTGAAACCTTCCGCTCGAACGATGTACTGTTTGTCGGCCAGAATCAGCCAGGGCAGGGGGTAGGGTTTTCTTGGTGTATTATTTTTAACGTTGGTTGGCATAATCCAGTCTGTAATCTCTTCATCTGTTCCGACTGGAAAAGCGATGTCATTTTCCGTAATCCATTCATTGAGCTTAGCTCGTTCGGCTTTTGAAGCCTGGACGGCAATGATAGTGACTCCTTTTGCCTTAATCTCCTGTGCTTTTTGATTTAATAGAATAATGCAGTTCCGCGACGGACGCTGCTGAAAGTCGAAAAAGCAGACCAGCAACATGTTGTCATTTACATCGGCCGCCAATAGGTCGATTCCGATGTTTTTCAGTTCCGGCAATGGATTGCCGATCAGGCTCGGAGGCTCCGATCGATGATCATGTATTTTCATGTTGTCCGTAATTTCAATTTCAAATACCTCCGGAGGTATTGCGGAAATATTATTGAAGGCAGATTTTTCCAAATCAATTTTCATAGTTCTATATATGATGGCTGTATCACTATCTGGAAGCGAAGAAGTCAAATCAGTCTCAACAGGAAACCATGCACCTCCTTTAACCTGGTTAAGCCCTATTGTTTTTTTTAATCTCATTTTACCCTCGTAATATGCCTCATAACACACTAAGTTAAAACCCTTTGAAGGATCGTAATACTCGACTTCGTAGGTATCTATATTTTTATTTATGTTCCACATAAAATGTTTAATTAACTTTAATCCATCTTTCTCAACAAAAGACCAGTCTTGTTGCAATTCTTTATTTGCTCTGGCATGGTTAAGCATTTCAATTATCGATCTGCGATTACCCGGCCAGCGAATATTAACAAACCAATTATCTTCTTGGTCAAAATTTGGATTATTGGATATACCTATTGATCTTGGCTCAGTAACGTTTTTAACTGTGCGAAATTCCTTTCCATCGTATACTTTATGGCGTCCGGAACGTCTAATCTGTTGAATGCCTTCTGGATTAGTGAAAATAACATCATAGTCTGATTTAGTTGCTAATTTCTGACCATCCCACCACAATTGATACGTCCCTTTCATCTCGGGATGAGTACTGTTCGGCTCGTTAATTTTCTCTGTTTTATGCCAGACAAGCGATGCACTTGTCAATTTCCTGCTGTTCTCGAGAATGCCTTTAACTACAATATCATACAGGTCATTGGGATCGGAATTTGATGCAGGAGCTTCAGAAGAGATACCGAGGATTATAGTCAATGCGAGAAACATATAGAAATGGGACATAGTTTTATAATTCATATATCGCATGATATTTTTCCTCTATGCTGTAGAGATTGAATTACTGATATTATTTGTTTTTAGTATTTATTTCCTTGTCACTCAGGACTATTACGTCCTCCTCGATAAATACGCGGACTTGTGCCTGTACTGCAATCTTTTTAACGACCATCGATTAAAAACCGAACCGTTATTCAGATTGTTGTGAAATTCCTCTTCTAATCTGGCTTCGTTATCCTCCTGACAATTTCCTAATCAGAAAATACGCCGGAGTTCGTTATGTTGTTCTGATAAAAAATTAATTTTTCAGGCTTTAGGCCACATTCAGCACCAATATCTATATCGACAGTGAGGTTGATTTCTGATAGACTTTGGCGATGAGAACCGAGGACCTTAAAGACAAAACGCTCGAAGAGCTTGAGCGGATAGTAGTTGAACTTGGCGGGAAAAAGTATCTTGCTGGGTATATTTTTCATTTCATCCACGCCGAAGACGCCGCAGATATTTCGCAGATTACCCCTCTGAGCAAGACCTTCCGGGAACAGCTAATCAAGCAAGGTTACTATATATCCCGACTGAATGTCATTAACAAGCTGACTGACAGGGACGGGACTGTAAAGTATGTATTCGGCCTGAGTGACAAAAACCGTATTGAAGCCGTATTGTTGTTCGACGATGAACGGAAGACTCTTTGCGTTTCAACCCAGGCCGGCTGTGCGGCCGGCTGTGTATTTTGTGCAACCGGAAAGATTAAATTTCAGCGGAACCTATCGGCCGGTGAGATCGTCGATCAGGTCAATACTGTCCAGGCCGATAGTGGGCGGATCAGCAACGTTGTATATATGGGCATGGGTGAGCCGCTGGCCAATTACGATGCAGTCGTTAGGTCGGTTCGCATCCTCAATCATCCTTCCGGTAAAAATATCGGCATCCGGCATCTGACTATCAGCACGTCCGGTATTACAGAGGCCATTAAGAAATTAGGGGACGAGGATATTCATCCTCGACTGGCGGTGTCACTTAATGCGCCGACCGATGATTTGCGGAACCGCATTATGCCCATCAATAAAAAATACCCGATAGCGAAACTGCTCGATGCGGTAAGGACCTACCAGTTGAAAACGAAAGACCGTGTAACATTCGAGTATGTTTTAATAAAATCTCTCAACGATTCGCCCGAGCAGGCCGGGCTGCTTGTGAAGCTGCTTCGAGGAATAAAATGTAATGTCAATCTTATCGAGTATAATCCTTACCCGGCGTGCGAATTCGAAGGCAGCGACAGGGCGAGTATCTCACGTTTTGCCGAGGTCATCGAACAGGCCGGCGTTGAGGTTACGATTCGATTCAGGAAAGGACGGGATATTTACGCCGCCTGCGGCCAGTTGGGAGCGACGAGTTGACAGTGTGACTATATGAAGAGCGATAGTGCAATTATTACAGTAGGTCTTTCTCCTGCGTGGGATATTGTTTGTTATGGGGATGGCCTGGACTGGGGCCGACACAGCACGGTTGAATCGACCTCGTTTGAAGCAGCGGGCAAGGCATTGAATATCTCGAAGGCGCTTGCATGGATGGACCAAGCGAGTACCGCCGCCGGACTCTGGGGCGAAGATGATTACGACCAGATGCTTGTGTCCTTGCGAGCTTTAAGCAGGAAGATTAATGTCAGGCTAACTGCGGTTCCCGGCGGTACCCGCAGGAATATCACCATTGTCGATACTAAAAACGGCAGGGACATGCACCTTCGCAGCAGGAACGAGCTTGTTTCGAAAGTGGCGGTTGAAAGGCTAAGTAAGGATTTGGCGGCAATTGTGAAGAGGGGCAATGTTTGTGTCTTCACCGGGGCATTACCGGAAGGCAGGTTGTTGGTTGATGTCATTCGGATAATAAAATCCTGCAAAGGCCGCGGGGCAACAGTTGTGCTGGATACTTCAGGTCCGGCGCTTAGGAAAATCGTTGATACCGGCATGGTCCGGTTGATCAAACCGAATGTCGAGGAATTATGTGATCTGTTGGGCCGCAAGGTTATCGATAAGCCCGATTCTATGGCCAAAGCGGCTCGCGAGCTTCTTGATAAGGTTGAGATTGTACTAATAAGCCGCGGCCCTAAAGGAGCAGTCGTAGTCACAAAGAAAGGTGCATGGCAGGGTATGTGTCTGGGACGGGAGAAGGCATTCTCGACGGTCGGCTGTGGCGACTACTTATTGGCCGGCTTTTTATGTAGTCTCACGGAAAAGCTTGATATTCGTCGTGCGCTTGAGACCGCAGTTAAAATTGCTACCGCCAAAGCCGGAGGCCGAATGGAGGGCAAAACGTGGGTACAGGTTAAGCGGCAGATTAAAGTTGAGGTGAACAGTGTTCGAATCTGATATGATGATAGAAAATCAACTTATTTCAGGAGATTAAAAATGATATGCAGAAAGTTTGAGACAGGAATTTTGGTTGTATTGCTTACCTTATGTGTAATTGGGGCCGAAGCGGCGGGGAAAATGCAGTATAAGCTGAAACTTGAAAAAGGCCAAAAGTATTACTTATGTACGTCCGTAGAGCAGCAGATATCCCAAACTATAATGGGACAGGCTCAGGAGGTTGGGCAGGATATCGGCATGGGTATCGACTTCGATGTTAATGACGTGGATGGTGATGGTAATATGTGGATAAGATATACGTACAGGTGGGTGAAGTTCATCCAGAAGAGTGCCATGGGCCAGATGGAATATGATTCGTCGAAGAAGGATTCACCTGTAACATCCGTAAGTCGGCCGTTTGCTGCACTTTTAGGAGAGGGATTACTATTGAAAATGACACCCGAAGGCAGGGTAACTGAGGTGAGAGATATCGAAAAGATGCGTAACAACATACGGCAGAAGTTTTCCTCGGAACCTATGTCACAGCAGATGATGGATACTGTTGATAAATTGATTGACGAGCAGTCCATAAAAGAATCGACAAGCAGTTTAATGGTTATATATCCCGATGAGCCGGTTGGTATAGGTGATTCGTGGAGTAAAACTATAGCAATTTCCACCGGCTCTCCGATGGTAATGGAAAACAAATGGACATTGAAGGATCGCAAAGACGGTGTTGCAATTATTGATGTCAATTCCGTTGTTAAGCCGAATCTGGACGCCAAGCCGATGGAGATGGGCACGATGAAGATGAATTATCAATTATCCGGGACACAAACCGGCCGGATGGAAATGGAGGAGTCGACGGGGCGAATAATAAAGAGCAGGATGAACCAGGATATGTCCGGCCAGATTGTAATGAGTGATTCATCAGGTCAGGGTATGCCTGATATGACTGTTCCCATGAAAATTAAAAGTGTTATAATTTATGAGATGACGCAGAGAAAAGAGCAGGTGCCTGGGCCTGCACCGTCACCAGTTCCTAATTAGTTAGAGAATCATTTGGTTCTGTAAATAGCGTATATCCCGACAGCGGCTGCGTGTGAGCGGAAATCGGCGTAGCCTTCGCCGCCGTAATTATGCTTGTTGATGTCAGGACGGATTACCGCCTTACCTATATATTTATCTTCACGATGTGCGCTGAGCATCCAGGTAGTAATCCTGCGCTCGAAGTTAAACATGTCATAGCTAAAGGATATATCCAGATTGGTATTCTCACGAAGCTCCGTATTATGCCCTATGAAACCAGTTGCCTGTTGATAACCATATGTACAATCCTCATACGGCCGAGGCCGCCTCTTTATCCGCCTTTTAGCTTGTTATAGTCGATTTTTCAATTTTTAAAAATGCGAAAGTTAACCCATTGTTACAATAATTGTACATTTTAATTTTCATTATCAGACCAGCTATTAGTATAGACGGAAAAAGCGGCGTATGTGGACAAATTAAAATGAATTTGTTATCATTTATGGCCGATGATAAGAATGAGGATCAGATGGCATTTTAATTGTGCCCGTTGTTGGTTATTAATTATTAATTGCCATTTCTCTGAAGGAGGATGGTGTTGAAAAGGTTTGTGACGATTCTGACAATCGCAGCGATTTGTCTGACCGGCTGCCTCGAATCTCGGCCTGCCTTGACAGGTTCGGATGGGCGGACCGTCGCCGATTCATATCTGAAATCTACCGAGCTTTGGACAAATCAGTATGGGCCGGGCCTGAAGCTGATTACTTCTCATTATGAGATTTATACGACACTCCTGAATTCTGAGATGCTCGAGCTCATCGGCCGCTTCATGGAGTCGGCATATCAAAATTATAACGGCCAATTGCCCGAGCCGATCGAGACGTCGACAAGGTTCAGGATTTATCTTTTTTCAAATCGTGCTCAGTGGGAGGATTTCACCCGCGGCTTCACCGGCGAGCAGGCCAAGACGTATTGTGCGATAAAGGCCGGCGCGTATTGTCATAACGGGACCTGTGTTGCGTACGATATCGGTCAGGAGCGAACGTTGTCCGCACTGGGACACGAAGGCTGGCACCAGTTTAACAGCAGGCATTTCAAATTCCGGCTGCCGAGCTGGCTCGATGAGGGTGTTGCGATGCTCTTTGAAAAATATGGTGACAACGGACAGGGCTTCTATTTTAATCCGGGCGGCAACGAGTATCGGCTTAGGGCGCTCGGTAGAACATTGACTAAAGATAAAATGATACCGCTGAAGGAACTGGTTGTTATGAATCCGGGCGACGTTCTTGCAACCGATGAAACCGAGGCGGTCATGGCGTTCTACAGCCAGTCCTACGCACTCGTTCGGTTTCTGATGGAATCGAATCATGGACAGAGGCTGGGTATTTATCGACGGCTGCTTGCGGACGGCCTGAAAGGCAGTTGGCCGCTCGATGAGGTCAGCGGCAAGATCGCGTCCGACAGGAACTACCCGCGGACCATCCTCTGGAATCACATCGTCGGCCTGGTCCTGTTCGAGGAATATGTCGGCTATGACTTCGAACAAATCGAAAAAGAATATCTTGCCTTTTGCAGACAAATCACAAACAATAGATAGGGTGTGCACAGTACACCATTTTTGAATTTGGTGGGCAAAGTCCACCCTACAATTTTAAAGTAAAATTTCGACTGTATGAAAAAAGATAAGTCACCGTGTATCATCCTGGCATCGAAATCGCCGCGTCGCAGGCAACTGCTCACCGATGCAGGTTACAAATTCATTGTTGTCCCGCCGGATGTTGACGAATCGAATTTTCTTTCGGATGGAATAGACGCCTGCGAGTATGCGAAGCAACTTGCTTTGGCAAAGGCCCGAAATGTCGCTGAGAATTATCCTGATTCTCTGGTAATCGGGGCCGATACGGTCGTGGATTTTAATGGCGAGATTATCGGTAAAGCCGCCGATGCCGACCATGCCGAGCGGATTACACAGAAGTTATTCAGCAGGCCGCATAAGGTGATAACCGGCCTGGCGATAG
>CAZKYP010000014.1:21040-28788 GCA_964556885.1 uncultured Pirellulales bacterium | reverse complement strand
AATACGTTTCAAGCAAACGTTCGGCCCTTTCCGTGAAACGTTTCTCAGTGGTTATTCGTCCAAGCTTAAGCAGGCATAAAGCGGCAACGGAATTTCCGCCTGGAATTGCCCCATCATATGCAAATTTAGTTCTAATTGTCAGATTTTCACCATCGTGGCCGGTTAAATAAAATCCTCCGCCATTCTTATCGTCAAACAACTCTATCATCCTGTCAGTTAATTTCTGGGCTTCCATCAGCCATTGAATATTTAAGGTTGCCTCATAGAGATCCAGCAAACCCATTATCATGAATGAATAATCATCCACTACCGCCAATCCTACCACTTTTCCATCACGATAGTATCGCTTCAATCGACTATCGATATTCAGGTTCGATAATACGAAATGAGCGGCTTTTTCAGCGGCTTCGACGTATCTCGGTTCATTTAATACAGCACCACCATAAGCCATCGATGAAATCATCAATCCGTTCCAGCCGGCTATAACTTTATCATCACGTAAAGGACGAGGTTTTTTGGTACGGTGTTCCAGAAGCTTCGAGCGACCTTGTGACAAAATTCTTTCCACTTCATTTTGGTCCTTATCAAACAGTTCGGCCATTTCACCAGTTGATTTGGTAACATTCAAAATGCTCTTTCCATCTTCAAAATTCCCGCTACTCGTCACGCCGTAATACTTATTAAAAATCTCGGCCTCGGCAGCGCCAAGAATGTCTTTTATTTCATTCGGCTCCCAAACATAAAAAATCCCTTCTTCTCCCTCACTGTCGGCATCCTCGGCGCTGTAGAATCCACCTTTCGCATCCGTCATGTCACGCAAAACATAGTTGAAAATATCAGTTGCGATATTCGAATACTTTCGATTTTTGGTAATTTGATATGCTTCAAGATATATTCTGCTAATCAAAGCCTGGTCATAGAGCATTTTTTCAAAGTGTGGAACAAGCCATTTCGCATCCGTGGAATATCGATGAAAACCGCCGCCTATATGGTCGTATATGCCGCCCTTAGTCATTGAATCGAGAGTCTTTTCGACCATCATTAATGCCTGCTCATTGCCTGTTCTGTGCCAATAGCGCAAAAGGAACGACAGATTACCCGGTTGTGGAAATTTCGGAGCAGCTCCGAATCCGCCATAAATCAAATCGAAGCTGTTCTCGAGATCAGATTCGGCCCGGTTAAGTATATCCGGTGAAATATTGGCCTCACTATTCTGCTGACCAAGTGTTGCTAAAATCTCGTTGATTTTGTCCGCCGATTCAAATAACTGCTCGCGCCTGTTTTCCCACGCATCGGAAACCAATAAGAGCACACTCTTGAAGCTCGGACGACCGTATAGTTCATTTGGCGGGAAATATGTTCCCCCGTAAAAAGGTTTACCATCATGTGTTATAAACACAGACAAAGGCCAGCCCCCGCTTCCCGTCATTGCCTGTATCGCACTCATATATATGGTATCAATATCCGGACGCTCTTCCCGGTCGACCTTTATATTAATGAAATGCTCATTCATTATCGCCGCAGTATCGACATCCATGAAACTTTCACGTTCCATGACATGACACCAGTGGCAGGTCGAGTAGCCGATGGAAAGAAAAACCGGCTTATCTTCTTTCCTGGCAGTTTCGAAAGCTTCTTCGGACCAGGGGTACCAGTCTACAGGATTATGCGCATGCTGCAATAAGTACGGGCTGGTTTCATTGATAAGCCTGTTAGTACTTTTATTTATAACTGATTCAGCAGACATTGTATCGTTTCCTGTAAGAGCATAGACTGAGACTACGATGGTCAGAAAAACCAAACATAAATAACCAAACTTATGAGTATGTTTATTTCTCAGTTTGTATAATCGCCTTTGCATCTTCAAACGACACTAAGCCCTCGGTCGCGAGCTTTACGGCCCCGTTCCTGTCGATATAAAAACTCGTTGGTATAGAGGTCACGGACGCAAAAGGCTGAGGTAAAATACTGTCGTCAAGGGAAACGACCGTATAGTTTATTTGTTTCGACTCGGCAAAACTTTTTACTAACCCGGAGTCTTCTGTCGATATCGCCAGTATTGCCAGTTCATCCTCTCCGAACGTGTTACGAAGCTCAATCAGATGGGGTATCTCCTGATTGCACGGAGGGCACCATGTCGCCCAAAATACAACTAATACGTTTTTACCGCGATAATCGCTGAGCTTATGGCTTTTCCCATTGATGTCTTTAACCGTAAAATCAGGTGCGCTTTTCCCAAACCACGAAGTAAACGCAACATCCCATGTTTTAGCAGAGTCGACGATATTTTGCAGGTTCTTATCGAGAACATATTTAGATTCCGTCGATCGATTTCCAACAACTGCATAACCTCCCAACAAAGCCATTGTTATAACTATAGCTACTGCCAAAATTATTCCTTTTGTTTTATTCTGTTTATTCATTTTTGCACCTCTTTCTTAATTGTTGATTGGTGTAAATTATCTTCTGAATTCACTATTGAGCTATTCCCCAAAAACAACTCAGTTGCAATTTTATGTCCGGTGGGTGTTTTAAAAGTTTTACCAATAATTTTCTGTAATTTTTCCCAACCTAAGTTCGGTAATTCCACAGGAATATTTACAAGCCAGTCTGCATCCCATATTATCCTGAACTCAATTGTGTCGATATTCTTTGCGCTATGATGATTGGCAATAATCCTGCAGATATGTTCAATATCATCGGATGGAATATCGTTTTCCTTCAATATTTGCTCTGCTAACGGCGGCCCTTCTATTTCCTGGTAATTACCAGCCGATGAACCATGTTTTTGCTCGGCCTCATGAATCCCTATATCATGTAAAATCGCTGCGGCCCGGACAATTAGGAGATCGCCGCCTTCAATTTTTTGTATCTGCTCGGCAAAGTTCAATACTGAAAGTGCATGTTCAATTCGTTTTTGGTCCGAGCCGAAAATTCTTTTCATTTCCTTTATCAAATCTTCTCTCTTTGTATTTTTAACATTCGTAGATAAATTTCCTGTGCATTTTTCCGCATACTTACACCACTCGGTACAGCCAAAATCGATCTTGGGATTTATGATGGTTTGTTTACACTTGGGGCATTCGAGTTTCGGCTCATCTTTGAAAAACTCGATCATTTCATTACAATTAGGACATGAGATATCGAAGATATCCTCCGGCTTCCAGTATCTTTGATCTTGGCCGGGACATTTTATCATTTTTTCTGCCTCACTTTTGCCCTGTTGCTTTTTTTACCAGCTACCTGATCCAGAGTTATTTCACTCAGAAAATCTTTGACGTGCTCCTGTAGTTCGGCAAGTTTACTTGTAATCGGACAAGTTTTTTTCCTGCTGCATGCGTCCTCCGACAACAAGCACCTGTTGAAATTCAACGGCTCCTGTATTGCCTCTATCACTTCCAAAAGGTTTATTTTCGAAGGTTCCCGGCTAAGTCTGAATCCCCCCCTGGGACCCATCCAGCTTTCGAGTAGTTTTGCGTTATGAAGCTTTTGCATCAGCTTACACGCCAATTGATAAGATATATCCTCCTTTTCAGCAATACTTCTTACGGATACAGGCTCTTGTTTGTAATTCTCGGTGAGATTGACCATCGCCCTTAAAGCATAATCTGTATTTCTTCTTATCACATCCATTGCTGCTCGAACCTTTCAAATTAACCACAATAATCTATTCACAAATTAAAAAGGATTATTGGGCCCCTATAAAATTATCCGTTTTTATCGGGGCCCGTTTTTACAAATTACAGCCTTCCGTTACTGTATAAAATGTCCTTTCACGAAGCAACCTATATAGGACATATATTATCTTATACTACTAAAATAGTCCTATTTGTTCGATTTATCAACAGAATTTTTTTATTTTTTTAAAATAAATCTATCTCGATTACCTATAAACAACTTGCCCCCATAAAGATACGTTTTAATCAGCTATTGTATAATCGCCATTTTTTGAAATAAAAACCTGTTTTTGGAGGTTTTTAGAAGACGATAAAAAATATTCATCCCCCGCTTTTAGCAATACCCTGCTCTCGTTTATATTCATCCGAATATCCCGTTCCGGATATCTCCGGCGGATAATATTGGCCAGCAGAAATGCTTTTTCCAGACCATCGCCGGTACCATAATTTGACACTTCATCCGGTTGTGCCAGCCTTTTATCTTCATAAATCGACGTATTTCCGATTTCACCGAGCCACTCGTACACCTGCTGAACAGACATAGATTTTGCCATCTCGACGGACACAGGGTTGCGCTCCAGGGCCGCTTTGATGAATGGCGCCCAATCGCAGGTTTCCATATCACGATAAGCATAAAACGCAAGGTCGGATGTAGTATTGGTTTGCCGTTTGCTTTGCAGATACTCAATTATCTGCTCCCGACTTTGCTCCGTTGAAATATCTATCGTATCCGAAGATAGAAATTTCTTATCCAAAGAAGGCAGTTTGGCTTCCGTATAAATAAAATCAATTAATTTATCCACAAACTGCTTGGCATCCGGCACAACCGACTCGATAAATTGCTCGAAAACAGCTTTACCCTCGGAACTCTTGAGGTCGGGTTTCTGCTTTTCCAGGAATTCTGCAAATTGCTCGCAACGGATTCTCCCCGGCAGCGAAAATGGCACAAAATCTTCATCTGATACCTCGGAAAGCAGCTTATCATGAGTCCTGCATCCGATTTTGAAATTACTACCGTGTTCGTAATGGAACAGGATTTCCGCTTTTATATACTGCGGCTGCCCATGGCAATCGCGGCATATCTGGAAGTACTTTTGATAGTCTCTATAGCAGCGCAGGAAACTTGCAATAATCTCAAGTGACAATTCCGCCGAAAGATACGAATCAAGCTTCCCGGTGAATTGTTCATAAGAACGCCTGTCTATTGTCGCATCCTTATAAAGACAATGAATATATCCGGAACGATGAGCAACAATTGTCACTCTTTCGTTTCTCAATGCACGCTGAGCCTTGTATGAAATAGCCGTACCGTTGAACCACATGGTTTTGGTTACCAGCCTTCTGTTATTGGTCAAAATGCCATCCTGAATATCGATAAAATTCTGAGAATGGAGAGGCGTAAGTACCATGTAGATATCATTGAGGGGTACGCCGCAAACAATAAACGCAGCAGCGGCGTAAAGAGCTGAAAGAGACACACATTCCCCAGCCGCTAAACTATATCCTTTTTTATGACGGAACGCTTCCATCGCCTCAACTGTTTCCGTCTTCCAATATGGAATAATATCGCTGTTATATTGATCCAGGCCGAAATGCCTGCGAATATCCACATCGAAATAATATTTATCCCCGTGATAGCCGAACAGGGCATTACTTTTTGCGATCTCTTCAGGAGGTATGAATTTTTCGAATCGTTTAATCTCCTTATCCTTGCTTGTCAATCCCCATGTCTCAAGATCAAGATTGAAATCAAATTCATCCATTATGAATTGTCGCAGCCGCATCAATTTGCGATAGGTACTTTTACCCTCCAGTTTTTTAAAGCAATCCAGTTCCCGCCATCGCCAAATTACCGGGCTCATAATATTTGCCAGAACAAGACTGTACATAAGTTCCGGAAATACAAAGACTTCCATATCTGTCAAAGTTATCGCCGAACTATATTTTTCAAGCTTTTCCGAATCCATTTGACTATTTCTCCGATTATTCCGTCTTTCTCCTCCGACATTGCGTATTTATAATATCATATTTATCTCTTTGACAAAATGATATTAATTCACAATCGCGACATAAGTTACTGGGCTTACCGGTACAATTTTCAACAATCCCAATTCGGCTCAGCGCAAAATCATACTTTACAGGGTCATTCGGCACAATCTCGGCAAAATTTCTTGTTATTTCCACTGCCGTTGATAATGAAATCGTTTGTTTATTATGAAATCCGAGAAACCTGCATAACCTGCCCATGTGTACATCAACCGGAACGATAAGTTTACTTTTATCGACCGATTTCCACAATCCGGTATCAACCTCATCATCCCGTACCATCCATCTCAGAAACAGATTGAGCCGCTTGCACGCGCTGCCGTCCGAAGGACTAACCAGCAGGTACTGCAATCCCCTGTTTACTTGTCCCCTATGTTTTGAAGCATGAATTTTCAGAAGTGAGTTACAAAATATTGTTAACGCAGGTATTATATTCTCGTCATCTTTTGTATAGCCCTTAAGGAAATATTTTTCGATACTACCATGTTTGTTTAGCACATTCTTTAACAGCACCAGTAAATCCGAGATATCATCGCCGGTCGTAAATCTATGTTTGAAATCCTTCAACTTTGATTTTTTCTGCTCATTAAAATTTCGTGTAAACGATGATGGATGACTCCCCATATACTCCATGAGACTTGTCAGGCTCTTTTCTATCTGCTGGACCCTGCCATAAGCAAGGGCCGCCGCCAGAAAACCTGCTATTTCCATATCGGCCGGATTTTTATATCGGTATATGAACTGCAACGGATCGGGCTTAATTAATTCATAGTGATTATATTTTTTATAAAGCCTTTCCAGTATCCCCTTTATTATAACCGTCCGTCTATTCACTCAACACCGCCGACTTAAACTCTTCGAAATCCATCTTTTCGAGCATTGCACCAAGTCTCTGATGAGGTTTTGCATTGGTTTTATAATAGTCGATAACCTTATCGATTAAATCAAATGTTCGGTCTGCGGAAATTCCTTTCACCAGTTCCTTAGCCAACCGTGGTTTTGCTCCACCATTTCCACCAACCATTAATGTCCAGCCCCTGGGTTTACCGACAAGTCCAATATCCTTAATGCATGTTTCGGCGCACTGGTTGGGACAGCCGCTGACGCCGATTTTAAGTTTGCCGGGCAGTTCCATGCCGTGATATTTCTCATCAAGCTTTAAGCCCAGAGAAAGACTATCTTGTATCCCGCGTTTACAAAATGTAGTCCCTGGGCAGGCCTTTACGCTTCTAACACACAGCCCGACAGCGGCCCCTGCATCCATACCAAGCTCAGCCCAGACATTATCGATGTCCTCTTCCTTAAGGCCGACAATCGCAATTCTTGCGGCACTGGTCAATTTCAAAGCCGCAGCGCCGTATTTCTCCGCGATATCGGCGAGTTTACGCAACGTCTGGGCACTGACCACGCCACATGGAATATGAGGCGCTACGGCATAAGTTTGTTTGCCACGTTGAATAATCACTCCCTTATCACCATCATTAAGCATAATTGACTCCTGTTAGAGTACCAATAATGTATTTGCGTTCAGTATTGCAAAGACAACAACAGACTCACGGCCATAACCGCCATTCCTGCGACTAATCCGTAAGCCGCAAGATGATGCTGTCCATATTCCCTTAATTTATTTTCGATTCCAAAAGCTTTCGCCACCTGTTGATATGCCCGGTTTCATCGGCCTGATTCTTTTCGACGACTTTTCGAGTATCCCGGTCCCAGTCAATGGTATCAAGAAGCTCGGCATAGTGACGGACGGCCTTCTTTTCAACCCAAATCGCCGTTTTAAGAATCGCTTTTCCACCAAGCAAACGGGAGCCGAAACCGAAACAAAAACCGACAAACCAGAATGTCCCCCTGGTCAACCTCGGTCTGAAGCCATATTCATAGAGCTTTATCTGAAAATCCTGGTAATGAGTCATCTCGTTGCACATAGCCGTGATTAACCGGCGATTGAACTCATCATCATTTTTTTTATTTATTTGAAACCGGTAAATAGTTATCGCCATAAGCTCCAATGTATGCAGT
>CAZKYP010000014.1:0-20940 GCA_964556885.1 uncultured Pirellulales bacterium | reverse complement strand
CTTCAATAATACAACCTGTACCAAGCTAATCTTTAGGAATTGTTTTCAACTCCAGGGTTTTCACCGTCCCGGTCTTGATATCGGCTATTCGGATTGCGTGGTTATTCGTATCAGCTATGAAGAGCATACCAAAAGCACTGCTGAGGTCCCCGGGTTCATCAAAAAGCGGTATAGGACCGTCGGTATCGCCCGCCGTCCCGTTTCCGAGAAATGTCCTGATCGAAGAGGTCAGAGGATCAATTACTTTTATCTTGTTGTTATAAGTATCCGCTATATAAAGCTGATCGTTACAATAAGTCAAACCCATCGGATACTGCAGCAGGGCATCAGGTCCCCTGCCGTCCTTATCTCCGAATTGATAAAGTCCCTGCCCGACTATTGTTGTAACGACACTGTTACCGCGAGTATCTATCCATCTAACGGAGCCGCTTTGACTGTCGGTGAAATATAACCTGTTACCATCAGTCGCCAGGCCGGAAGGCTGTGCCAATGCGGCTCTTTGTCTGAGACCGTCCATATGCTCTTCAAAACCATCCCCGGCAAAAAGGTATATCGCCTCATTCTGCAGGTCTATCCGATAAAGTTGATTTGCTCCCGCCATAGCTACAAATAATTTATTGTCGATTACTTCCAAATCCCAGGGTGAGTTCAAGGCCGCGATACGGGCTTTTCCTTTGATGTTCAATGATTTCCCCTGCCTGCCGATTCCCGCCAGGGTAGTTACTTTTTTAATCGATAAATTGACGGCCCGGATGCTGTGATTTCCGGTATCCGCAACATAAAGCTTCTTATTCGACAAAGCAAGGCCGTGAGGCCGGTTAAATTTCGCCATGACGAAGGGACCATCCGTAAAACCACTGTCACCGGAACCATAAATTTCGACAATATACCCGTCGAAACGAGCTACAATTATTCTGTTATGCCCCGTGTCGGAAATGAAAAGTCTTTCCGAAGATTCGTCAGCAAAAATTCCTCCCGGAAAATAAAGCAGCGAATCCTTCGTTTGCTCAGTTTTAAGTCCAAGGTCCAAAGGCCGACGTTTTAATAGACCAACCTTGTCAAACTGTTTGATTATCGAGGAAATATTCTCGTCAAAAGCTTCGAAAACATCCTCCCCGCCATATCGATTTATAATCCTTCCCGACGGATCTATCAGAATCAGAGCCGGCCAGGCATGAACACCGTATATATGCCATATCTGCATATCCGAATCATTAATAACAGGATACCTGATATCATAACGAACGATTGCCTGACGAATATTCTCAGGATCTTTTTCCCCGGTGAACTTACCTGAATGCACGCCGATAACGACAAGCTCTTCAGGATATTTACTCTCAAGCTCCGCAAGACCGGGCAAAACATGAAGACAACTGATGCTGCCATAGGTCCAGAAATTCAGAAGCACTACTTTTCCGCGAAGCTCTCCCATCGTAAGCGGTCTTTTTGCATTTAACCATTTCAATTTTTTGGGAAACTCAGGAGCGGCGTTCGGATTAAAATATGTCGCTACAAATGGAGTACCCGTGACACATACAGGTATTTGCATGTAATCCGCCTTCGATACCGACGGCTCAATAAAAAATATCGCCGTTGAGAACAGGAACAATAAATAAATTAATTTCAATCGGCCCCGAACTCCAAACCCGCCCGGATTCCTGTCGATTCTTACATTATCGAACACGTTCACACCCTTCCTAATTTTCGCCATTTTCGCCCATCCGATTCGATAAGATTATCTGCCTCGGGAAAAGATTCCGCCCCCGCCGGGTATCCGGACAACAAACCATTTCCTTTTTCCCAATTTTGTAAAACCGGAGTCAGCAGCCGCCACGAAGTTTCGACATCGTCCTGCCGCGTAAACAACGTCTGGTCGCCAACCATACAGTCCAGCAGCAGTCTCTGATATGCTTCGGGCATATCAACCTTAAAAATACTTTTATAACTGAAATTCATATCAAGCGTGCTCATACAGACCTTTGAGCCGGGCCTCTTGGCCTGAAAACTAAGTGATATACCTTCTTCAGGCTGGATTCGAAAAACAAGAATATTAGGGGGAAAATCATCAAGACCAACGGAAGAAAACGTCGAGTAAGGGACTTTTTTGAATGTAATTATAATCTCCGATACCTTTTTTGCAAGCCTCTTTCCGGTCCTGAGATAAAAAGGTACGCCCTGCCATCTCCAGTTGTCTATAAAAAGTTTCGCCGCAATATAGGTTTCAGTTTTCGAATCCGATTTTACATCATCCTCCTGTAAATAACCTTCGACTTTCACACCATTCAACGTTCCCGGGCCATATTGACCTCGAACACAAAGTTCGTTCAATTTATTTATATCGAACGGTCGAATCGAACGAAGTAATTTGACCCTTTCGTCACGAATATGGTCCGCATCAAAAGATAACGGGCATTCCATTGAAACCAGGGCAACCATCTGGAGCATGTGATTCTGGAATATGTCCCTAATGGCGCCGGAGTTGTCATAATAACCGGCCCTGTGCTCGACTCCTACCGTTTCGGCAATGGTGATTTGTACATTATCGATATAATTGCGATTCCAGACCGGCTCAAAAATAGAATTCGCGAAACGAAAAATCAAAATGTTCTGAACCGTCTCTTTTCCAAGATAATGGTCGATTCGATATATCTGAGATTCATTGAAACATCTATGAATATTTTCGTTCAGCTCAACAGCACTGTCAAAGTCTCTTCCGAAAGGTTTTTCAACGACCAGTTTAATATGTTCATCTTCATCCGATTTGCCCGAGCATGAAAGTCCCGATGAGCCAAGATGATCGACTATCGTGGTATACAAGGCAGGCGGTACAGAGAGATAATATATATGGTTTCGACCGGTACGATATTTTTTGTCCAGTTCGATTAATTTTGATTTAATGCGTTCATAAAATCCCGGATCATTGTAATCTCCGTCAACATAATAGAATCTATTAATGAATTTAGTCATATCCGCTGAAGCCGGAGAATTAGAATTTTCATTAATCGCCTGCTGTGCCTTTTGACGAAATTCATGATCTGAGAATTTTTTTCTTCCGCAACCCAACAAACAAAATTTATCATCAAGCAAATCCTGTTGAAAAAGCTGAAAGATACTCACGAGCAGCTTCCTTGCAGTCAGGTCACCGGAAGCCCCAAAAACAACGAATGCATTCGGCCCGGCGCCGGTTTCCTTGCAGAGAACTTCCCATTTATCTACAGTTGGCCGAATCTCCTTCATTACAGCCGCTCCATTGCCCACCGATATGAAAGGACATGTAAAATCAATCTTCTACCGGTTCGAACTCGTCCTTGCCGGCCCCACACTCCGGGCACACCCAGTCATCCGGCAAATCCTCAAAAGACGTACCTGGTTCCACGCCGCTATCAGGATCACCTGCGGCCGGGTCATAGATATACCCACACATGAGACATTTGTATTTCTTCATCTGTTTGACTCCCTGTCTGATATATTTCTTAATCTTTCCCGATATTTCGTTTTCGTCTATACAATCTACCAAGAATCCCAATATGATGTATTTCTTCTTTTATGACCTTGTCAATTGTTTCCTTATCCGCTGTATCAGGAACATATTCCTTCAGGCCGCTATAGAAAACAACAGAATCTTTCTCTTTCTCGATAGCACTTTTAATGACCGTTATCTCATCTTCGCTGCCGCTGAACGTATCCCGCGGATTCGGCCTTATGGCAAAAACCGAAAGACCCGCCAACAGGCTTAAATCGCTCACCTTCCCGTTGTGTTCGAACGTTTTCGATTCGACAAGTTGTTTCCTCATATCAGAAAACAGTTTTTTATGTTTAATTTCCCAGTCTGCCAGTTGGAGGAAAATCCTGTTAGTTTGCGGATTATTAAACAGTCCCGCTGCTTTACGATAAAAAACCGCGCCGCTTTCCTCTATTTGCTCGGCGATTTCGAAAATTTCGAGAGCATTTAATCCTATAGTCATTTTTACGTAATATTTATTTTATCTTATGAAACCACTCTCGCTATTGTAATTCATCGAGCTGATGCTTCAGGATGGCGATATGACCGATTTCCTGTTTAATTATTTCATCAACCTTGTCTTTACCGGCCTTGCGTGAGACAGTTTCTTTCAAACCGACATAAAATGCGATTGAATCTTTTTCTATACCGATAGCCAGATTCAAGACATCCCGAGGTGTCTTCGCGCCATCGAGTTTTTTCGTCGGATCAGCTTTAACATCAAAAATCTTACTATCGGCCATCACCTGCAAATACATTTGTGCCTCGTTGTCAGGATCGTAAACAGGCTGCTCGAGCTCAGTTCCTGAAAGCTCCTTCCTCATCGCTGCGAAAGTTTTCAGATGCTCATCTTCCATAACTGCAAGCTTAAGCAATAACTGCCCCATAGCAGGGAATTTCTCCGCCGCGGCTCGGTAAAATTTTGCCCCGTTTCTTTCTATTTGTTCGGCCATTTCAAAGACTTCATCAGCACTAAACGGCATACCCATTCTTTCTCCTTTCAGCAGGACATTGATTAAATAATTTGACTTTTTCCAATTGTTGCCGGTTTGTCCGTAATACGCCACTATTGACCGGCTGTGGCGGGCGGGGTAAAAACTCTTTGTCCCAGTTCCTTATCAAGCATGAATATTCCACCCGGCGCATCTTTCATCATCTTCAATTGCTGCACAACCGCATCGGCGGACGATTCTTCTTCGACCTGCTCATTAACAAACCACTGTAAAAAGGCGTTCGTTGCATGGTCTTTTTCCTTAATGGCTAAATCCACCAGGTTGTTAATAAGCCCTGTCACTTTTTGCTCGTGTTCATAGATGTTCTTAAAAACAGCCAATGGCGAATCCCACTTTGTCTTCGGACCGTCAATAGCTTTCAATGTCACTCTGCCGCCGCGTTCGTTAATAAAATCGTACATCATCGTAGCATGTATAACTTCTTCCTGCGTCTGAACTCTCATCCAGTTGGCAAATCCATTCATATTCAGTGACTTAAAGTATGCCTCCATGGACAAATACAGATATGCAGAAAACAATTCGGCATTAACCTGGTCGTTTAATGCCTTTTCCATCTTTTTGCCGATCATTTTTTTACCCCTTCCACAATCCGTGCACGTTACAATGCTCTCTTGCACTAACCGAACTTGCTTCCACGCAGAACATCGCTTCGGGTGCAATCCCGGGCTTCAGGAACTGCCTGTATGCCTTTCCATCGGCAAGCAGCTCAATCCACTCAATATAGTGTTTTTCTTCCATAGGATGAGGGACACTCCCTACTTTCACCTTATACCCGCCTTCGACTTTCTCGATAACCGGAACATGCTTTTCTTTTGCGGCATCTGCGGTTTTCTCAGTCAGCAGTTCCATCGGTTCGCCGCAACAGACCAACTCTCCATCGCCTCCATGCAGCACTTCTACAATATTACCGCATACATTACATTTATAAATTTGTAGTTTCTCAGCCATTTTTGACTCCCTTCATAATAAAATCTTTATGTTGTTATTCCAATTTCTTTGTGTTTTTTCAAAATATCGTCGGCCAGCCTGTCAAGCGAAGCAAAATCAACATCTTTCGGATCGCCTTTCGCCAGGACAGGTTCAAGCACTTCAACCTTGAGATTTGTCATCATCCCCGTCAATTGCTCAACAGTTCTGCCGCCCCACCCGAAAGAGCCTATTATGGAAGCAAATTTAATCTTGGGTTTGAGGGCATTCGCCAAAAAGGCTGCATAAGCCGCACACGGATGCGGCCCGGCCAAAATAGTCGGTGAACCTATAACTACGGTTGCCGCATCGACCAGCGATATTGCAAGCTTGCCGACATCAACCGTTGAAAGCTCAAATTGTCTGACACCAATACCTCGCTCGATAAGCGCCTGGACAAAATGCGTAACCATCTTGCCCGTACTCCCGTGCATCGATACATAAGCTACCACTACTTCATTTTTAACCACGTCGGATGCCCAGTCTTTATAAGCGTCGAGGATGAACTCCGTACGTTTATGTACAGGACCGTGACTCGGGGCGATCATCTGTATATCGAATTTTTCGAGCTTTGCAATGTTGGAGTTTATCTGCTTCCTGAACGGCATCATAATTTCGGCGTAATATCGTTTGGCCGACTCATAAACCGTTCCCTCGTCATCGGCAAACAAATCACTTGTCGCGAGATGAGCACCGAAGAAGTCACAGGAAAACAGTATTTTGTCCTCCGGTACGTATGTGCTCATCGTCTCCGGCCAGTGAACCCACGGCGTATAAATAAACTGCAAAGTCTTGTCACCCAACGACAGCTTTTGTCCGTCTTCGACGGTGATGAACTTTTCCTCCTCCAAACCGAGCAAATCCATCAGCATTTGTTTGCATTTCGGATTTGTTACAACCTTTGCATCCGGGTACACCAGCATAACGTCAGGCAATGAGCCGGAGTGGTCCTGTTCGGCGTGATGGGCTATGATATAATCAATCCTATCGGTTCCAGTGGCAACAATGTTGCCGAACAAAACATCCGTTTTACTCGGTTCGACCGTATCGAGCAAAGCCGTTTTCTCGCTGCCGCGAATCAGGTACGAGTTGTAACTTGTCCCGTCCGGCAGCGGGATAAGCCTGTCGAATAATCTCGCATCCCAGTCAATCGCACCGACCGCAAAAATGTTATTACTCAATCGTCTCATTTTTTTGCTTCTTTCACAGCCTTTAACGCCGCGTCATAATCAGGTTCATTTGTCAGCTCATTAACTATTTCTTTGTAACGAACGACGCCCTTTTTGTCCACAACAAATATAGTACGAGCGAGCAATCTCAATTGTTTGATTAAAACACCGTAGTTATTGCCGAATTCCGCATCACGATAATCGGAAAGTGTCTGAACATTCTTAACACCTGATGCGCCACACCACCTACCCTGGGCAAACGGCAGGTCCATACTTATCACGAGGATTTTCACATCATCGCCCAAAGACGTCGCATGCTCATTGAACTTCCGAATCTCGGTATCGCATACCGGGGTGTCCAGTGACGGCACCGAACAGATAACACATACTTTACCGCGAAAATCGGATAACTTAACCGCCGACATATCATTGCCGATGACCTCAAAATCCGGCGCATGTTTACCCACATTAACCTGGTTACCAACTAAAGTCATCGGGTTTCCCTTAAATGTTATAGGATTTTTATTCTCTTCCATAATAGACCTCGTTTCCTTCTGCTAATCTTATCGAATCAATAGTTTACAGCCTCCAATTCAAAGTGAGCCAGAGGATGTGCACATGCCGGGCACACGGAAGGCGCTTCAGTTCCTTCATGCACATAGCCGCAATTTCTGCAAACCCATCTTACCGATTTGGTACGCTTGAAAACTACTCCGTCTTCTATGTTCCTGGCCAAAGCCAGATACCTTTTCTCGTGACGTTTCTCTGCTACTGCGATATTACGAAACACTTTTGCAATATCTGAAAAGCCTTCCTTTTCCGCAATCTCAGCAAAGCCCGGGTACATCTCAGTAGTTTCATAATGCTCGCCGGCTGCGGCCGCCTTGAGATTGTCCATTGTATTACCAATAACACCCGCCGGAAATGCCGCCGTAATTTCAACCTCTCCGCCTTTCAGGAACTTAAATTCTCTCTTTGCATGTTCCTTTTCCTGATTAGCAGTTTCCTCGAAAATCGCCGCTATCTGCTCATACCCTTCTTTCCTGGCCTTGCTTGCAAAATACGAATATCTGTTTCTTGCCTGAGACTCGCCAGCAAATGCCGCTAACAAATTCTTCTCTGTCTGACTTCCCTTCAATTCCATTTATAACCTCACTTTCTTTTTATATCATTATTTATTTGACTTACATAAATCACATATACCTTCAAGATATACACTTTTCCTTAGTATGGTGTATTTTTTCTCTATTTCCGAGGGTAATTTAATATTATCAAAAGGCTCATGATGAAAATCGATTATCCTTTTACATTTGACACACTTGAAATGGTTATGTTTCTCCAAACCTCCGTCAAATCTTTTAGCCCCCCCGGAGCTTACTACTAATTCAGCTACTCCAATCTCATTCATCTTTAACAGAGTTCGATTCACCGTATCCAATGATATATTAGGGAATTTTTCCCTTATCTTTTCATATAACATTTCTGCTGAAGGATGGCTTTTCGATGATATTAACTCTTTATATATCGCTGTCCTTTGCGGTGTTATTTTTAAACCAGCTTGTTTGCATTTATCAATGAACCAGCGGATTCTTTCGTCAATATTTTCATCACTTCTTTTAATCATAGCTACTACTATATAGTATATACTCCTATATAACAAACAGGTTTTTCAAAATTTTCAATATTTTTTTATGATGCCTACAGCCCCCTGTTGTAATTTTCATAAGCCCTTATATATTATTGTGTTACAAATATACACTCGGACTTTTGCTTCCTTAAACAATGATTAATCTTTCATATAAAAGAGTTGAGAAATGGAGACGAAGGGAATCGAACCCTCATTTCCGCGATGCGACCGCGGCGTGCTCCCGTTACACCACGTCCCCGATTTTCTATTATATAAGAGGTATTTTACCTAATAAAAATATAAATTCAATTTGTTTTAAATTACCAAATAAGAAAAACTCAGAACTTCCATTTATCATAGCAAACTATTTTTTCGATTTTCTCTCGATTCGGTTTCTTCCAGCTATCGGCGGGATAACCTACAGCCAACAGCTCGATAATCTCAATATCCCCGGGAATACCGAGTATCTCCCTGACCTGGTCGGTCTTAAACGAGCCTATCCAGCACGTCCCCAACCCCAATTCCGTCGCCTGCAGGCAGATATGCTCAAGTGCGATAGCTACATCGATTTGTGCTATCGCCTGGCCGCAAGTCATTACATCTTTACTATTGCTGCATCCGACAATAATAACACCGGCATTCATAAATGATTCCGGCTTATTGGTGGTCTGGGCAAGTCTGTATCTTGTTTGCTTGTCGGTAACCACTACAAACCGCCAATCCTGCGTATTCCTGGCGGAAGGCGCAAGACGTGCCGCCTCAAGCAGAATATCCAGCTTTTCCCGTTCAACAGGTTTGTCCATATATGACCGGCAGGAATATCTATTAAGAATAGCTTCATTTACTGTCATAGTTTATCTCAATTTCTCCAAATATATCTATAAAAGAAAGATCGCCTTGAAAAATGACATTTATACAAATATAGAGCAAAAACTATCTTGACGCAAGCAGGAAAAAAATGTACTTTTATATGTTGATTTCGGGCGATTAGCTCAGTTGGCTAGAGCGCCTGCTTTACACGCAGGAGGCCACAGGTTCAAGTCCTGTATCGCCCATTCCTGATGTTTGCACAGAACCGCTCTTAATCAAAATATGCGTCAAAATGCCATATCTCGGCTTTATTTCACGAAAATCCGGCTTCGCAGTTCTCATTCTGCCTGCCGTTCTCAGTCTGGCCTATACCAAATTACATTAAATTCCCTCCATTTTACTGTTAAAACATGTTTACAGAAAAAGGGTTCTTTAATAAATTCCGCTTGACCTGCCAATATCTATCTGATTATAATGCTAATATATGGAAAAAGCAAAATGCCAGGGACAAGGGCTGAAGTTTAATTTCAGGAAATGGGTGATTTTTTTAGAGAGAGAGTAAGATGAAAGGGGCTAAGTTTCTTTTAACCATTTGTGTAATAGGTATTTTTTGGGCCGCTGGTTGTTCCGGTCCTATGGCAGGCCCTCAAATAGTAACATTTGAAAATGAAAAAATCTATCAGGGGCAGTCAATAGAATCGGTAGGAAGGTCATTGGGTCAACCAGACATAGTATCCAAGGGGCCTTTTACTAAAAATATGTGGGCCGGTGGTGATATGATGCCTCCGGGTATGTTAGCTATCGAGTGGGTATACTTCAGAAGCCCCAATTCTCTCATACTCTGGATAGAGGATAATTATGTTGCCCGGGTTGGTATCGCACCAGCAAGACAAATCAAATACTGATTCTTTTTTAAAGTGTTACTTGGAAGGTTAATCAAATCGGAAATGCTTATTATGGGACTATTGAATTGTATTAACGAAATACAGCAGAGATTGAAATTTCTATTTGTATGTTAAAGTAATTTATAAAAATTATTAGACACGAACCGCCCGACGCACGAGTATTTTGAACCTCATGCGTTTATATATATTAGCTGGGTAAATTTATCAGCAAATGCCTCGATATAGAAGCCAGTCTTTTCTTTTCACGCCTTGACTCACCCGAAAGCCCGGGCAGCTTCCTGAATATATCCGATAAAGACGGAATTTTCATATTCCTGGAAGTGGACGAAACATTTTTCGGAAGCGTCCACTGCTCCAAAGCCAGCGGCCTCGGATAAGCGTAGGAAGCGCTGATCGGCGCTGTCGCCTCAACAGACTGCTGTAAATTATCTATATGTGGTATCCATACACCATTAAATATTGTTGTCACATCCTTGTGCAAACCAGCTTCATATTTTGCCATGGTCTATCCCTTCGGCCAAACAAGTTGTATGACAGTCTGCACTAATTGAGTATATATAATCGTGATAAAGAAACAGGAAATGACTTCTATAATCCCCTTTCTTCTCATCAACCAACTCTTATTTAAAATATACTTTATATAAACGGTAATGTCAAAGTAATATTCTGCCTTTTTTTAAATTATTAAGACCTATAACAACACACAAAATATGCAAACCGGAATTATAAGGTTTGATTTTAACATAACACCTCATTTTTGTTCAAAAAAAGGGATTAGTCAGGAAATGTACGTATATGCCCTGATTTGAAATCCAGGACGCATGTCCTTTATAAGCATTAAGATATGCTTATTATCGCATAGGTACCAGATTGTATTCGACCAGGTCCGTATTTTGAGCCTGCCAGTCCCATTCCACCAGGACATAAATATAGTCGATATTTGTCTTGGCCCTTGAGGACCGACTGTTATTTTTAATCTGCAATTGCAGGGATTGTACCTTTTCGGGAGTATTTACAAAACCCGTGATGTCCAGGGAATCCAATACCTCACTATGTTCGCCGTTTCGCACCGGAGCAATCATCGAAATCCAGATATCCGGTTTTTTCGGCCAGCCTGTTCCGATACTCCATTCGAGTTGACCGGCGGGAAACTGTTCATCTTCATAATGTTCAATATAAATCACAACGGACTTGATTTTAGAATTAGGCGGAACGGAATAAGCCGAAAAATCAAAGGACACATAAGAACCCGCAATTATATCAAGCCGCTGATCATCACTTTCCTTGATAATATTGATTTTACCGTCGGCCGACAATGCCCTGTTTGTTCTTTGGTCATGGCCGTCAACAACCGATAAAGTATTCACCTTGGGTGGAATCGGGCGGACCTGCACTGAAAATACCTGAGTGTCTGAAGCCGAGATACTGTTACTATCCGTTACTTTGACTACTACCTTGTTATCACCCTGATGTACATCGGTCGGCTCCCACTGTATTAATCCCGTATTCGGATTAATTGTCATGCCGATAGGATATGCCTCCAGCGAGTAGGTCAGCTTGTCACCATCCGGGTCGGTTGCATTGACGTCATAACTATACTTCATATTAACCATAGCCACGGTCACCGGCTTTGTTTTAATCGATGGTGCATCATTAATTCCACTTACTATTATCTCCACGGTAGCAACATCGCTTTGACTCTTCTTATCACTGATAGTATATGTAAACGAATCCGTTCCGTGGAAATTATTATTCGGAGTATATGTTACTGTTTGATTGGTATTAACAATAACCGAACCGTTTTTACCCTGGGTAATCGCACTCAATTTTACAGGCTCATTCAATACCATATCGTTAGCCAGCACGTCGATTGTCAGCGGCGAATCCTCCTGAGTCATCGCATGGTCGATTTTCGCACGCGGCCCGTCGCCAAGCGGAATGACTGTTATCGACACCGTTACCGGGATGCTGTCGTTCAAACCGTCATTGACTTTATACGTGAAGCTGTCACGTCCGCTGTACCTGGGATTCGGCGTATAAGTCAGGTTTGGAGCCGCCCCGCTGAGACGTCCGTAAAATGGATTTGTTATAACAGTATACGTCAACAATTCTCCCTCAGGATCGCTGCCTTTCAAAACTATTGATTCCTCGTCTCCTTCGCGCATCTTGATGCTGAGTGTTTCAGCAATAGGTATGTCGTTCTCCGACAGGACTGTTATTGTAACCGTTGCCGGAGCGCTGTCCGCTTTGCCGTCATTAACCTTGAAGGTAAAGCTGTCGGTGCCGCTGTAATCCGCATTTGGTGTATATGCCAGCGTCGGCGCCGTTCCGCTAAGGCTCCCATGCGACGGGCTTGTCAATACCGTATAGGTCAAAGGATCGCCGTCCGGATCACTTGCCATTAAAGCAATCCAGACCGGCTTGTCTTCCTTTGTCATTGCATTGCCGCCGCTTACTACCGGCGGATCGTCCACAGGGGTAACCGCTATTGATACTGAAGCGGGAACACTGTCCAACGTACCGTCACTGGCCTTAAATGTAAAGCCATCGGTGCCGCTGAAGTTCGCATTTGGAATATATACGAACTCTTTGTCTTCTCCGCTCAGTTTACCATATAACGGCCCGGTAACAATACTGTACGTTAAATTATATCCGTCGGGATCCTCGCCGCTCAAAGTAATGTTAATCGGCGTGTCCTCCTGTGTTTTCAGATTGTTTCCATTAGCAATTGGTGGATCGTTTACCGGATTGACCGTAATCGAAATAGTTGCAACGCTGCTGTCAGATGTCCCGTCGTTAACCTTGAATGAGAACATATCGGGACCGTTGGAGTTCGTTTTCGGCGTGTATGTCAGGTTAGGTGCTGTACCACTCAAATCGCCGCTGACGGGCCGGGTTATTATTATATAATTCAGTTTATCACCGTCTACATCACTTGCGGCCAATGTGACCGGAATCGACGTATCTTCATCGGTTGCTAAAGTATCACCCTTTACTGTCGGCAGATCATTAACTGGAGTAACAGTAATCGATATTGTCGCAACAGTACTATCAGATATGCCGTCATTGGCCTTAAATGTAAAGCTGTCCGTTCCATTAAAATTAGTATCAGGTGTATAAGTCAGATTCGGCATCGCGCCGCTCAAATTACCATGAGATGGGTCCGTCACTACTGCAAAGCTCAAAGGATCTCCGTCAGGATCGCTGCCAGTAATGCCTATCCACACAGGTGTGTCCTCCTGTATTTTTAAACTATCACCGTCGGCAACCGGAATATCGTTAACAGGATTGACGGTAATCGAGAACGTCGCAAGAACACTGTCCGCAACGCCGTCACTTACTTTGAAGGTGAAGCTGTCCGTACCGTTGAAATTCATATTCGGCGTATAAGTCAGATTAGGCGCTTTTCCGCTTAAAGTTCCGTAAGACGGATTGTTCACAACACTATAATCCAACTGGAAACCGTCCGGATCACTGCCGGTAAGTGCTATTGAAACCGGGGTGTCCTCCGACGTCGTTATACTGTCGCTTTTTACGGTGGGCGGGTCATTAACGGGAGAAACAGAGACCGATACGGTCGCAAGGGCGCCGTCCGTAATGCCGTCATTGACCTTGAAGGTAAAGCTGTCCGAACCAAAGAAATTCGTATTGGGTGTATAGATGAAATTAGGCGCCGAACCACTTAACGTACCATGCGACGGGCCTGTCTCCAAACTGTAAATCAACGAATCCCCGTCAGTATCATTACCTGTCAGAGTAATTGATACGGGTGTATCCTCTTCGGTTGATACGGCTTCGTTGTTGCCGGCCGGAGGATCATTAACCGGCAGAACAGTTATTTTTACGGTCGCCGAGACGCTGTTCGCCTTGCCGTCATTGGCCTTAAACGTGAAACTATCCGTACCGTTAAAGTTGGTATTCGGTGTATAGGTCAGGTCTGATTCCGTCCCGCTCAGACTCCCGTGGGCTGGTCCTGTCTCTATAATGTATTTCAAAGAATCTCCGTCAGGATCGTCACCTTTCAATATGACCGGGACGGGTCTGTCCTCCTGTCCGGTAATATGCTCACTTAGAGCTATCGGCCAGTCATCAACCGGTGTAATATTGATCGAAACTATTGCAGGCAGGCTGCTCAATTTACCATCGTTAACCTTGAATGTGAAGCTGTCCGAACCGTTGAAATTTGTATAAGGTGTATAGACAAGGTTCGGTTCCGTTCCGCTCAAAGTTCCATGAGTCGGACCTGTGACCACGCTGTATGTCAACATATTGCCGTCAGGATCGTCACCACTCAAAGTCAACGTTACCGATTTATCTTCCGGCGTCGTAATATCATCTTCATGTGCAACCGGCGAATCGTCAACCGGTTCCACCTTTATAGATACTGTTGCGGCGGTACTGTCGGCCTGACCGTCGTTAGCTATAAAAGTAAAGCTGTCCGAACCGTTAAAATTAACATTCGGTGTGTAAACAATGTTAGGTTCCGTCCCACTGATGCTGCCACTGGCCGGTCCCGCTAATACACGATAGGTCAGAGCATCTCCTTCAAGATCACTGCCTTTTAGGACTATAACAACCGGCGTATCCTCTTTTGTAGATGCAACACCATCTTTGGCCTTGGGATGGTCGTTTACCGGCTCGACCTGGATCGAGAAGGCCGCCGGATCGCTGCTGTATTCGCCATCGTTAACTGTGAATGTAAAGCTGTCTGAGCCGTTAAAGTTAGGATTCGGCGTGTAAGTCAGATTGGGTTCGTTCCCCGTCAAAACTCCATGGGACGGCCTTGTCGCTATTTCGAACGTCAAGAATAACGTATCGGGATCGTCGCCCTTTAATTCAATCGATATCGGCGTATCCTCCTGCGTCGTTATATCATCGGCCTTTGCTGTTGGAGCATCATCGATCGGCGTCACCATGAGTGATACGGTTGCAGGAACACTATCTACAATATCATCATTAGCCTTAAAAGTAAAGCTGTCAGGGCCATCATAATTCTCTTCCGGTGTGTAAACAACATCCGGTTCGGTCCCGCTAAGTTTTCCGTGAGACGGACCGGTTACTATACTGTAACTTAACGAATCTCCGTCAGGGTCGCCGCCTGTCAGAGTAATCGACACAGATGTTTCCTCCGGCGTTGAAACATCCTTTGAATTTGCCACAGGCTTGTCATTAACCGCAGTCACCTTTATTGATATAGTCGCGGAAACGCTGTCTAAAACATTGTCGGATGCAAAGAATGTCAAACTATCGGGACCGTAGAAGTTCGCATCTGGTATATAGATTATCTGAGGTTCCGTCCCGCTGATAGTACCGTGTGACGGACCTTTCAATATACCGAATCTCAACGCATCTCCATCCGGATCGTCGGCCGTTAGGGTGATAGGTACCCTCATGTCCTCTAAAGTCGTCACACTTTCACTATTTGCATGCGGCGGATCATTTACAGGCGTAATATCGATTGATATTGTCGCTTCCACACTGTCAACCGTACCGTCATTGACCTTAAAGTTAAAGGTATCGGAACCGTTGTAATCCGGATGAGGTGTATAAGTCAGATTCGGCGCTGTGCCGCTGATACTTCCGTGAGACGGGCCGGATACGACACTGTATACCAATTCATCCCCATCCAAATCGCTCGCCGTTAGCGCAATCGAGACCGGAATATCTTCCTGCGTCGTTGCTATACCGCCGTTCACCACAGGCTGGTCATTAGCCGAAGCAATCTTGATTGTAATAGTAGCCGGTGCACTCTCTGTCTTGCCGTCACTTACCTTAAATGTTAAACTGTCAGACCCGCTGAAATCCGTACCAGGCGTATATGTCAGATTGGGGGCCGTTCCACTGAGTTTACCCTGTGTGGGCTTATCCAGAACGGTATATGTCAACGAATCTCCGTCAGGGTCCGTACCTATCAGGGCAATCCAGACAGTTGTGTCTTCCTGTATAGCAACGTCTGCATTACTTGCCACCGGCGGATCATCGGTCGGAGTAACATTGACAATTATCGCCGCGGGAAGACTTTCCGACATGCCGTCACTGGCCGTAAAAGAAAATCGATCCTCTCCAAAGAAATTCAAGTTTGGAGTATATTCTACTTCCGATCCCGAACTGCTGACTTTCCCGTTGGAAGGTTGTGTTATCACCTTAAAGGTAAGCGTATCTCCATCCGGATCCGTACCAGTCATTGATATCTTCACTGATGTATCTTCCTGTGTCTCCGCACTGATATCTTTCACAATCGGCGGATCATCAGTTGCACTTATAGAAATCGTGACGGTTGCAGTAGTACTATCCAATAAGCCGTCGTTCGTTTTAAACATGAACCGGTCCTCACCGTAATAATTTTCTTTGGGTGTATAAATTAGATTCGGTTCGGTCCCACTCAGGCTTCCATTGTACGGTCCTGAAATGACACGGTATTTTAGCTGGTCACCATCCGGATCGCTACCGTTTAATATGATTGCAACCGATACGTCCTCCCGGGTGCTCACAGTATCCTGTGCGGCCATTGGTGGATCGTTGCTCGGAGTCACCGTTATCGCGATTGTACCGGAAGCGCTGTCTGCTTTGCCGTCATTCAACTTGAAAGTAAAACTGTCGGGACCGTTGTAATTCAAATTCGGCGTATAAATTAAATTCGGTTCCGTTCCACTCAAATCCCCATGCGATGGCTTCATTAGCACTCGATATGTTATTAACATGCTGTCCGGATCCTTACCTGTTAACTTTATGGATACCGGCACATCTTCCATTGTTGTCACCGTATCATTATTCGCCACCGGCGGTCTATTTACCTGTGTCACATTTATCGATACTGTCGAAAGAACACTGTCCGCAACACCATCATTTACCTTGAATGTAAAACTATCTGTACCATTATAGTCTTTGTCCGGCGTATAAGTCAGATTTGGAGCCTTACCGCTTAAACTTCCGTGAAAAGGATCGGTTGTTAATTCAAAAACCAACTGGTCTCCATCAGGATCGCTGCCTGATAAAGTAATATCAACGGATTTATTCTCAGCAGTGTTAATTGACTTAACATTCGCCATAGGAGGATAATTCGGAGTCACATCAAGTGAAACGGTTACCGGTCTGCTGTCCGCTATGCCATCATTCAACTTATAAGTGAAACTGTCAGTACCTATATACCTGGCATCCGGCGAGTAGATGAGCTCGCCGTCCGTGTAGAATTCAGGACCAATAACAAGAGTGCCGTGCTCGGGTTTCGAATCGACGACAAATCTTAACGTATCTTCGTCTATGTCGCTTCCCGTCAGGGTTATGGATACGGATTTATCAATCCTTGTGGCCGCCGATTGACTTTTCGCCACAGGGATATCATTTGCTGGCTCCACGGTAATCGATACGGTTGCACGAGTACTGCTCAACTTGCCGTCGTTCACAGAGAAGGTAAAGCTGTCCACACCGTTATAATTCGGTGCCGGCGTGTATGTAATGGCAGGCACCATACCGGTCAGGCTGCCGTGTGAAGGATATGTCACCACATTATACGTAAGCTGGTCTTCGTCGTCTTTATCACTACCGATCAGGTTTATCTGTACCGGAGTATCTTCCTGTACGATAACTTTTTCCGGATTCGCAACCGGCGGATGGTTAATCAGACTAACCACTACCAATAGTGTGGCAAGTATGACAATCAGCAAAACTGCAAATATGAATATAAAATCGATTCTTTTCTTTTTAACTTTTACAACGACTGCTTCCTCAGGTTTAGCTTCGACAGGCTCGGTTACTGCCGGCTCGGCTTCCTTAACAGGTTGTTCCTCTACGACAGGAGCCTTTGCAGCAGCAGGCTTCTTGGGCTTGGTTTTGGGTTTGGGTTTGGGCTTAGCCTCTTCGACGATTTGGGCTTGCTCAACGATTTCGGAGACTTCTTTCGGATGTCGCCCTTTCTTTTTATATTCCGGATCGAGTATTTCCTCGGCAAGAGCCTCATACTCAGCCGCACCTTTGCTTTTGGGAGCATAAGTAAAAATAGACTGCCCGGCACTGGGCGCTTCAGCCAGACTTATGGTGTTATGAATAACAGTATCGAACACCAGATCGCTGAAAAACTGTCTCATTTGCTGTTCAACCTGCTGGCTCAATGCCGCATTCTCTTCGACAAATGTCAGCAGCAGACCCAGGACTTTAACGGAACAGGGATGAAATCGCTTTCTTGCATCCTTGACTGTCTCAAGCAGTTGCTTCAGGCCTTCCAACGCATAATAATGTGTCTGAACCGGCACAATTACATCGGTGCTGGCAACAAGTGCGTTAAGGGTCAGCAGACCGAGCGATGGAGGACAATCGATAATACAAAAGTCATATTTTTTGTCTACGGCCTGAAGCCTATCGCGCAAAGTGAACTCTCTCTTTGATACAACCACGGGTCGAAGGTCGGCCTTCGCGAGCAGAATACTGCTCGGTACCAGATCAAGGCCCTTAATGCCCGTCTTTATCGTAACCTTCGAGATTGGGATTTGCTCGTTGGTAAGAGGATGATAAATGTTGCTTTCCAGAGTGTCCGGATTCTGACCGAAACCCAAAGTGGCGTGCGCCTGCGGGTCGAGGTCAATAACCAGCACCTTCTTGCCTTTACGGGCAAGAGCCGCTGCAAGGTTAACCGCAGTGGTTGTTTTACCGCAGCCGCCCTTCTGGTTCGTTATGACAATTGTTCTCATGTTTCCTACCGTAAACTCGCCGTAAACGGGTTTACCAAACTACACCATGTATCCAAACAATGGTATTGAAACCTATACTGAATCCAGTCGGACAAACCGTAGTTCTGCCGTATTGGACAGGTAAATATCGACTTTTTCCCCTCATAACTGCTATAAATTATCCTCTTGTTCACTTCTTTGTAACAAATCATCCGGGACAAAGGGCTTCCAATCACCTGTGTCCGTTTATTAATATGTTTAGAGACTTATAAAATCATTATTACAAGCCGTTTAACGAACTTTTGGTATATCAACATAATATCTGTATACGTAATAAACTTACCATTCCCGTATACACCATAAAATCTATAACCACTGGTTCTGCTATGTTATCGGAGGAACTTTCAGAATGCCTGCTTTGAGGCTTCTCATCACACCAAGTACCGATAATACATTATCATGCTCTTTTTGATAAGTCAAGCATTTTGACTTAGTATTACCTATCTTAATATTTATGTTTTAATCTGGATAATCCAGCACTCAACTTACATCAGGATAAGAATTTACGGTTCGGGACATCTCATAAAACAATGATTTCCCCAAAAAATCTTGACGCAACACGATAATCTACTAATAATCCGATATCTGAAACGGTACAAAATTAGAATAACTGATATCTATCTCAGTAGCATACATAACAACCTTGAGGCTGATTATATGAATAAAAAGTCCACGCAACCCGGCCAAAACAATACCATCACTCTGGAACATATAGCAATCAATGTCCAGGACCCGGTCGGCATGGCAAATTGGTACTGTGAAAATCTCGGTATGAAAATCATCAGAAAAGGACCTGCTCCGGCCAACGCCCGTTTTATATCTGACCTCGAAGGAAATGTAATGCTGGAAATCTACATTAATCCACCGGATGATATACCGGATTATCGCTCGATGAATCCGTTATTGTTCCACATCGCATTTATGGTAGACGATGTAAAAGGAATCTGCCAAAACCTGATCTCCGCAGGCGCAACTTTAGTCGATGATGCAAAAATATTCGCTAACAGCGACGAGATAGCAATGCTTCGTGATCCGTGGGGAGTGCCCATCCAGTTTCTAAAGCGCGCCATTCCGATGGTCTTTCACAAATAGAAACGGGCCTCGGTCCACTGTCTTGCTCTCTATTTTTTGTCCTTTCCGGATTCCGCTTACGATTCTGTCTGGTCAAACCGGAACGATTATCGGTTTGCAGTCTTTTTCCTGTGTGCAGCCGTACGTTTTGTCAAATGTTGCGTAGAGCGTGAAAAATCAAGGAGCGTCCTCAGGGCCTTGTTCACAGCGGCCGAATCGCCGAAAGCCCTGGCAACATCCGGTTCAAGAACCACCACATTGGTTCCTTCCTTCAGCAATCGCTTGCAATACTTGCCGCGGACGGCCCTCGAATAATCAAAGTCATATTCGGGACGCAAATCATTACGATTATTATCTATTTTCGTTTTCATGTTTCTTCCTTTCGTGCGAAGTTGCACACCGAGCACTAATGATGCGTAAAGCTGCGCCTCTTTCCGTATGCGATACAACAAGAAGACGATCCTGAGAAGATAAGCCAACAGTAATCAACCTCTGCTCCCCAACGGAGTGATCTGCATCGTCGAATGTAGCTGATAGCGGATCATAAAACACAGTTACTGCTTCTTCGAAGGACACCTTATGCTTCCTGCGGTTCAATTTGGCTTTTTTCGGGTCCCATTCGAACTGCATCGTAAAATTCACCTAATATCACACATGTCTGATTCATATTTGCCTATTATGAATATAATAACACACCGTAATTACACAATCCAATATAAAATTTATTACACACGGAAAGGAGCAAAGTAAAGTAAATCAAAAGTAAAGAAGGTACAATTTAATAGGAATTTAATGTGGAGACTTATCCAAGCCGCGGCGGGAGTGGGGATGGATTGTTTTTTATTTCCACTTTAGGGCCTGGAGTTCCTCCTGGGTGCGGATTCATCCCGTGAGATGAAACAAGCTATCTCACGGGATAAATTTTCTTGTACACATCTTAACAAATTTCGTCGGCTTTTCCATCCTCATTATATATCATTTCCAGCGGAGTTTGTAGAGATCTTCCTTTGTACGGATAAACTTAACAGTACCGTCATTTAATAATAAGCAGCCGCCTTTGGAATCGTGGTTATCGAAAGCAAACAATTCCGGCCCGCCATGCTGGTTCCAGCCGGCCTTTGTCTCAAATAAAAGCACCATATCCCCCGGCGAAT
>CAZKYP010000013.1:27843-29552 GCA_964556885.1 uncultured Pirellulales bacterium | reverse complement strand
CTCGGATGGTTGAAGTTCTGCCGCACCATCTCGCGGGTGATGCGTTCGCCGTCCTTTGTAATATGTTTTTCCTCGTTGCCCGGGTCGTTCCAGAGCTGGCCTGCCAGGCCATTCTCTGCCCATACTGCAATGCCGTTCTCATCGGCGATATCGTACTCGAGCCGGCTGTGCGGATAATGCGCAAGCCGCACAGTATTGCATCCCATATCAATCATCATATCCCATTCGCGACGCAGCTCGTCATCGGACACGGCATTCCAGTGGTGCTCGCTCTGGTGGTGCTTATTGACTCCGCGCGACAGGAACTCATGGCCGTTGAGATAGAACTTGTTGTCCCTGACTGCAATTGTGCGGAAACCGCATGTATCGGTAACGACGTCACTGAGCTTGCCGTCGGCCAGCAACTCGGTGCGTACGGTATACAGATTGGGTTTTTTAATGTCCCAGAGTTTCGGTTGTTCGATAATACCTGTGACGCTGAGCATGACTTTTTCGTTTGGATCGAGAGGTTTCTGCATCTCGAAACGTGTGCATTCGATTCCATCGGGGCCGGTGACAATATGACGGACAATAACATGAACGGCCTTGTCGAGCGGGTTGCGTACACACGTTCGCACAATAAGGTCGGCCTTTTCGGCTGTGATATTAACGGGCTTCAGGTACACACCGCAGGAACCCATGTCGGGATAGATATGGACCGCACTGGTTTTTATAAGCCATGCCTTGCGGTACAGGCCGCCGTTGATGTAATAAAGCGTGGAGCGGGACAAGCAGTCCTGGGACTCCGAGTCGCGGTTGCTCACCCGCAACAGCAAGGTATTCGACTGGCCGAATTTGATACCCGGTGTCAGGTCGAACACTGCGGCTGTATATGCACCACGATGTTTGCCGATATGCTGTCCATTTACATAAACGTCCTTAACCGTGGCAGCGCCTTCGAGCCGCAGGAAGAACCTTTTATCCGCATCAGCGGCGTCGACCATAAAGGTCCTGCGATACCAGCCGGCCGCTTCATCCGGCAGGCCGGACTGGCGAAAGACATGAGGAATCGAGAGTTTCATCCAGGCGACCTTTTCGGGCAGTGTCGGCGGAGTACCCTCAGGTGTCATGTCCTGAGAGAATTCCCATTCGACGAGAGCTTCTTTCTGCCGAGGACCTGCCTGCCCTCCTGTCGCACATCCCGTGCTGCTTAAAACAAAAGCCACACAAATAATACAAAAGATACTTTTCCAATATCGACTCGTCAGATTACGCACCATAGTGACATACTCCTTTCGTCCTGAATAAAATCGTTTATAAGTCGGCTATATTTTTCTCAATATGTTTATACGGAACCAGTCGTACAGGGCCGAACAGGCCGGAATCCAGCCGCTCTTTTTCCCGGTCGGTCGCCCCGTTGTGCCACCACCTGGCCCTTGCATTTTCAAGCATTTGGTCCGGGATGTCCCAATAGGCCTCGTTGGCTCTGAGGTTCGAAACAATAATGGATATATTATTGACACCCGGTTTGACATAATCGGTGACATCGGCCTCGAACGGCCCCCATGTGAAATACTTCACCAGCTTGTGGTTAATCCACAATTCAGCAAACCAGTTGACCTTGCCGAGATCGAGTATAAGCTTCGTTCCTTCCTTCAAATAATCAGCACCAATATTAATTTCCTTCGAATAAACACCGCGTCCCGTGAACCAGCCCAGTCCGTATCCGG
>CAZKYP010000013.1:0-27743 GCA_964556885.1 uncultured Pirellulales bacterium | reverse complement strand
TTAATTTCCTTCGAATAAACACCGCGTCCCGTGAACCAGCCCAGTCCGTATCCGGCCCAGTCTGAAAGATTCACAGGCTCTGCTGTGCAAAGCACCTTGAGCGGCTCCAGCAATCCATCGGACATTTGAGAAAATACGCATTTAACAGCAAGAACCGTTCCGAGATGTTTCGGTAATCCGCCTAAATCAATCACATTACTAACCGGTTGAACTTCCTGCCCGTTCAGATAATATGTCAACCGGCCCGATGATTTCGGAACCATTATTTTTTTCGCACCGGGCGGCAGGACTTGCCTGTACCAACCCGTAACCGGATATTGCAGCGACCTGTCGGGGAATGTCACCCGGCCCATACCGTCCATCGGCGGCTTTGTTACAACGAAGGCATTTTCCTGCCCCCTATCCAACCGGATGGTCCATGAATCGTTTGAAAGGATAAGATACCTTGTCGTCGCGGTCTCGACAAAACCTTCGACTAAAAGGCCCATGTTCGTGGGAACTTCGATGCTAATGGTATTTTCTCCCGCTTTAAGGAACGATGCTATATCAAATTTCTGAGCACCGGAAGAACGTGAGGATTCGCCAACCTGTTTGTCGTTTATAAGCAGCCGGAATGACGGGCTTGCGGCCACGGTCAGCGACGCACTTTTAATATCCCCATCGATATTGATAGTTTTTACAAATTCAGCATTATCGCCGCCAAGAGATGGAAAATGGTGGCTCCTGTCGAAACTGACGATTTGAGATGCGTTCCATGTGCTCAAATACCGCTGGCCGCCCTTTTGTGAGCTGAATTCGTCGGCCAGTTTAACCGTTGCCCACTGGCTGTCGTCGTAATCCGGCATTTTCATTTCATCGCCCCGCCCATCGAAGTCGGTATAGAATTTCATCACCGGAATTTCCAGTGTCACTTCGTCGATTCTGTCGGTCCAGACATCGTCAATCTGTTTGCCGACGGGCAGAAAATTCCACGGTCCGGTTATATCGATTGTTCGAAGGGTATTCGTGCTTTGCCAGCTTTCGGTTATTTCGGCGCCGTTCGAAGCAAGAATAGAAACTTTTTGCACAGGTTCCGGCCCGGCGTAACCGGCGACATTCAATCCGTTCTTCTTCAATAAAATTTCCGGCTGCATAAGGGTGGATTGGTCGATGATGTACGGCATCTTCGGCCTGTCACCGGGGACAAATGCAAGATAAAATGCCTCCCAGGGTTTGAAATCAAGTACAAGCTCGATGCGGCCGTTTTTATCCAGGTAATCCAGTTTTGTAATTTGGCCGCTTTCGATATTCAGCCTATATGGATTGCCGTAATCAGGCATACTCAGTCGCCAGCTTGCACCCGTTTTGCTTTCGTTCATCAAAAGATAAAAAGTTGCCTGTCCCGTCCTTCGCTGGTGGAAACGAAGTATGGATGGGTCGCCTGAGATGATTCGAATTTCATCGAGAGTATGCTGTTTGACTATCAGTGGAAGGTTGACCATATTACTGGAAAAATATGCGTATCCGTCATCAACACGTTTGCTGGTATAGGGACGGAAATTTTCCTTGTTGACATAATAATATTCCCTGCCTGCGTACCTCGGATCGATACCGAAAAGCTGCGACAATTTACCGGCTGATTCATTATACGAGTCACCGAGTATCGAAGGGATTTTTCCAGCGGCGACAATAATGCCGCCGTTAGCAACGAACTCATTTATCTTCTCCGTCATTTGCCTGGTCACAATATTCAATGAAGGAAGCACAAGGACGGAATATGCCTCGTCGTACAGCTTCATTTTTCCACCGGAACAATCAGTGCTGACCAGAGAGCTCGGATACATGATGTCGTAATCGATGAGACTATTCAGCAGGACCTGCTGGACCTCGGTGAAATAGCTCATATCGGTATCGCCGATATAACCCGCCACCCACTGATCGGTCAGCGGATGCAGCACGGCAACATGGCACACGTGACGGCCCTGCGAATTCATGTACGAAATTCTTCTGCCGTAGTCGGCGAGAGGCTTAAAGTATTTCCAGTACGGATTCCTGAAGAACCAGCTTGGCGGCCAGTCTTCAATCGCCTCGGCATTCCGCTGGGAATAATGGAACAAATGGGGGATGAAAAAATTCAGGCCGCAGACGCCGAACCGCGAGAAGCCATAGCGATACTCTTCCGGCGTGATCATATAGCCGCCGCCCCCCATGGCCTCGGTTCCGACTCGCGTTCGCCCGGCCATATGCGCAGCGCTGCTGACCTGCTTAGGTTTGAATGTGTCGATATACCGCGGGAATCCGTAACGGAATTCCTCATTGTCCGTGAGCGGGCGGTCGAGGCGGCCGATAGTCTTGAAATAATCGCCCTGTCGTTTATACGAATCCAGGTACTCTTCGGTATGACCGGTCATCCAGATATTGTGCTTTTCACACCAGGCAGCATACTGGTCGAACCACGCCTGATAATACCGCTCGGAAATCTCATCTAAAAAATCGTAATTCACACGGGCCGTTTTCTCGCTGTTTAGAACAAGTGACGGCAAATCCTCAAGTAGATTATAACCTCTTCTGTCTCGGAACGTATCGGCAAGGTCGTCGGTCCAGGGTAAAACGTCACGGCCGTTCGGCCTGAAAAAAATCTCATCGAAGAAAACGCCGGGGATTGTAGTGCCGAAATATTTGCCGAATCGTTTGAAATATTCCTCGTGGGTAATATCGATAAATGCTGCTACAGCATTTTTGTCGAGATAATCGATTTGCCTGTCCCGGTCCTCAATCACCGAAAATTTTAATATAGCCCATTCGCCACGTGGGACACTAAATTTCTTGCCCTGCAGTTCCGTGATATCCCTCTGTGTGGAAGTCCTGAACCTGTCGGTGCCATCGATACGCACGGCGAAGATTTTCAGTGCATCGGAAGCAGATACGTCATAGTCGGCAGGTCCAGTTATCCGGTCAATCTCATACCTCAAACCTTTTTTGACAAATTCTTTCGGGTTGCGCGCCAAAGTCCGGCCGCCGGCGCTGCCGCTGGGCCATTTGTCCTCGTCATACAGGCAAGCGAGGAAACCTTTTTCATCCGCGTATTCGACAGATGCCTCAATGGCCTTCCACCAGCCATCTGAAAAATACGGCGTCTCGCTCTTTTCTATGCCCGCACGGGCGTGCATGAAGGCACCGTAGACGCCTTTCTCCATCATCAGGTCAATCTGCCGTTTCAATTCTTCCGGATCAAGCGTATTGTTCCATGACCATAACGGAATAAGAGTAAACTCGCGTGGCGGATCTCTGAATTGCTCGAACAGCTTATCGTCGTCATTTTTAGCAATAGCCGTCGAAAAATCGGTTAAAAACAAGAAAAACAGGACAAAAACGATATGCCTGAAATACTGTTCTATAATCGACTTCATATATCCAACCTCATTAACAGCTTCGGCAAATCGAAACCTGACATGTTCCTAATATCATACCTGATTGTACAGTCCCTCTTCCATACGTCAAGGTCTATCCATACGTTCGCAAATCTATATTACTACTTGATTTATTCACCGTTTTTGGATAATATTATGTTCAAAGTTAAAAACGAATCGGTAAAAGGAGTAACTTTCAACGATTATGCAACCATACGATTCTATCGAAGTCCGCAAATACGGCGACAGCGGGTCATATGTGGTTCTGCTGCACGGCGGCCCCGGTGCACCGGGAGAAATGGCTCCTGTTGCACGATATCTATCCGGCAGCTTCCGTGTACTCGAACCGCTGCAGCGGCTCAGCGGTGACGTCCCGTTGACGGTTGCCCTTCATGTGGAGGATTTACACAACGTACTTTTAGAAATCCCACAGAACAAACCCTTATACCTTGTCGGCTTCTCATGGGGCGCCATGCTCGCTCTGACATACGCGGCTCGTTATCCGGAACAAGTCAACCGTGTCATACTCATCGGCTGCGGGACTTTCGACGAGAATTCCAGACGCGTATATCAAAATAACATGGCACAGCGCATAAAACCCGATATGCAAAAGAAAATCGAGAGCATTCAGGCCCGTCTCGAGGAGGAAGACGACCGCAAGCTTAGAAATGAATTATTAGCCGAATTGGGGGCAATTTATTCTCAAATCCAGTCTTACAAACTATGTGATGATTGTGTAGACGATGTGTTGTATTTCGATGAAGAAGGTATCAGGCAAACCTGGGCTGATGCGATATCGCTGCAAATACAAAACATTCAGCCCGCGGAATTCGCAGATATACGAGCCGCTGTCATAATGATTCATGGTGACGAAGATCCTCATCCCGGCAAGTTAATCTATAGGTCGCTCCTTTTGTTTATTTACAATCTTCAATACTTCAGCCTGTCACGATGTGGTCATAAGCCCTGGATCGAGCAATATGCCAAAGATGATTTTTACAAGCTTCTTATCGACTGCCTCAAATAAGCATCACCCGGTTGCTATTTTTCAAATATTGATATCAATTCTTTAATGGAAACCACATTAAAAGACCAATATAATAAATAATACGTAATTGTCACGGTGAGTTTAAGGCATTCTGTGTCTGAGAAGCCGCAGTAAACCGGAGATATAAATGAAATACCGCAAGTTCTGCATATTTGTTTTGGCAGTCAGCCTATCGGGATGCGACCGGCAAGCTAAAAATTTTCAGGAGCCGATACGGACATCTCAATCCAGGATAAATCAGCCTGAAACACGAATTATCACGGAAGTTCATGTCCACCTGATTCAGTTACCGGAGATTATGAAGGCAGTATTCGAAGAGCTTGATATCGCTCTTGAGCGACAGGACCGAGAGGCGGGACGTTATATTTTTTACGGTCAATCGGCGAATGGAGCAGACGTGACAATCGAAGCCGCATCCATTACAAAAGGAAGCACACTTTTAAAGATTGGCGCCGGCGGAGAAGACATAATCACTGAACCGCTGCTAAAAGCTATTGACAAAGCCATTGAAAAAGCTATTAATGAGAAAAACAGGCGACCTACGTTTTCAGGAGCTAATAATGCCATCTGAGAGTTTACATATTTTTAAGAAACCGAACCTGAATAATCCCCGGCTTTTAATAGGGCTGTCCGGCTGGATGGACAGCGGTGAGGTCTCGACGGGAACCGTGAAATGCCTCATCAGTAAACTCGATGCCCGGAAATTAGCCGAGATCGAACCGGACAAATTCTATATTTACAATTTCCCCGGCTCTATGGAAATAACGGCATTATTCAGGCCGCATACCAGGATAAATAACGGCCTGATTGATAAATATGAAACGCAGACAAGCACCTTTTATTACAGCGAAGAAAGCAATCTTATACTTTTTCTGAGCAAAGAACCCAACCTGCGATGGGACGATTTCGCCGATAGTATCTTCACACTGTGTGAGGAATTCGGTGTCGAAATGATATATTTCATCGGCAGCGTCGCCGGCCTCGTGCCGCACACACGGGAACCGAGGCTTTTCTGCTCCGTTTCAAACCCTCAATTACAAACGACTTTCCAACATTACGGAGTAAAATTTTCAAATTATGAGGGACCAGCCAGCTTCACTACGCACCTCACGGCCAACTGTCGCAAACGCAATATTAGCATGGTAAGCCTTATGGCAACAACTCCGGCATACGTCCAGGGAAATAATCCGCGGTGTATCGAAGCCGTAACACGGCGCCTGGTCGGGATGCTGGATATAGAGACTGACCTTGAAGATTTAAGATTAATCAGCGACGAGTTTGAGAAAAAAATAAACGAAGTCGTACAGGAACAGCCCGAACTGGCCGGCAATATCCATAAGCTCGAAGAAGATTACGACAACGAAATATTCAACAGTGAAATGGGAGAGCTGAAAATGTGGCTTGAGCAGCAGGGTATCAGATTAGACTGACATCCCTTTGGTCTTTATACGCCGCAGGATTGTAACTTCAGGTAATATCAAATATCTTCGTCAGTTTCGTTATCTCGAAGACTCTATGTATATTCGTGTCCAGGTTGCACAACTGAATCCGACCGCCATGTTCGGTTACCCTCTTGTGAATTCGGACCAGAAGACCTAACAGAGCCGATGTCATGAATTTCACATTATCAAAATTCAGCACCAGCTTTTTATTCTGGTTTCTCTCTACCACAGGTTCGAACGACTTATGAAGCTCTCGTATCTGGTTTTCATCGACGATTCTTTCATCGTTAAACGTCACAAGGGTAACGTCCATTCCATATTCGACCTTTATTCTCGATTGCTCTGTTCCCATCGGTATCTCCTTCAAGCAACAACCATCATGGTCCGGAGAATTGTATAGCACCTGCCGCTAAAAAGCCAGATATCTTTTGTTATTCGACAATCAAATCTTTCTTTCGTCGATTATGTCCGGAAAAAACGTCGAGAAGTGATTGAGAGGTATTTTATAGGCTGATTCGGATAATACGGTTAAAACACGATTCCGGCCAGCTTGAGCAGGCCCGGGCCGAGGACGAGCAATCCGATAATGACAGAACCCATTGCTGAAATAAACACCGCTCCTGCGGCTACGTCCTTTGCCTTTTCCACAAGCGGATGGAACTCGGGGGAGGCCACATCGGCCAGCAGCTCCAGGGCCGTATTCATGGCCTCGGCCGTCCAGACAGCCATGATCGCCAGAACCAGAAAGCACCACTGAATATGAGAAAGACACAGAAAACTGCCGGTACACAAAACGATAAACGATGCAATTGCGTGTATCCATGCGTTATGCTGAGATTCCAGCATTATCTTAATGCCGCGGATTGCACACTTAACACTATGGATACGACCCGTAAAAGTAAACTGTTTGTTCATTTTCATCCCGTCAGAATGTAATTGAACATTCGGTTTGTTTCGACATACCTGCTGAATATCACATTGTTCAATCATAATATTACCCCCTTCCAATTACCTTCCACAAAGCCCGTAAGGTCAGGAATATGCAGTTTTTATTCGGCGTTTTAGACATGCAACATTAAGCCAAATACAGAAACATACACTTTATCCGGACCAAACGGGGACTGTTATATCCTCGAAAAAGCATCAGAAAAACCAATTTAGCCGGAGTGTAGTCACTAAATGAGATCTAAAATTGTTACTTTTTTTATTCATAATGCCTTATATATTTAGAGAACTACGAATTATCGGCTCTTTGAGATATGTGATAATTTTTAACCCGTTAAGTCAATAACATGAATGGTGATTTGATGTTCCGGTTCGGTCATATACGAAAATAAATTAATAACCTCTCAGGGAAAGGCAAGAACCATGGTTAAGCATAAATTAATCCTGACAATCATGTTTACAGCCGCTGTATTTCTTTTTATCAATGACGCCGGCTCGAAAGCCACGGCCCGGCCACACATCAGGCGAAGCTCCATGATAGCCGTACCACTCGGACATAGCAGACATGAAGGGCCGATTATTTTTACACCCCCTCACAGGAAATTCGTTATAACCAGCCCGCTTATAGGAGGATTCATTCGTATCGGCCCGCCCATACCTGAGGTTGTCGTAGTGGAAGAGCCGCGTGCAAGACATATAGTGGTAAACCTGAGTCTGACAAAAACAGTATCAAAGCCGCAATGTGTAACAGAGCAGACGCAGGTCACCGTCTGGATTACCAATTCGAACGGCTCTCAAACACCCGTAACACTCAAAAAAAGCGGCCCGGGTTACCTCGGCCCGAGGGGAGAATGGTATCCGAATATGCCGACAGAGGAACAATTAAAAATGGTTTACGGCTTTTAAGACGAAGATTTCAATCCGACCAACCTCCAGGGGACATGTCCTATGAGATAATTGTCCCTGATTCGTCCTCGGCAGGAAGCTTGTTGCTTCCTGCCGTAGTATTTAGAATCAAATATTATACCTTATCCATAAATATCAATTCTAAAAACAAAGATGCGAGCACCGCCCCCTTCCTGTAGAATACCGCAAAACTTAGTTCGTACTGAGGTTATAGCGGTTTGCGAACGAAAATATTGTCGTTAATCATTTTTTATGGTACTTAATAGATATAAGGATTGAACTGGAGTCAGGCAATTAGATGAATCTGCTTAAAATTAAATATATCCGTGGATTATTCAAAGCGAAGTGGTTTCCAATCGTACCACAAATGTTTATGCTGACTGTTTTCATACTGCTTATCGCCGGCGGCCTTGGAGTGACAACGGATGATCCGGATTTTATCTATTTTCTTCGAAGTACCAACCTCTCAAATTTGGTAGTTTGGTCGTATTGGTGGCCCGTTATAATCATCGCCGCCATTTTTTTAGGCCGCTTATGGTGTACCGTTTGCCCCATGGAACTTATTACATACTGGGCGTCAGGAATAGGCCTCAGACTGCAAGTGCCCGGCATCCTAAAGAGCGGCTGGGTGGTAACCATCTTCTACACACTCGTTTGGATTGTGGGAGTACACACTCTGGCCGTGAACCGAATTCCTCGTCAAATGGCACTCTACATGCTGATGCTGATAATCCTGGCGGTAGACACTTCCCTGATATTCCAGAAGCGCACGTTCTGCAGCTACGTCTGCCCGGTAGGACACTTGCTCGGCCTGTATGCCCTCATATCACCATTTGAGTGGCGGGCCGACGATCCATCCGTCTGCAGGAGTTGTAAAACAAAAGATTGTATTGTAAAGAAAAATCATTATCGACTGATCGGCCGCTCATGCACGAGCAATCTCTACCCGGCTACGATTAGAGATAACCGGGATTGCCTGTTGTGTACGCAATGTTTGAAAACATGCCCCAATCAGAATATCCGATTCTCTATCCGGCGGCCGTTCTCCGATTTTTTCACCTCCGCTGATCTGAAGCCTGCGGAGGTCGGATTCATCCTGTTGGTCAGTGCATTTGTCGTCTATGAGATTCTCTCGGAGTGGTCGGTTTCCCTGGCAATTATGATGTGGGTACCGGATCATTTTACAAATGCTCTTGGAATAACAGGGTCAACAGCCAACTTTGTCTCTGCAATTATCATGTTCGTCGTATTTCCCGCCCTGGTGTTATTGTTTGTGGCTGCTCTGGCCAAGTTAGCCTCCGGCCGGAAGGTGGCGCCTGCCGGGGCAGCAGTCAAAACGTTTGCCCTGCTCTTACTCCCGACGATTGCAGGCGCCCATATCATCAAATCCATACTTAGAATGTCATCACGAATTCCATACTGGCGAGGCGCTATCTCTGATCCGAAGGGGATTGAGACGGCTCAAAAAATAGCCGCTGGGACGCTTATACCGGACAACTCCGTGACGAATGCACTCGATCCGGCAGTAAGTTTTGCAGCAGTAACTTTGCTGCTTGTGGTCCTGGCTGCAACAGTACTGATTTTCCGCCGGTCTGCGGCTGTGCAGAAACACAGTTTCGGCGTCAAGGTTGTTCTGCTCCTGAGTGTGCTTGCATATTGGGGTATCTTTGGCCTGACGATCTTCAGATGGAGATTCGGTTAACAAGGTGAATATTTTTTATAGGCTAAAAAAATGTAAAATTACTGGCAATCGGCTATAAAATTTGTTATAATTGCACGGATTATTGTAAAGACAGACCAATATTTGTTATAGAATTAAGGTAAATATTGGATATGCCGACCAAACCAAGAATCATCATAGTCAGTATTCTTATCCTGCTCGGGGGAGCTTTGTTTTATTATTGCGCGGCCTTTTATCCGTTTGAGATTGCAGCTCAGGTAAAAGCTGTTTCAACAACGATTACTGAACCAGAACCGGCTCCGGAACTGGCACCGGAACCGACACCTGTTAAAGAGACTTCAATAGAAACTCCAGAGCAAGATAAATCAGAGCCGGTCAACCAATCCCCTCCCGAACGCAGGCCCCGCCCCAGATCCGGCGCAATATGATAAGCTGAAAAACCGACCATGGTGGCCATGGTCAAAAAAAACTACAGAAGACTCCCTAAAAAAAACGGAGAGGGCGGGATTCGAACCCGCGGTAAGGACAAGCCCTACACAGCCTTTCCAAGGCTGCTCCTTAAGCCGCTCGGACACCTCTCCGGTACAATTTTCTATTTAATATTGACTATTTACTATTTAGCTAATTGTCCCGATATAATTTATTCTTATTCAATTGTTCGTGAATATAACATCAAAATCAATCGTTTTCAAACATAAATCGCAACCAATGCAGGTTTTCTTAGACAGATTTTTTGGGAAAAATGATACCGTTCATGAGATTTTTCTTGGTGTTCATTGGTATCGTATGCGTAATTACGAGACCGACGGTGGGAATACCCCTGCTGTTATTTCTTACAGACTCTTAAAGCTGCTGATATTAAGACTTATCATCGTGTTTTGGCGAAAGGTAAAAATCGGCAGGTGGAAAGGATTATTCTTATGACTCACAAATTATTTCAAATCTTTTTAACGAGCGTTATTCTGTTTATCCCACAAAATATCTGCGAATCCGCACAACCGGATCGGCAATCAACCTCCTCCGAGAATCAAACGGCATTAGAAGTTTTATCAATTCGGGATTTAGGCCCCCTGCAGTTTCATAAAGTGATTCGTTCAAGGGACGGCGGTTTCAGCGCACGTTTCGGGGACCGTTCGGTATGGCTGTTCGGCGATACGGTACTCACCAAGCCAGGCTATAACGGCAATAGCTGGCTCTCGAGTTCATGGTGCTGGACTAAAGATTTGAACGCGCAAGACGGAATAAGTGACTTTAACGAACCTATTGACGCAACAGGTGTCCCCGGCGAGTTTTTACCTTTCACCGAAAAGGAGCTGGCCTATAACAACGTTCACTTTCGACAGGATGTCCCCTCTCAGGAGCGCTCGCGATATGGGTTATGGCCCGGTCCTGTAATCGTCGATCCCAACGGAAACTCGGCGTTTGTGTTTTATTCCAAGCTGATTGCAGGCAGCAACGGACCGTTCGATTTCGAAGTATTGGGTCATTCTCTTGCAGTCTGGAAAAGCCCCGATCAAAAGCTAATCAGGCCCAAAATCAGGCCGGATTTAGATGACGAAACTATTTTATTCCCGAAAGGCGACGTGCACATCGGCCAGGGGGCGGTTGTTGTCGAAGACTGGATTTACGCATACGGATGTGACACACATAAGGACGACCAGGGCGGCGTGTCATGGCCCTGCATTGTCGGACGCGTCAAATTCAAGGATGCGCTCAAACGCAGCGAATGGCGATTCTACGCCGTCCAGGGCCGCTGGAGCAGGGACTTTACCGATGCCGTATCGGTTATGGACGCCGCTCCGATGCTGAGCGTTCACTGGAACAAACACATCAAAAAGTATCTCGCCGCCTACAGCAGACAATTAGAGAACAAAATTATGATAAGAACGGCGGACCGACCCGAAGGTCCATGGTCGGATGTCCAGGTTGCAGTTGAATGCCTTGCCCCGACAAGTAGCGAAATGTGGTCCTATTGCGGCTTAGCTCACCCAGAATTATCAAGAGAGAATGGACGCATAGAATATTTAACGTATTACCGCGAGACAGGAATCTTTAAAGGCGAAATAAAATTAATAGAATTAACTTTTAAATAGTCTATGATATGAAAAATATTGATAAAAAACAGAAGACTATTTAGAAAATGTTAAACAGGAAACTACAATTACAAGAGGGTCTAAAAGTCCTGACGGGATTGCTCGATGAATTCAGAAGAAAGATTATATCTAATAGAAATTTTGAAAGAGAATTGTTAGAGCTACATACAAGACAGCTTTCCGAACGCTGGGACCAACAATTTCCGGGTTTTCCAGAAAGCCGATTTCCCTATTCATCCGATATTGGTTTACTGCTCAGAGGCAGAAGAGATGCATATTTGAAAAAAATCATTATCAAATTAATCGCAACCCACAAGCAAAGGAATGGAAACGAAATAATCGTCAATCCCGCATGTGTAATCGGCAGACATACGCGTGATCTTGCATCACGTCTGCCGAATTTTAAGCTAATAGGAACAGATATAGATCCAAGGTGGAATCAGATATACGAACATATCCATAGAAAAAACAATCCTGATAACTTCGAATTTATAAAAGACAATATTTTCGAGCCACAAGTAGAAGTAAATCCTGTGGCAGTTGTATTTTTCGGTGCGTGCGGCTCATTAACTGATGGCGCAATAGACTACGCAATTGAAATGAAGTCACCATATATTATGTGTAGGACATGTTGTCATCATATTATAGGAGGAAATACGCAGATTACACACAGATTGAGATTCATTAATTGGTCCTTTAGAATCCTTACATGGGGTTTATCAAGAATGCGACAAAAAAAGAAGTATATCGGCTTTTATTTCTCGGATAAGTACACCAAAGATAGTTACCCAAGGAGCGAAACGGCGAGAGGCATCAGCAGCTCAGATGAATTCCTTGAATTATGTCGTAATTCCGCCGACAACGACATTTGCAGGACAATTATTGACATGGACAGGTATTTGTTCCTTGCGGAAAACCGATACGATGTATGGTACAAAGGAGAATTGTTTGTCGCGGAAAAACAATGAAGATAGTATAAAGCAAGATTTTTTATAAACCGGCCACAAAACAACACCACCAAATCAAGCCAACAGTAATAATCATTGAAATTCGTAGTCGATTGTGGTATAAGCCTCAGTGGTTTTGAAAAACCAACTGAAATTCTGTTGTCAGAAGGACAAAAGATGGAAAAAATCGAATGGGACGAAAGCTTATCTGTAGGCATCGACACGATAGACGTGCAGCATAAAATGCTGATACAGAGACTTAATGATGTTTCCGAAGCAATCGAGTCGAACCAGGGCGAGGGAACAATAGCTAAAACGCTCGACTTTCTGGTGGATTATACGAGCTTCCACTTCTCCGAAGAAGAAAAGCAAATGACAGAACACCATTACCCGGGATTAGAGCATCAAAAAGAACTGCACAAAGAATTCAAAGAATCCCTGGAGCGTCTTGAGCTGGACTTCGAGGAAGATAACGCGACAAAAGAGCTTGCGAATCATATAAGGACTTTTCTGTTTAACTGGCTAATTAAACACATAAAGGAAGTAGACCTCGAATTTGGAAAATTTGTAAAGGAGAAATAAATGAAACGAAGACTAACAGCCATTGCCGTTTTATTACTGACCAGTATTATTCTATTCGGGTGTGCAAGCCAGCAGGAGCTCGCTTTCAAATCGGTCGAAGGCAAAACCCACTCGGCCGTAACACCTGTCCAGCAAACAGCCAATTGGGCCGTTTCGTGGTGGGGGCCGCGTCATGAGGCGGTTAACAAGCGGCTGAAAGAAGGAAACGTCGATTTGTTGTGGATAGGCGATTCCATTACCCACGGTTGGGAAAACACAGGAAAAGAAATCTGGGATACCTATTATGCACCGCGTAACGCGGTCAATATGGGCTTCGGCGGGGACCGCACAGAACACGTATTGTGGCGGCTGGATCATTCCAATTTCGAAAATATATCTCCTAAACTTGCTATCGTCATGATAGGCACGAACAATTCCAACGGTGAGGACTATACCGCCGAGGAAATCACAGACGGAATCATCACTATCTGTAAGCGGCTGCGTACACAGTTTCCAAAGATGAAGATTCTTTTGCTGGCGATTTTCCCGCGCAATCCGGAACCAGGCGCCCAGCGTGAAAAGAACGCTAAAGCGAGCCTGCTTGCATCGAGAATCGCCGACGGCAAAACGATTTATTACATGGATATCAATCAAAAGTTCCTGACGGATGACGGCACACTGACGAAGGAAATCATGCCGGACTTCCTGCATCCGAACAAGACCGGCTATAAAATCTGGGCCGAAGCTATAGAACCTAAAGTCGCCGAATTAATGGGCGAGGAAAAATAACAGGAGTTGATTATGAAAAGACGTGAATTATTAGGCCGCTTCTGCGGTATGGGAATGTGTTCGTGCGCCGCCGCTGTAATGCTCGATGATTCATGCATTGCTGCACAGGAAAACAATACCGAAAACGAAGAACTTCAAAAGGCGCAAAGAGAGCTTTTTAGAAAACAATGGTGGCTGGATCACACATCAAAACAATTAGCCAAACTCTGGGAACTGCTTGAGCCGCATCTTAATGAAAAGCAGCGGCTCGAAATCATCGAGCAACTCGGTAGAAATTGCGCCAAGACATTAGCCTGGGCCGAAAAATACAAGGGAAATCCCAAAGGCTTTTTCGAACACATGGAACGCTCGCAGGGTGAGAAATTCGAGTACGATCAAGCAAACGGGATAATAAAAATTACAACGCCCGAGCGGGACTGCGTCTGCGGCCTGGTCAACAGTAAAATCACACCGGCGTATTTTTGCCAATGCTCCATCGGTTGGCAGAAATATACGTACGAAACTATCCTGGACAAAACCATCGATGTTGAACTTAAGGAATCGGTACTGAGAGGCTCCAAACGCTGTGTTTTCGAAGTCCGCATACGAGACGAAAAACCATCGTGACGTGATTACGACTAATTGTTCACGATTCGGCGGCGTTTGAAGAAATCCTGCAATAATTGGCTGCATTCGTCCGCCAGGACACCGGAGGTCACTTCGAGGCGGTGATTGAGTCTTTCATCCTGAACAATATTATACAGACTTCTGACCGCTCCTGTCTTCGGGTCGTTGCATCCGTATACGAGTCGGTCGAGCCGGGCCAGTACAAGCGCCCCGGCACACATCGGGCACGGCTCCAGTGTCACATATATAGTGCAGCCGTGCAACCGCCAGCTTTCGAGAAACGCCGCGGCCTGAGTCAGAGCGATTATCTCCGCATGGGCAGTCGGGTCTTTCAACTGCTCCCGCTGGTTATACGCCCTGCCGATTACCTGGTTTTCATAAACAATAATCGCACCAATCGGCACATCACCGTTCTCCTCGGCAATCCGAGCCTGCTCAATCGCCATTTTCATAAATCGCTGGTCATCTTTGTTATCAATCATTGGTCGAAGGAAAAATAGAATTAGACAATAGGCAACCTGTGCCATAGGTATAGAAAATAGTTAAAAAAAACACCCCCAAGGGGAGGCGAACCCCTTAAGGCAAATCGACATAGCATTGATAATAAAACACTTACAGAAAACGTAAATCCTGTCTTGTCCACCGGCTTGGTCAATTTATTGCAAATATACCCTGATTCGAGGCAGCTTGTCAAGGCTTGGCCGGAACTGCCGGAACAGGTCAAAACCATAATCAAAGAACTAATCAAAACGCATATAAAAGAGTAAAATTAAATTGAAAAAAATAAGCAAACTAAGCTAACAGGAAAACAAGAGAGATTTGTTGATGAGTATTGCAGTAATGGCTTCGGGCGGCTGAAATGCCGGCCTTAAAGAAAGAAGACACGCCCGCCGGACACGGTAAAAATCTGATCTACGTTAGAAGCGGCAAAGGTTGTATCAGCAGGTGTGTTACAACAATCATTACCTTGCTGATAAAATATGCACTTATTTTAAGGAATATCGAAAAGGATCCCGGCCCGGCAGTCATCTGTATGCAGCCGAGAAGAAAAAAAACGGTCGGAAGGATCACAGTTTATCGTATCAATCTCTTTACTGTAAAGTTCGGGCTATCGCTGCCGGTTTGCCCACATATTCAATTTGAGTTCCAAAAAACTAAATTCTACCCCGATTTAAAGACGGAATCCCCCAAAATCATCGATAGATTTCCCACGCGGTGATTAAAACAGGCCAAAACCTCTGAAATCGTAATCCTGCGTTTAGTGCAAGATGGTTTTCGAGACGGTAAAACGCCTCAATAAACCATTATCTATTCTACCGCTTTCAGGCCACTCCATGCTAAAGGACATCCACCACAGTCTCAATCAACGACTCATCGAGCAGGGATGTGTTACGCTCGATGAATTCATCATCGACTCAAAACCTGTCATGGCCGCCACCAAAGAAAACAACCTCAAGAACCCCAACCGAAATACCGCCAACAAGGAGAAGACACCTCGCTGTAATCCCGCTGCAACCTTAAGCTACTACTCCTGCCGGGTGATCAACGGCAAGAAGGAAAACATGCTGTTCTTCTGGGGCTACCGAACACACGTCATCATCTCAAAAAAAGGTATAGCACTTGTGGAAGTAACCCTGCCAAACAACATCACCGATCAGGAAGTCGCCTTTATCCTGCTCAGGAAACTCAAACGCAGATATAAGCTCAAGAAAGGCTTTATCTTCCTCGGCGACAAGGCATACGATGTCAGAGACTTGTACACCTGCATTGTCAGGCAGATGAAGGGAAATCCTTATATTCCCATCAATCCGAGAAATCAGAAAGACGACAAGATGTTCGGACCACACGGCTGTCCGCTCTGCGATTCAGGTCTTGAAATGAAATCTGCAGGCAGATGGCACGAGGACAATCGTGAACGCATCAAGTTCCGTTGTCCCTTAAGGACCAGTAAAAAAGTTGCCGCAGAATATGACCATACCTGCCCGGCACACCATCCTTCCTTTTCCACCGGCAACTGCTACGGCTGCACCAAATATCTCGATGTCACAGATGATGCACGCGCTCGTGTGCCGAGAGATTCAAAAGAATTCAAGGACATGTTTAAGGATAGAGAATTCGTAGAACAGTATTTTGCCCGGCTGGGCGATCGTGAAGTCGAACAGACCACGCATTACTCGCTCAAGACGGTGCGTAATCAAATGACGATAGCGCATCTGACCGCCAGTCTCACAGGCGTTGCCGCCGCCATACTGCTCAAGCAGCCCGAAAAGATGCGGTGCTACCGGACATTTGCCCGGCCACCGCAGCAACGTATGACCGGCTGAGTTGTTCCTATTGATGCTGAACGATTAACTTTTTAAAGAGCATCGACAGGTGCATCAGAGATGCCCTGCCTGTCAAAAGGCCTTTTTGCCTTAAAATACATCAAAACTCATACTCACGTTGTGGAAATCAGTGCTTGCTGTAAAATTCATCTCGTGTCCGCTTTGGCTCATACTTAAAATCACTTATTTTGCAGATGTCTTAAAGGTTATTATGATTTGTAATCAAACAATCACGGATTGTAGCCAACTTGCGAGGCTCCGGCTACATAGTATATAGGTCTCCCTTCCTCAAACACATGGGCTATCCAATAGTCAGCACAATGAGCTAATAATATTAAAAGCTCTTCCCTATACCTAATACTTTTATTATCATTAACATATTGACCATTATTATAGAGTATTGCCTGAGTCTCATTGTCGGACAACTGGCTTTTATGTCCGCTCGGCACCTATCCGCGGGGGGTACATAGGTTCAGTGTCTCAGTACATAGAAAGGATTTGTGGGAATAGTAAGAATCATCCGGCATGGTGTTCACATACTATGGCAACGGCTGCACGTCTTGGCTGGAGACAGACCTATCGACGTCGGGGAGACGAATGACGTTGAACCCCCTCTTCGAGAAGGACTGTTCAGTACAACTCAACTTGAGAGTCATGCTCGGTCTTTGGCGACCGAACACAGATTATCTCCGGCCCCGGGTCCGGAGATGCTCCTGCGTCGGCTCGCAGAGAACGAGAGAGCTATCCGGCAGTCGTACGAGGAGATCGCGGAGGCCATAAGGGAGGGTAACCCGCAGATGCCGGCCGCTAAATGGCTGGCAGAGAACTACACGTTCATCGAAGAGCAGATCGACTATATCCGCCTGATTTTCCCTCCGGGTTATAGCAGGCAACTTCCTCGCCTGAGTTCGGGGCCTCTAAAGGGATTCCCTCGCCTCTACGAGATGGCTATTGAACTGGTCTCGCACACGGAGGGGCGGGTGGACGCCGAGAACATCTCCCATTTCATCCGATCCTATCAGACGGTCCATCCCCTGAAGCTGGGCGAGCTTTGGGCCGTACCGATCATGATAAGCCTTGCCCTTGTGGAGAATCTGCGGCGAGTATCGCGCCGGATCGCATGGCGCCGACGACACCGCGAATCCGCGGCAGACTGGTCCCAGCGTTTCGTCCAGACGGTTCAGATGGATCCGAAGTCTCTGATTACAATCCTGGCGGATTTTGTGCGATCCGAACCCTTGATGTCTGCCCCGTTTATAGTGGAGCTGACTTCCTGCCTGCAAGGAACGCATCCCGCCATGGGACTGGTGATCAACTGGATCGAACAGGAGTTGTCGGAACGCGGGCAGACTCTGGAGATGATCCGGCAAGCAGAAAGCCATGACCAGGCAGTGGATCAAGCTTCCATCAGCCATAGCATCACCAGCCTACGGCAACTGACCAGGAACGACTGGCGGGACATGGTCGAGTCTCTCAGCACTGTGGAGGCGATCCTTCGCCAGGACCCCAGTGGTGTGCATCTCCAAATGGATTTCCGCTCACGTGATCTCTGCCGGCACGAAATCGAGGAGTTGTCGCGCCGAAGCGGTCGAGAAGAGGATGATGTCGCTTCGGTCGCCCTTCGACTCGCGACAGAACGAACGCAGCGTCCTGAGACCGATCCATGCGAGGGAACGGTCGGCTACTTTCTGATTGGCCAGGGCCGTTTCGAGACTGAGTCGGAGATTCACTACCGTCCGTACCTGCGTCAACGCGTAGAAAGGTGCCTGCTCCGCCGGGCGCTGCCGGTGTACTTACTCGCTATCACTATAGTAACTACCTTGCTGTCGTTAGCAGTGGTGTTGATTATTGAACCCGGACCGCCCTGGTGGTGGCTGACAACCATGAGCATCGCAGTCATCCTGGTCGTCTCCCGGTCGGCAGTGTCATTAGTGAACACCTGGGTGAGCCTGTTGATTCCGCCCCGAGCCCTGCCGCGGCTGGACTTCTCCAAAGGGATTCCCGATGACCATCGCACCGCAGTCATCGTTCCTGCAATGCTCTCCTCTGCGGCCACGGTCGACAAGTTGCTGGAACACCTTGAACTGCGTTATCTGGGCAACATGGACCCGAATCTGCTGATGGTTCTCCTGACGGATATGCCAGACGCTCTCCAGGAGCAGATGCCCGAGGACGGGCTGTTGCTTGAGCGTGCGTTGGCGAGAATCCGCGAGCTGAACGCCCAATATGCGGGGGCCGGCCAAACGATATTTTACCTCTTGCACCGGCCACGCATGTGGAACTCAAGCCAGCGGCGATGGATGGGGCACGAGCGGAAACGCGGCAAGATCGAGCACTTCAACCGGTTGGTTTTGACGGGAGCGACCGAACCATTTTCGCTGGTCGAGGGGGACACTGCTCAACTGCGCAGTGTTCAGTACGGCATCGTGCTGGATGCCGACACGCAGTTGCCGCCGCAGGCCGCCTGGAAGATGGCCGCGGCCATGGCTCATCCCTTAAACCGCCCGCAGGTGGATTCTTCCAACCATTACGTGGTGCGGGGATACGGCGTCCTTCAGCCGAGGCTGGCTGTCTCATTGCCTCAATCGCAACGATCTCGTTTTGCCAGCCTGTTTGCCGGGGATGTCGGGCTGGACCCCTACACTCGTGAGGTCTCCAACATTTACCAAGATATGTTCGGCCAAGGCCAATTCGTCGGCAAGGCCATCTACGACATCAAGGCGTTTGATGCCGCAGTCAGCGCCAGGTTCCCCGACAACCGGATTCTCAGCCATGACTTGATCGAGGGTTGCCATGCAAGGTGCGGTTTCCTCAGCGACGTGGAGCTGCTGGAAGACCATCCGGAGCACTATCTGGCTGATATTAACCGCAAGCGCCGATGGGCGCGAGGGGACTGGCAGATTGCTCGCTGGCTGCTGGCCCGTGTCCCCGGGCCCGGCAGGAGGCGACGATGGAACCCCCTGAGCATGCTTGCCAAGTGGATGATCATGGACAACCTCCGACGAACGCTGGTCCCCGCGGCGATGCTGGCGGCTTTGCTGATGGGATGGTTCTGGGCGCCGGGCGCGACAGTAGCATGGACGGCGATGCTTGTGATCGTATTCCTCCTGCCGGACCTCATGCGTTCACTACGAGCAACGGCCTCCAAGCCCAGGCGTCTGAGATGGTCCACTTACCTCCCATACGCCGGCGCCAAGGAGTTGCGAGGCTGGGCGATCAGCCTGCTTGAGCTGCTTCTGATTCCATTCCACGCCTCCGTTTACGTAGTTGAAATCCTCAGGACTCAGTGGCACCTGATCAGCCGTCGGCACCTGCTGGAGTGGCAAACGGCGTCCGATGTTGGTAGTCAGGCGCGAACCACATTGGCAAGCACGTTTATGGCAATGTGGCCCGCACCGGTCGCGGCGGCGATTATCGCATTCCTGCTGGCCGCCCGGACGTTAGCAGGAAGTATGCAGGCCGTGCCGGAGGTGACTATCGCTACGGGGCCCCTTTTGATCGCATGGTTCCTCTCGCCGGCGATCATGTGGTTCCTCGGTCGTCCGTCGTGCCGTCGCCGTACAGACATCGATGATCGCCAGCGGCTTTTTCTGCGGAAGACTGCCCGGCGAACATGGGAATATTTCGCGCGATTCGTGGGGCCGGAGCATCACTGGCTACCTCCCGACAACTTTCAGCAGGACCCGCCCATCGGCGAGGCGGCCCGCACATCTCCCACGAACATGGGGATGGCTCTCTTGAGCAATCTGGCCGCCTGCGATTTCGGCTATGTCTCGGTCGGAGCACTCATCGATCGGACCAGCCGCGCCTTCAAGACGATGGAGGAACTGCACCGACATCGTGGGCACTTCCTGAACTGGTATGACACCCACACGTTGGAGCCAATGCCTCCACGTTATATTTCGACGGCCGACAGCGGAAACCTGTCTGGCGCACTGGTTACGCTTCAAGCTGGACTGGCAGAGGTGGCCGATCTACCGATCCTGCCGCCGGAATGGCGGCAGGGACTGGAGGATGCCGTCGGTATCCTGCTGGAGGAACTGGAACGCCCGGAGAATGCTGACAAAGCCACATCCGTACGTGTGCGGACAACCATGATCCAGCAGATGGAGTTCCTGCTATCGGCTGGAACCACCCTGTCCGGGGCATACAAGGCTCTGTCTTCGCTGGCCTCGGTGGCGATGCAAATGGAACCTGTGGTGAAACCGGAAGGCGAAATCGCCTATTGGCTGGGCGTCGTACGCCGCCAGAGTGACGACCTGCGGACCGACTTGGAGTGGCTTGCGCCTTGGCTGACCTGTTCGCCAGCAGGCGGGCAAGGGTTGCCTTTCCGGGACGCAATGCCGTCTCTGCACGATCTGGCATCTATGATGTGCTCCGCCCCGGCGACACTGGCCCCTGGGGACGACATCCTTAAGTTGGTTTCGAAACGAGCCGCCCAGCGAATTGCGACTCTGGGAGACTTGGCGGAGCGATGCGGTGAACTGTCGGAAATGGACATGGACTTTCTCTACGATCCTGAGCGAAAGCTCCTATCAATCGGTTACAATATTGATATGCACCAGAGAGATCCCGGGTACTACGACCTGCTTGCGTCGGAGGCCAGGCTGTGCAGCTTTCTGGGTATTGCCCGCGGCCGGTTGCCGCTCGAACACTGGTTCCACCTGGGGCGGCAACTCGCGCCGGGCGGGCGTGCCGCCGTGCTCATCTCCTGGAGCGGTTCCATGTTCGAGTATCTGATGCCGCTGCTGCTCATGCCCAATTACGACGCAACCCTGCTCGATCAGTCCTGCCGCGAGGCAGTCGGGCGGCAAGTGCGCTATGGGCTGCGACGAGGTACGCCGTGGGGCATCTCCGAATCCTGCTACAACCAACTCGACTCGCAGAAGGCCTACCAGTACCAAGCCTTCGGCATTCCGGGACTGGGGATCAAGCACGGCCTGCGGGATGACCTGGTCGTGGCACCCTACGCCACGTTGCTGGCCCTTATGGTCGACCCGAACGCCGCCTGTGCAAACCTGCAGGCGATGGCCTCCCGCGGCTTCATCGGACGATACGGTTTCTTCGAAGCCTCCGACTACACGCGCAGCCGAATTCCCTCCGGCCAGGAGTTCGCCCTGGTCCGCAGTCACATGGCACATCATACCGGTATGGGTTTGATAGCCCTGGCGCAGACGCTACTGGGGCGGCCCATGCACCGGCGGTTCCTGAACGATCCCCGCGTTCGCGCCTCGCTGCTGCTGCTGCAAGAGCGAGTTCCTCTGGCCGAGGTTCGCACCCGGCTGGACATGACTCGCGCCGAGCCGCCTTTCCGACGGCAGGCGGAGGCCGTCGATACCTCACTCCGGTCGCTTGTCACGGCAGACTCTCCGGTTCCCGAGATTCATCTGCTTTCCAACGGTCGCTACCACGTCATGGTCACAGCGGCCGGAAGCGGGGCAAGTCGCTGGCAGGACCTGGCCCTGACGCGGTGGCAAGAGGACGCCACGCGCGACCATTGGGGTATCTTCCTCTATGTGCGTGATCTCGACTCCGGCGAATTCTGGTCGGTGACGCCGCAACCGACCCGCTGTAAGTTCGACCAGTATGAAGCGGTATTCTCCCAAGGCGTCGCCGAGTTTATCGCCACGCGCAAGCACGTTCATCTGCACACGCGAGTGGCGGTATCTTCCGAAGACGATGTTGAATTGCGGCGTCTGGTCATCTCGAACCGGTCGAATGGAAAACGCAATATCGAGATCACGTCCTACGCGGAGGTCGCCCTGCTCAACGGAATGAATGCCTCGGAGCAGCCGGCATTCAACGGGCTGTTTCTCGATGTGGAGCCTGTGCCCGGCAAGGCGGCTGTTGTCTGCACGCGACGAACGCGTTCACCGCAGGAAACCTGGCCCCTGTTCTTTCACGGGCTAACCGTCCACCACCTGCCTGTCGCCGAGGCTGTGGCTTTCGAGACTGACCGCTCCCGCTTCCTGGGCCGCGGCCGTACAACAGCCAATCCAGCCGCCATGGCCGGCGAGTTCCCGGACACTTGTGGTTCCACTCTCGATCCGGTGATGGCCATCCGGCGCAAGTTTCGCATAGAGCCGGGGCAGTCCATCACCGTCGATGCCGTCTGGGGCGTGGCGCCGGATCGTGCCGCGGCACTTGCCCTGCTGGACCGATACTACGACCCACACCTTGCTGCCCGGGTCTTCGAGCTGGCGCGGATGCACAGCCAGATCCTGCTCCATGAACTGCAGGCAACGGAGGCCAACGCCCAGTTGTTCGCACGAATGGCCAGTTTCCTGGTTTATGCCAATCCGTGGCTGCGTGCCCGCGCCGGCCTGATCGCACGCAATCGGAAGGGCCAATCCGCCCTCTGGGCCTATGGGATCTCCGGCGACCTGCCGATAGTCCTGCTTCGGGTGTCGGACCCGGAGGGGCTGGATCTGGTGCGCCGGATGATTCAGGCGCACGCCTACTGGCGACACAAAGGCTTGCAGGTCGACCTCGTTATTCTGTCGGAGGCATATGCCGGCTATCGCCACAACCTTCTGGACGGAATCATCGGCCTGATTAACGCCGGACCAGAGGCCAAGGCCCTCGATCAGCGAGCAGGTATCTTCGTACGGAATGTCGCACAGGTGCCGGAAGAGGACTCACTCCTGCTTCAGGCCGTCAGCCGCATCGTCTTGAGTGATCGGGCCGGTGCCCTGGCCGACCAATTAGATCGACAGGTGCTCCCCGAGCCGGAAGTATCTCCGCTCAAACCCACGCGAAGGCCCGAGGAGCCCTCGCACGATGCTGCCATTGCGCCACGGCGGGACCTCATGTTTTTCAACGGCTTGGGCGGGTTCACACCCGATGGCCGCGAGTACGTCATTGTCCTGAAGCCCGGCTCGGTGACCCCGGCGCCATGGGTCAATGTGTTGGCCAACGCTCAGTTTGGTTCAGTTATCAGCGAGTCCGGGGCGGCCTATACGTGGTACCAGAACGCCCACGAGTTCCGGCTGACGCCCTGGTACAACGATGCGGTCAGCGATGTCAGCGGTGAGTGCTTCTACCTCCGTGACGAGGACAGCGGCATCTTCTGGTCGCCGATGCCTGGGCCGGCCCGTGGCCGCACCGGGTATGTGTCGCGGCATGGATTGGGGTATACCGCCTTCGAGCATAACGAGGAAGGCATCTTTGCCGAAACCTTTGTCTACGTGGCGACGGAGGCCCCTCTCAAGTTCATCGCCGTCACCGTGCGGAATCTGACCAGCCGCAATCGGCGGCTGAGCCTGACCGGCTATGTCGAATGGGTCCTGGGTGAGAGCCGCCAGCGCAACGCAATGCATGTAGTGACCAGGCTCGATCCACAGACCGGGGCCATTTTCGCGTCGAACGCCTACGGCCAGGACTTTAGTGGCGCCGTTGCCTTTCTGCATTGCAGCCATCCCCAACGAACGATCACGAGCCGTCGAACCGAGTTCCTGGGGCGCAACGGCTCGCCGGAGTCACCCGCAGCCATGTCCAGGGCGAATCTCTCCAACCGGATTGGCGGCGGCGACCCTTGCGCGGCGATCCAGGCTTACATGGATATCCCACCCGGAGAGCAGGCGCAGGTTGTCTTCGTGCTCGGAGCCGCCGACAGCGAACAACAAGCGATATCACTGCTGGAACAGTGGGGCGGAATCGACGGAACCCGACTCGCGATGGAAGAGGTCTGGGAATTCTGGAAACGCAATCTCGGCGGGATCCACGTCGAAACACCCGACGCGTCAGTGAACTTGCTGGTCAACCAGTGGCTGCTGTACCAGACCTTGGCGTGCCGACTCTGGGGACGCAGTGGGTTCTACCAATCGGGCGGAGCCTACGGCTTCCGCGACCAGTTGCAGGACTCTCTCGCACTGCTGTACGAGTGTCCGTGGCTCACACGGCAGCACCTGATTCTCTCGTCAAGCCGCCAGTTCCAGAATGGGGATGTTCAGCACTGGTGGCATCCGCCGTCAGGCCGTGGCGTACGCACGCGCATCTCGGACGATTACCTGTGGCTGCCCTACGCTGTTTGCCGGTACGTCGCGGTGACGGGCGACACCGGCATCCTGGACGAACAGACCGCATTCCTCGAGGCGGCGCCACTGGAGCCGGGAGAGGAAAGCCGCTATGGTCTGCCGCGAGTCTCCGACCACCGCGCCACCCTCTGGGATCATTGTGTTCGCGCGCTGGATCGCGGCATGCGATATGGAACCCACGGGCTCCCGCTAATGGGATGCGGAGACTGGAACGACGGGATGAACCGCGTCGGCCACCATGGGTCGGGGGAGAGCGTCTGGCTGGGGTTCTTCCTCTACGACGTGCTGGACTCTTTCGCCAAGCTGGCCCAGAGGCGGGGCGACCATGCCTACGCCGAGAAATGCCGCTCCGAAGCTATTCTGTTGAAAGAAAAGATCGATGCCAGCGCCTGGGACGGCCACTGGTACTTGCGAGCGTTTTTCGACAATGGTCAGCCTCTGGGATCTGCCCAAAACGACCAGTGCCAGATCGACCTGCTGCCGCAAGCATGGGCCGTCCTCAGCGGGGCCGGTGACCCACAGCGGGCGGAACAAGCCTTGAAGGCCGCACTGGGCCGGCTGGTCGATTCGGAGGTTGGCATCATCCGCCTCTTTGATCCGCCATTCGACGGCACGGTAATGGATCCCGGCTATATCCGCGGATACCTCCCCGGAGTGCGCGAGAACGGCGGACAGTACACGCATGCAGCGATATGGGCGGCCATGGCTGCGGCCCGCCTTCGCAACAGCCAGGAGAGTTGGCGGCTGTTCTCGCTACTGAATCCAATTCGTCATGCTGATTCGGCCGAACGGGCACTCAAGTACAAGGTCGAACCGTACGTCGTGGCAGCCGACATCTATAGTGCCAAGGGGTTTGAAGGCCAGGGAGGCTGGACCTGGTATACCGGATCGGCCGGATGGATGTACCGGTTTCTCGTGGAGGATCTGCTGGGATTGAGGCTTGAGGTCGATACATTATCCTTCTCGCCACTCCTGCCCCCGGAATGGAACGAGTACACCCTGCACTACCGCTACCGCAATACGATATACCACATCCGCGTCGTCAAGACGAACGACCGGGCGACACAGGTCCATCGCGTGGTCCTCGACGGGGTCGAGCAGCACGACAAGAGCATTCACATGGCCGACGACGGCAGGAAGCATCAGGCCGTTGTGGAGATTGGAGATTCGCTCACGGCCAAAACGTAGCAATCATTTGAGCTTACGGGAACATCAATATTCCCGGGACCTTGTTTGACCGGTGCAGGCAACCTGGCAACTCGGAGCCGCCACTATCACATGAGCAAAAGCACGAAACTACGCCGGGCTATAAAACTCATCGCCAAATTGGTCGAGCAGGAAACAGGAGAGGATTTATGAAGGCACTTCTAAGACAGATTGTTGATGGTATTGCCAATCAGCTTTTAAGTCGGTGCGTCATGAGAGAGTACTTGCAGGCCCGCTTGCTACAAACTTTTTAGGATCGTGCAGTCTTCAATACGTGTGTGTTTCAAGGTGGAACGGCATTGCGCTTCCTGTATTCCATGTCTCGATTTTCTGAAGACCTGGATATTATCGAAGCGCGAGTTGAAGGGTCCGTTGTAGCGATATATTAAGACCCATCTGAATCTCCCGAGTTCCTGTTGTGGCTTTCGTTGGACTCAGGTTCAGGCTCAGGAGGTAGTACGTCTCCCAAACATGCATCTACATCCAGATCATATGCGCAGGCAATCCGGGCGATGTAAATTCCCAATAGGGCCCGCAACTCACCCAGTGTGCAGTAGAGTTGAGCCTCATACGGCCACCCATAACCTGCGCTTGGGGATTGATTCTCATCCAGAAACTTTCGACAGGCAGCCTGCATAGCTCGCAGGATTTTTCTCAGAAGAGAGTCCATAGAGAGAGCCTCGATGTCGCGGGTAAGTCGCTCCCTGGTATCGAGGATGGATTGTACGATGAAGGTGCCGATCTCTCTGTCATATGGATAGTGGAGAGCCTTCTGACCTGCAAGATACACCAATAGTTGTTGCGCCTTATCTTGTTCCTCAACCGGTGGCTTCCAATTGATTCCACCAGCGGGAGTTGAAATGCCTATCAAACGAGTGCCCAGTTCCCGACCCTTTAATTTGGTCTTCTCACTCTTACTCATATTCGAGATCCTTTATTCTTCCTGATGTGGTGTTTAACTGTGAGAGGTGTTTGCGCGTCCGCTGGAACACATGGTCAGGTGTTTCTGCGTCAATCCTGTTGGCGATTTATTTTAGATTTATAAAGTACTGTCGAACTTTTGCCGCAATCTGAGGATCGGTCATCTTGTCAACTGTCTCAATACCAACTATACGTCCACCCAGCCCTTCTCGCTCAAGATGTTTTTTGAGTTCACCTTTTGCCTCACCAGGGCCAAATATCAGAATAGATTCTGCATCACGAATACACGAAATTACCTCATTGTAGTAAGTATTGAGATGTCCTGTAAACTCTCGCTGTTGGTGATCATCTGATGGAACCGCCAGTGATTCAAATGGACCACCCGAACGTGAACCAGCGGCACGTTGTATCTGTTTTTCAACATTCGATTTCACAAGTTTCGTTTCTTCCTCTTTGCCGGCGAGAAACACGATGACAGCCTTCCTATGATCAATCCACAAACCCACTTTTCTTCCCATATATCTTCCCTTTTTCCATTATGTTCGCCCGATATTGAAGCCCAGCGAGTGGTTGGAATTATAATCTGCTCTTTGCATATTCTATCAGCTACCCAATTGTTCGTAAATTTAATCAAATCCCACGAAAATCAATTGTGCCTATTGCCCCAGTAAAGTTTGGAAGTCCGCGTATGCCCGGCAGTCCAGACGCAGGTTGTTCCTGTATGAGAGATTGCTGACCAGGTTGATCAGCGGCCGGTTGCGCCGCCACAAGCTGCTGCACACCCTGCGCAGAATGCGCGGCATGGAATAGAAGTCCCGGTTGCAGGAGATCATTTCCTGGATGATGCCG
>CAZKYP010000012.1:12873-29575 GCA_964556885.1 uncultured Pirellulales bacterium | reverse complement strand
GCCGAGCTGGCTATGGCCCCACTGCTTCCGAACGATATTCATCTTTACGAATCGAATGACCACGAAGGTAACTGGCTCGATTGTATTCGTTCACGCAAAAAAACAATCTGTGACGTGGAAATCGGCCACCGCACGGCGACAATATGTCAGCTTAGCGGTATTGCCGAGCGTCTCGGACGTCCAATCAATTGGGACCCGGTCAATGAAAAAATCCTCGATGATCCGGAAGCCGAACGGTGGTTCGACCGGCCGCATCGTGCGCCGTACATTTGATAACCAATCGGCAGTTAATATTCCTCATAAATGGCAACAACAGAAGTGAAAGGAATAATAATGAGAAGCCAATTCTCAGTCACAACGAACATTATAGCGGCGATACTGATTCTCTTTATCGGTAATTCCGCCGGACACGCCCAGAGTCCACAAGAGCTTATTAATCAACTAACCGGCAAAGCCGAAGCTCCGCAGCGCAACGCCGAACAATTATCTCAGGCATATCAAAAAGCCATTGATTACCTGATGCCGCTAATGTCGGCAGATGATGTTCAATCGCGATATGAGCCTCAAATCGTATTACAGGACATCGGCTCATACGCCGCACGCCCGGGGGCTGAGCTTGAACGCGAAACACTGGCAAAGGTTATGATTACATATATCGGGCAAAAAGAAATGCCGGATACTTTACGTGAATGGTTTGTTCTACAGATCGAACGTATCGGCAAGGCCGAATCGGTTCCTGCGATGACCAAACTTCTGTCGTCGGAAGATAAACATCTGCGCGACTATGCCAGGCGCGCGCTCGAAAAAAATCCGAACCCCGGTGCAACAGAAGCCCTTCTGAAGGAATTAGCGGCAACCGAAGACACAACCTGGAAAATCGGACTGATTAATTCGTTGGGATTACGCGGTTCAAAAGCTGCAATCAAGCCGATTATCGAAGCACTAAACGATCGCAATACAAAAGTTGCTGCTGCGGCCGTAAAAGCATTGTCAAATATCGGTGACGAAAACAGTATCCAGGCGCTGCTTGAAACAGCAAAAAAACCGAATTCTTCGACAGCCACCCAGGCCGCCGAAGGACTAATCGACACAGCCCAGACAAAACTAACACAAAAAGACAAAATCCAGGCCGCTAAAATTTTCAGTTCTCTATGTAATAACCAGGCCCCAACTAATATTCGTGCTGCGGCAATTAACGGGCTTATCGTTTGCGACGCCGAAAAAGGCAATAAAGAAATTATTAACGCAATTCAGGACGACAATCCGAAAATCCGCGCAGCAGCCGTACAGGCCGCCCGCCTTGCACCGACAAAAGCTTCTACTGAAACACTTACTCAAATGCTGCCTGAACTCAAACCGGATTCCCAGGTACAGGTACTCTGCCTGATCGGCGAGCGTGGTGACACTTCTTCACTCAAATCAATAAAACAGGTCCTGAACAGTGAGAACGAATCCATACAACTGGCGGCGATAGACGCTATTGCAAAGATAGGAACCGAAACGGCCGCTAAAGAACTTTTACTGGTCGCAGCAACCGGTCGGGGCGATATACAAGAAGCCGCTATAGACGGTCTTGCAATTATGACAGGCGCCGGTGTCGAGGAAACCATTAAGACGCAGGCCGCTTCAGGTGATGTGAATGGACGTGTCGTGGCAATTAACCTTTTGGGACTGCGTCATAGTCCAGGGGCAACTCAAATTCTGCTCGGTTACGCATCAGATAATGACGAACAAATCAGCGCCGCTTCATACAAGGCACTCGTTAATGTCGCCGGGACCGATGACATACCGGCATTAATCGGTTTATTAACCAATGCAAAAACCAGCACAGCCAGGAAAAATGCAACAGCTACCCTTAAATCAATATTAGCCAAGGTTCCCGATAATGACAAAGACAAAGAAACAAAAGTCATTATTACAAAAATGCAGCAAGCTGAGAATGGAGATGTCAAATTATCCCTGCTTTCCAGTCTTAATGCACTCGGCGGCTCGACGTCTCTTAATATTGTCATCGAAGCAACCAAATCTACAGATGAAAGCATGAAAGACTGCGGTATACGCACCCTGAGTGACTGGCCTGATTACGAAGCAGCGAAAATATTGCTCGATATCGCATCGAAACCGGAAACATCACTGATTCATTACGTACTCACAACCAGAGGAGCGATGCGGCTAATCGGAGCCGGTTACTCAGCCCCGATTGACGAACGGGCCGACCTTTGCATGCGCGCGTTTGATACAGCACGTCGCGATGAGGAAAAAAGACTGATTATTTCAACAATGGGTTCATTGCCCAGCCCGAAAGTGGCTGAAAAACTCCTGACTTTTACCTCCGACGAAAACCTGAAAACGGAAGCCGCTCTCGCAGTCGTCGAACTTGCCGGCAATATGCTCAGAATCGACAGAAATGAGGCAAGAAGCCTTGCCCAAAAAATTCGCGATATGAATATTTCCGAAGAGGTCAACGATCGCGCCGACAGAATCATAAACGGCAGATTCTTCGGATTCCCCGGGGGACCACGTCGGGAACGCCCCGGCGGTATGAACAGGCGAAGATAAAGTATTTAATTGTAGATACCGAATTTCGATATTTTTCCGTTCATTATTCGAAATTCATTATAGAGAGTTAGTTATGGCAGATAGTTACGACGTTGTAGTAATAGGCAGCGGGCCTGGTGGCTATTCAGCGGCTATTAGATGCGCACAAAGAGGCGCTTCGGTGGCAATCGTCGAAAAGGACCTGATGGGCGGAACATGTCTGAATTGCGGCTGCATACCATCCAAGACACTCCTGGCCTCGGCCCATACTCTGCTTATGTTCAAGCACGCAGCTCTGATGGGTATTGACGTTGCCGCTCCGACTCCTAACTGGCCGAAAATCCAGGCCAGGAAAGATGCCATAGTGGCCGCCTTTCGCAAAGGCATAACAGGACTAATCCAGGCTAATAAAATAAAAATAATCCAGGGCAGGGCTGTCGTGACGGCGCCTGGTAAAATCAAGATCGAATCTGACACCCCAACGGAAATCGAAGCCAAAAATATAATCCTCGCAACCGGTTCGCAGCCAATCGAGATTCCAACAATACCGTTCGACGGACAAACCATAATCAGCAGCAAGGAAACTCTGGCCCTACAGCAGATACCGAAATCGATGGTAGTCGTAGGCGGCGGCGTAATCGGCTGCGAGATGGCATGTGTATATGCGGCTATGGGAACCAGGGTGACAATCGTGGAAGCACTTTCGCGATTGATTCCAATGGAGGACGAATGGGTCGGCCGATTAATCGAACGTGAATTCAAAAAATTAGGCATAGATTCTCTGACCAGCCAGAAGGTAATCTCAGTTGAAAAAAGTGCAACTCCGGCAAAAGTGAATCTGGAAAGCGGCCAGGCAATCGAGGCTGAAAAAGTGCTCATCTCCGTCGGTCGAAGAGCCGCGGTAGATAAAGAAACTATTGACGCCCTGAATTTACAGATGAATGGCCCCGTCATCGCAGTAAATGAGAAATTGGAAACCAACGTCAGCAACATCTATGCCATCGGCGATGCGGTAGGGACAACTTATCTGGCGCACGGTGCGTTTGCGGAGGCCGAAGTTGCGGCTGTAAACGCCACGGGAGGAGATGAGAAAATCGAAGACTACCATCTCATACCACGCGCCGTTTATACATTTCCTGAAATCGCATCGGTCGGCAAATCCGAACAGGTCTGTAAAGACGAAGGGCTTGACGTGTCCGTCGGCAGGTCTTTCTTCAAGGCGAACGGTCGAAGCAACGCCCATAACGAAACCGTCGGCGAAATAAGGGCCGTAAAAGATAATTCCACCAAAAAAATTATCGGCGTCACGATGGTAGGCTCAATAGTAACGGAACTGATAGCCGCAGCCAGAGCGTTGATAGGTACCACGGAAAAGATTACCGAAATAAGTTTCCCGCATCCGACAGTCTCGGAAGTTCTCAAGGAAGCCGCCGAAGACGCCTTCGGTCTGAGCCTGCACAATCCCCCAAAGTAAGAAACATAGCTTTTCAAGCCCCCGGATAAGTTCCGGGGGCTTTTTTTCAATTCTCGTTAATTTTTCTGTAAGTTTTCCCCACTTAATAAGTCTAATATATCAGCCATGGCGGAAATGATTGAAGACGAACTTCTGGTCGAACGATTCAGCCGGGGCGATGAAGCAGCTTTTAACAGTATTGTCGAGCGATATTCCAGCGATATTGCGATACTGGCCAATCGGCTTCTCGGCTGGCCCGGCGAAGTTGATGATGTCATGCAGGACATCTTTCTCGCTGCGTTCATCGGCCTGAAGAGATTCCGCCGCGATTGCAGTCTGAAAACATGGCTCTTTACCATAACAATAAACAAATGCCGCAGCTACCGATACAGACAGAAGCTTAGACAGACACGAACTATCCCGATTAAAGACTTCAAGGCAAGTCTGCCACATGTTGAAACAGCAGACAAAGAAACATACGAGCAGGTCCGTCGGGCGGTAGCGGCTTTACCGGCCAAATATCGTGAGCCGATTGTGTTCAAGTATTTACAGGAGTTTTCAACGGACGAAACCAGCCGCATTTTAGGCGTATCCCAAAACGCCCTTGAAGTCCGGCTTAGCCGTGCCAGAAAAATGCTAAGACAAGAATTATCAAAAATTATAGAGCAATAAATTATGACAGAAGAAAGATTAAAAAATCTGATTCAGGAGGCCGACAAGAACGCCGGCTCACCTGCACCGGTTCACATCGATATATCGGCAGTCCGAAGAAAAGCAAATTTCGGATATCGGATACTTATTAAAATACCTTTAGCCGCTGCCGCTGTACTGCTGATTGTTGTTGGAATCCGGTATCTTCCGATTAGCAGAACTGAAACGACAGAGCGGCAGGTACAAATCGCCTCTCTTGAAATCCAGATAAAACAGCTTCAGGTGAGCACCGACGCCGCAATAAATCTGATCCATGAAGTTCTCGAACAGGAGCAAAGACAAACCCGTCTCGACAAGCTCGAAATCCGGCTCGCAAGCATTCCCGATCCGCTCGAAGAGATGAGCAAACAAGTCGACAAAACGGCCTTTATTCTCGTTTACCAGGCCGACCGGTTATATCGAGAATTGAACGATACCGATTCGGCCGTCGAAACATATAAACGGGTAATCAAGCTTTTTCCGGAAAACCAGTGGGCGAAAGTCGCCCGCGAACGACTAACAGAAATAGAAGAAAGAAAATCCAAAAATGACAGTTCAAAAGGAGACTTGAAATGGAAACCACAAAGCGTCTAATCATCGTTCTTATGCTGGCACTTATTACAACAGGCACGGCAATTTCAGCCGAACCGGAACAAGAACTCTCGAATACTACTACGGCAAGCTGCCTGCTCAAGATAACATCGAATCCGGCCATACTGCCTCTTGATGAAAATATCATCGAATACCTGCTGCGAAGCTCCGGTGTCGCCGGCAAAGCAGCCAGGGAAGTACTTAATGCAAATTTCTCAGATGAATTCCTTGATCTCGAATGGCTGGCCGATAAAGAAGATATGTCAATTGCACTCCTCGGAGACAATTCTATCCAACCAATCCCTATGCCGGGGGAGGAAATAAAATTAACAACGGAGGCCATGGGGACATATAGAAATACACCCGGCAATACTCGTCCTAATGCCCCCCGCAATCCGGGACAAGAATTCTATAACGCATCCCCAGAGCAAATGATTCTTTTAAGAATTGCTATTAATGTTGAAACTGTCCGCGTCCGCAAACCGGCAGCCCAGGAATTTATGAATGCTCTCATCGATAACCTGCGAATCACTATAAATAATGCTTTCAACGAATATAAAAACAGGTTTAACGACCGTCTCAGATTTGCCGATGAGGAAGCTGCTCGAGCCGAAAATGAAGTACGCCAAATCCAGGAAGTACTGAATGAAATCTCCGGCTCAAGAATACTTGACAGAAACAGGATTCTCGACGACATTTCCGCTATGCGCCGGGAGCTTCAGATGATTGAAATGAACCAGTCAACCGACCAGGTCACAGTCGAAGCAATAGCAAGGCAAATTGCCGAAACTCAGGCAAAATCGAGAGAAAAACTCGCAAATGACGATGTCATCGGTGAATTGGAAAGGCTGCTTGAAAATCAAAAACAGGCATTAGCAAACACCAACTCGCGATACCAAAGCGGAACGGCTCCGGCAGACGAGCTTAGAGACATAGAGGAGAAAATCACAAGAAGCAGGATAGAACTTGCACAGAGGCGCGAGCAATTGAGCAGGGCCGCAGGCGGCGAACGGATAGAGAACTTCAACAGCCAATTAGCCGACCGTTCGATACAGTCTGCCCAGAACGAGGCAAAAAGATTAAGCATTTTTAAACAACTCAGAGAACTGGAAGAACTGCTCAGTAAGACCGATGATTATGAGCTGCTGTCACTCAAGGCGGACATCGCCAAAGGGAATCTGCGGGAAGTGATTATATGGCGTGACAGATTGAACCGGCAAACTCGTTTAATCCAGCCGCCAACGGTATCGGTCCTCGGGGCAGACTGATAATCGAAAACAGATGACAGAATACAGAAGGCAGAGCTTGTCGTCTTCTGTTTTCTGTATTCTCAATTAATGCTTGAAGTGTCGCTTGCCGGTAAAGACCATTGCGATTTTATGTTTATCGGCGGCGGCAATTACTTCATCATCTTTCTTGGAGCCGCCCGGCTGGACAATCGCTGCAACGCCCGCCTTGGCCGCATTTTCAACATTGTCCGGGAACGGGAAGAATGCATCAGAAGCCATCACAGAGTTCTTTGATTCCTCACCCGCGTGCTTGAAAGCGATCAGACCCGATTCGACACGGTTCATCTGCCCGGCCCCGACACCGATCACTTTTTTGTTCTTGACCAGGACAATCGTGTTACTCTTGGTATGCTTGGCTACTATCCAGGCTACCCTCAAATCTTCAAGTTGCTCGGCTGTAGGCCTGAGTTTTGTCGGGTAGGTCAACTGGTCCGGCTCCCAGGCCACCAAATCCCTTTTCTGCAGCAGCAGACCGCCGATAACACAGCGGACATCGTACTCAGAGGCGGCGATATTGGTCCTGTCGATAGCTCCCGTCTCAATCAGTCTGACCCTGTCACCCCAGCTTTTAAGAGTCCTGATTATCTCCACCGCATCCCCATCAAAACCGGGCGCTATAATAACCTCGGCGAAGAATCCACCCGCCCCCATCGCTTTTCCGAACCGGCTGTATGACTCCATGATAGTTCGGGCCAGCTCAATGTTTACTCTCCTGTTCAAGGCGATAATGCCGCCGAAGGCGCTGACCACATCGCATTCATAAGCCTTGCGATACGCCACACAAATATCATCATCAACGGCGCACCCGCACGGATTAAGGTGTTTAACGACGACCGCGGCCGGCTCGGTAAACTCCTTCACAAGCTCGAAGGCCGCATTCGTATCCATCAAATTATTGAAACTGATTTCCGTTCCTCCCCCAAGCAATGTCCCGCTGCTGACCGAAGTCTCGCCGCTCGGGGGCAGCTTGTAGAAAGCCGCACTTTGATGAGGATTCTCGCCGTAACGCAGAGACGCCTGTTTTCTTATCGCTATCGAGACACTGTCGGGAAATTCCACGTTGGCCCTGCCGTTAAGAAACTTTGCTATGGCAGAATCGTATGAGGCCGTCAGGCCAAAGGCAATCCGTGCAAACTCGCTGCGCAGCTCCTCGCTCACGGCCCCGTCTTTTTTTTCCATCTCCTCGATTACCCCGTCGTACTGGTCAGGTTTAGTCACAACCGTAACGAATTTATAATTCTTCGCGGCCGAACGCAACATACTCGGCCCGCCGATATCGATGTTCTCAATCGCCTCGGCCAACGGGCATTCCGGTCTGGCGACGGTTCGTTCGAACGGATAAAGATTCACACAGACCAAATCAATCGGCTCTATATTGTGCTCGGTCATTGCCGCCTGGTGCTCGCTTTTGTCACGAAGCCCGAGCAGACCACCGTGTATCTTCGGATGAAGTGTTTTGACCCTGCCGTCCATCATTTCCGGAAAACCTGTCACTGATTCGATTCCGACAACACTGATACCTTCCTCTCTGAGCCTTGCGGCCGTACCTCCGGTACTGATTATTTTAACACCTCTTTTACTGAGTTTCCTGGCAAAATCAACTACGTTTGTCTTATCAGAAACACTTATTAATACCGTCTTGATCTTTACATCCATCTGAATCGTCACTCCTTCATTACTGATCCGTCATTTTGCCGGACTCGTTACTGGGTTGGTTGCAAACACGTAAGCAGCCCGCTCTTATCGGCGATATAGATTTTTGAGTCCTTTATGTTGAAGGCATGTTTGAATACTCCGGTAAAATTGACCGAATAAAGCGTCTTCGCGCCAATATTATCCATTACAACTAATTTACTATTTTCCGTAATCACATAAGCCCTGCCATTCGATTCTGCCAGCAAATCCAGCCCCCCCGGCACCGACCAAAGAAACGAACCGCCTTTATCTATCGCCGTCACACCCTTGGTTGGAACGTACTGATAAATGACATTTTTCGTTACACGCGGCTCCTTATCGAGTATTCCGTTGGTCTGATATTTCCAGACAAGCCGCACTTTCTCAGGTTCACCGACCATGTCAATTCGATAGATATTCGTATCACTACAGGCAAAAAACAGGGACCTGCCGTCCCTTATAACCGGCCCGACGATCGGACCGGCCGCATCGAATTGCCACAGACGTACAGGACGCTGCCCGGATGCAATACTTACCACATTACCCTCATCGGTACCGAAAACTGCAAAATCCTCATCCGCAATAACCGAAGTTATCATTGAGTCATTATCAGCAGCCACTTCAAAAATCTGAACTTTCTCCTCGACACTAAAGGCGTGTAAACGCCTGTCAACGCCGCTCATGTAAAAATATTTACTATTTCCGGCGACCGGGCAAACAATGCCGAATCCGGCATTAATCAATCTTCGCTCAATCCCGGAGGTGGGATCAATCGCTATAATTCTGCTGCCGGCCACGGATACAAGCTTATTGTCGCAAAGCTGCAATCCATCTTTCGGCATACTATCCGGTGAAAAAGACCTGCCGAATATCCTGTTTCCGTTTTCCCTGTTCAGGGACACTACATAATGTTTGTTCGTAATCACATAGATTCGATTGTCAAGTATCAGCAGCCGCTCCAAAGTCTCGCCTTTTTTGATGGGTAATTTCTGCTCCCACAAGATTTTTAAACCGGCTTGTTCGAGCAATCCCGGAGAAACGAGATCCCCTTGACTATCAGCGGCGGCAAAACTTCCATGAACAAACAATAAAACAGTCAGAGTTAACAGTAAAAAAAATACATACTTAAACTTTTTCGGCATTTTCATAAATCCTCACAAAAAAATGTTATCTTTCCACCACTATGCTCACCTCAGCTATAAAAGCAGACAACGACCCTATCCTGATATGGGTTTTTACGACAGTTTAATATAATCGGCAAGATCGATATTGTGTTCAGCCTCAAATTTCTGCATCTGTTCGATGCGTTCTATATCGTCCTTTATGCGGTTTACAAGCTTAAATATATAAGGCTTACCGGCCAGGCGATTTTGTAAATCTTCGAGCATCGGCTCCCACGTACCCCCATACAACTGCGATTTGAGAACCACCAGCATCCGATGCTCTTCGCTGAGGACGGCAACAAAATCGCTAACGGTTTTTTCTACAGCAGCACCACCGCCCTTATTGCCATTTTCAATAAGCTCATCCATTTGCTCAAGACCTCATCTATAACGAATACTAACCGACACGGCCGGCAATTGCAACAAATTTTCATAAATTACGGCTTTCAACTCTATTACTGCCGGCCGGGCTGGTCTTTAGACTGCGGCTTTATCGACCCAGGGGGCGGAATTAACTTCTCCGAGTGTTGCTCGGCGTTTCCGATTGCTTTCAGAAATCTTCGCCGGACCAGCTTCTCAAGACTATCGAATTCGGTTTTCGTGTTTTTCTGCAGAGGGATTTGCCCGCCTGCGAACGCCTGATGTCCCCCTCCCGACCCCTTTCCGGCTACAATCTTTCGAATTATCTTGTCGGCCTTTACATCTTCCTTCGAGGTTCGAATGGAGATAAACAGTTTGCCCTGAGAAATACCGATACACATTGTCCAGCAGGTTTCATCCTCCCTGAGCAGAAGGTCTGCAACCTCGGCAATCATATCGGGATTATCTATCGAGCCTAAATTGGTGATAATTGCCTGCCCGAACACTTTGGCGTTTCGAAGGGCCACGTCCAGCATCTGGAAATAAGCCTTGGGTACACTACCCCTTTGTATTTCCCCTAACATTTTCTGGTTTGCCAGAGGGAATAAAAATCCCACTGCTTTAATATCCGCACGAGTCGCCTGCCTTCCGAGGTCCTGTGTATCGGAGCGAATCGCGAACAACAGGGCCGTAGCAAGCGGCACATCCGGCATTATCCCGGCCTGGATTAGATATTCCAGCAATATAGTAGCAGCAGCCCCGTATCTGACGCGAATATCGATAAATTTAACCTTCCGGGTAATGTCCCGCAGTGCATGATGGTCTATAACAATACCAGGAACAACATCGACCGGCAAAGAGCAGTTTCCGGTTCCCGGCTGTGCATCCACAACCGCGATAAAGTCAAATTTTATACAATCAATCTCACTAAAGGGACGCAGATTCAAATCCAGATATCTCACCAAAGCCCTGTTTTCACCCCGCCCGACGCTTCCGCCGTGAGTAATCGTACACTGGATATTACCGAGAGTGTTCGCAAGTTTGCGCAACGCCACCGCGGATGCGATTGAATCGGGATCGGGATTGTCCTGCATTACTATAAGCAGCCGATTTTTATCCCTGAGCATTTCCCGGAACTTATCGAACCTCGAAATTGTCTTTGCAGCGGGCTTCACAGAACAATCCTTATATCAGAGTATCAAACTTTATTTACCTTTTCTAAAGGGTCTGAAAAGCTTAAATAGACCGAAATCCTGCCAGTTTCTTTTGGCCGGAAATACGCCCTTTTCCACAAATCCCACCTCCTCTATTGAGTAAAATGCCTGTGGATTATATTGTTTTATCAGCTCGACAACGCTGGAAACTTCCCGTCGAGGCACTATTGTAAAAACGACTTTTACCTGGCCGCTCGTGCCATGGCCGTCGATACTGGTTACTCCATAATTGTTGGTCTGTAACTTTTCAACTAAAGGTAACGCATCCGCACTGGAAATCACCCTTATCATCACCAGTCCCAGCAACAGTTTCTCAGCTATACTGATTCCCACGTAATTGCCCATCGCAAATCCGCCGGCGTACGCAATATAACAGGCCGGGTTGGACAGGTTCTGCATTATCTGGCCGATGGCAAGCAGCCAGATAATAATTTCGAAAAAACCAACGACGGGAGCCAGGTACTTCAATCCTCTCGATACGAATATCACCCTGACCGTACCCATGCTGACGTCCGTAATTCTGGCAAGAAAGATTAAAAAAGGCAGAACAAACCATGTATAAAAGCCCGAGTTGGCAAGCAGAATATCATTCATTATCTTCTCGTTTCATTTTAATTTTAAGTAACCGGAAACCGGATAAGAGCATAAGACTTGTGACTTGTGCTCTTTTGCCTTGTGCACTTAACCTGTCATGGATTCATACAAATATTGTTTCGGATATTCTCCAGCTTTCCAAAGCATATAAGCTCGTCATTCAGAAGAATCTCAAAATCCGCCGGCGGATTTGCTATCGTCTGCTGGTCCCTGACTACCGCCAAAACCGTAACATCGTGCTTTTTCAAATCCGACTTATAAAGTGTCTTGTTCAGCACCGGGCTGCCGGCACAAACCTCTACCCTCGACACTCCGTATCCGCCAGTCGCCAACAAAAGCTCTTCGATCGATACCCTCTTAAAGATTTCTTTCCTGATAATCCTTCGCCTGAGGAATCGTGTTGCCTTTGCGGCAAATATTTCATACGTAAAAATCCTGTATATGCCGTAAACTACTACAATAATAATAGACAGGTTCACCCATATAACCAAAAAAGACGGGATATGAACAGGCAGGAATGACTCGGACAATTTATAAACTATAGCATCCTTAGTGGGAACGAGTGTATTGGCTAATGTGGCAATCATAATAACCAAGCCTGCGTTTCCCAAAACCATAAGAACCGAAGCAATCTTTCGTCTCTGTTTGTTGGTCGTAATCAACTCGGCCTCTTTCGTAGTAAACCCGGTTCCTGAAAAACACGACAGGGCCTGGAATTTCGCCAAAGACCACTCAAGCCCCGTCAACTGAAATGCAATCGCCCCGATTCTGACAACTACGAACGACACAACAAGTGCCAAAATAAATACACCAAGCATAAACATTACTCCTCAAAACAATACACCAATTGGTTAAATGACTATTGAATCGCCAGTTACCAATTACCATTCACCAGTAACCATTACAACCATTTCTTTTTTCTAAAGTATATCAGCATAATGACTGCGACAATAATCATAACCAGCCATACGGCCGGATAGCCCCAGTGCCATTCGAGCTCCGGCATATACTTGAAATTCATTCCATAGACACCGGCTATAAAGGTCAGCGGAATGAATATGGTAGCAATAATTGTCAGCACCTTCATGACCGAATTCATCTTATTGCTAAGGCTCGAAAGATACAAATCAACCATGCCGGAAATCATATCGCGGGAGCTTTCTATGGTATCCATAATCTGTATGGTATGGTCGTAAACGTCTCTGAGATAAAAACTGGTGGATTTTTTGATCAATTTCGATTCGGTCCTCTGCAGGCCGCTGATTACCTCACGCAAAGGCCAGACCGACTTGCGCAGAATAATCATTTCTCTTTTGAGCCGATGGATCTGGTGAAGTGTTTGCTCGGTCGGCTCCGTAATCAACTGTTCTTCTAAAAACTCGATTTTCTCCCCCGTTCTCTCCAGGATAGTAAAATAATGGTCGACAACAGCATCCAGCAAAGTGTATGCAAGATAATCTGCCCCTTCTTTGCGGATGCGTCCCTTTGAATTTCTTATCCTGTCTCTTATCTGCTCAAAAACGTCTCCTACACGCTCCTGAAAAGAAATGACAAAATTCAGTCCTAATACGACGCTCACCTGCTCGGATTCTATTTTTTGCCTGTGCTCGTCATATCTGAGCATCTTAAAAACTATGAATAAATATTTATCATAGTCTTCGAACTTCGGCCGCTGTTCGGTATTCAGGATGTCCTCCAGGATAAGTGGGTGCAAATCGTATCGGGCGCCCATTTTTTCTATTAATTCCACATTGTGAACGCCGTCGATATTGATCCAGGTCGTTGTCGGAGTATCCTTGAAATGGAAGCACTCTTCTATATTTAGAACCTGTTTTTCCTGAAATTGCTTCTCATCATAGTCCATATAGGTAATCCGCACCGTCTCGGATTTTTGTTCACCAACATGAACAAGCGTCCCCGGGGGCAAACCGGCTTTACTTGACCGTCGCCTGGTTGCTTTGTTTTTCGCCGCCATTTTTCTTTACTCCCAGAGTCCTGATAATTGAAAACGGAAAGCTGACCATCTGCCGCAGCCCCTCAACGGAAGAGAGAATTCGCACCTGGTTTCTTACTTCAGAGACAAGCTCACCTACAATAACTTTTTCTTCCACTTCACCTGCTTCCTTTATCATAGATAGTCGATGAATCGAGTATAAACCAATCACAAAAGCAATGGCAAAGAAAAAGTCCCACTGCTGCAGATTAAGGGTCGAGAGGCTGAACTGGCCACTCGGGCTGATATATCTCAACGTCCATTCCAACTGTCGGCCCGAAAAGAAATCAGCGAATTTGCCTCCCAATATCGGAGAAATGCCCGCCGCTATCGAATTGACAATCGTATTAGTCGCAAGGTAGACTGTTGCCTGTCCCTCAGGCGCCAGCTTCAGGCTTATATTTCCCGAAGCCAAAGACACCCCGGCCGAAGACAGGCCCATCACAATATGAATAACAATCAACAATGGTATTGTCAGAAAATATTTTTCCGGCATTGTAGTAAATGTCCAGGCCAGAATTGAGATAATAAATAACGGCCCGCAAATCGCAAGCACCGATTTATTGCTGAAACGGTCGGTATATTTGCCCCAGATTCTCAGAAACGCGAAATTCATTACCTGGCTGAGAATCGAAAGGCCGATGATAAACGACATGCTCAGACCCAATCTTCTGAGCATATAGACCATAAAGAACGGTGCGGCCAGATTCACCGCGAAATTCCAGGAGCACATAAATGCAATAAGTTTCCGAAAATTTTCGTCCTTAAATGGTTTGGCAAGCAATCTCAAAATATTGACCTTATCCTTCAGGACCGGCATTTGTTTTTCCGGTGTCTTGTATAAATAGTAAATCCCGAGAAAACCGGCCGCAAATCCACCCAGAAAAAGAATCGAATAACCCTGCATCTGATGATTCGGCATGAACTTCTTCCATGCATCCAGATAAACAGCAGCTACCAAACTTAATAAAATACCGACACCGGTTGAGATTCGCATTCTTTTAGAGAAGAAAGAACCGAGCATGTCCTGTGGTATTAAATCCCGCATCCAGGAATTCCAGCTACAGCCGGATATCGCCCCAAGGGTAGAATTTGCTATCATTGAAATCAGCAGAATGATTACGCCAACTTTTGCCCCGAACAAAAATGGAATCAGAGCAATCAACAGCCAGCATATTCTGCTCAAAATGGATGTTATTACTACGATGGCCCGCCTGTTGCGGATTTTTTCTACAAGAAATATGGACGGCAACTGTAGCAACTGGGACAGCGGCCCGATAGCCGCAAGTAAACCAATAACAAGGTTGGATGCACCAAGTTCGACTGCGAAGGCGACCAGAAATGCCCCACCGGTTAATATGCCCATCGCCTGGGACGCTACACCATCCTTGATAACATAATGAAGACCCGACTGGACTTGCTCTTGTGAAAGGGTATCTTCAGTTTTGAACCGCATAGCTAAGAGCCTCCTTTTTCGTCGCCAATCCGGTATCATTCATCTTTACTCTAAATTCGTTGCCACTTACCTCCGTACTATCATAAAACCTATGTAACCAACATACAAAACCAAAAATACAATACTTTCCCACCTGTCCAATATTCGCTTTTTACCAGTAAACATACACAGAAACAAAAGCAGGCTTGCCAAAATAACCACGCCGACATTGATATTGTCCCCGGGTTTGAAGGGAATCGGCCGGATAATCGAACTGATTCCAAGTATAAAAAAGATATTGAAGATGTTCGAACCAACTACGTTTCCTACCGCGATATCTGGATTTTTCCTGTAGGCCGCAACCGCCGATGTTGCCAGCTCGGGAAGCGATGTCCCAACTGCAACAACCGTCAAACCAATTAAAGAATGGCTGACTCCCAGCATCTCAGCCAAACCAGTCGCCCCACTGACAACCCACTTGCTGCCGATTATCAGGCCAAAAAGACCAATTGCAATTGAAACTAAAATCCGTATCGTACCGTAGCGTTTCGCAGGCACCTGCTCTTCAAAACCCGTGACCTCTTTAGCGACACTGGCCGAGTAAAACAGGAAGATTATAAAAAATGAGAGAAGGACCAACCCATCTATTCTGGAAAGTTCCGAAGAGCCGGCCCCGTCTATCAACCGGTCGTTCGCAAGAACGCCGACTAAAACTGCGGCTAAAAGGCTCAGCGGTATTGCTTTCCAGACCGTGCCTTTTGTAACCGCCAATGGGAAAATAACTCCCGAAATGCCTAAAATAAGAAAAATATTCGCGATATTGCTTCCGAATATATTGCCAAGAGCGATACCGGCGTCGCCTTTAATACTGGCCGTGATATTCACAAACAGCTCGGGAAGCGAAGTGCCAAAAGCAATTACGGTCAGTCCTATTACCAGCTCGGAGATTTGCAGCTTTTTTGCAAAAGAGCATGCACCGCCAACCAGTAAGTTAGCCCCTAAGATTACTACCGCAAAACCAAAAACGAACAGAAAGATAAAGGACATTACTTCATTGCCCCGCTGTCATCAGCTCATATTAGAACTTAAGATATTTCTGTGCCTTTTGCAGTCTGGTTCCCAGTTTTCCTATGTCCTCAATTCTTCTTATCCCTGCAACTTGACGCTGCTGCAAAATGCGGCTAACCGTTAACGGTCCAAGACCGGGCACTCTCAGGAGCATGAATTTCGATGCTCGATTCACATTAATCGGGAAGAACTCAGGGTGCCGCTGCGCCCATATCTCTTTTGGGTCGTTGGTTAAAGAAAGATTTCCGTCCTGCCCGAAACCGATGTCCGATTCTGTAAATCCATACTTACGCAGCAGAAAATCCACCTGGTACAATCGATGCTCCCGCATCAGCACATTCGCCGGTTCATTATCGCTGTCCATAAATCGGGATTCGCCCGGTATGGATTGTTCTCCCAACCCTTTTTGGTATGCACTGAAATACACCCTGTGCATATTCAACCGCTCATATAATCCAGCCGTATACTTGACGATATCGGTATCTGTCTCCCCGGCCGCTCCGACAATAAATTGCGTCGTCTGTTTGACCCTCTGGTATCTCGAGCCGCGGGCCGTCAACCTGCTGATGAGTTTGATTGGCTCGATTATATCCTGAATATATCTTTTCCTGCCCGATAATTTCTCAAGGTTCTCCCGGCC
>CAZKYP010000012.1:0-12773 GCA_964556885.1 uncultured Pirellulales bacterium | reverse complement strand
TCCGGCTTCAGAGTGCACCGGCGGATGTCCATATTCTCCCTCAACGGACAATATTTACAATCACTATTACATACATTCGAAATGAGCGTCTTAAAAAGTACGCTTCGGCCTCCATTCGGCAGTGTTACCGGGTATATCCACTTACCGTCTTCGCCCGCCCTTCGGCCCTGGTCTTTACTGGAGCCGCACGCACAGGCAAGGTCATATTGCGCATCAGAGCTGAGAATCTGTAATTTTTTCTGCGTATCAGGTTTGGATATGATACCGACCATAACATCACAAATTCACCACCATCTCACATAAATGATTCTAAAAACTATTCAATTACCTCACCTTGTTCTTCCATACTCTCCTGCTCTACAGTCCCATTCGGCTCAGAAACTCCCTGCTGGCCGATTAGCTGCTCTAACTCTGCAATAGTTGTCTGCTGCTCGGCAATTGTTGCATTTCGTTCTTCGATAGTATTTTTCAATTCCGTGATTTCTTTTTCATACTGGCTGGCATTGCCGTCTTTTTCTTTAGCCTGAGCAGCAACATTTTGAACTATTCTTTGTGCGGCCTCTGCTGCATCTATCGCTTTATCACGGGTCAGAGTCACTTCTCTAAGCTGCTTTTCAAGCTCATCCCTGATTTCCCTGACCGCCTGCAGCTCCTCTCTTACATCCGACAGCTCCTTTTTGGTCTTTGCCAAATCATTCCTGGCCCTGGCCAGTAACAATTCCGCCTCCGCAGACCCGTCTTCAGAACTACCTCCCCTGCCTTTGCAACCGATAAGGACTGTCGAACAAACAAAGACAACCAAAAATTTCGATACAGGTGAGCCTTTAGTCATCTTCGTACCCCTTTCGTTTTGAATGCTAAATAATTATTCAACAATAATACGTCATTCACCTGACAAACTCAATTAATGTATTATCGTCAACTTACAGCCCGCCTGTATAATATTTAATACCAGGACATCGAGAAGGCTATATCGATATACACCGGCCGCCCTTGTTCAGCTTTTGAATTTATAGCTTAAAAGCTTATATATGAGCTTCGCAGTCAGGAAATCCGGCGCCTTATTAATCTCATTCGGGCAAAGCTCAACAACATCGAAACCCACTACCTCCCTGCTGATAAAAACCATTTTTAACAAGCACAATACATCATACCACAACAAGCCGCCCGGCTCGGGAGTCCCCGTCGAGGACATTATGGAAGGATCAAAAACATCAAGATCAATCGTGATATATACCTTCTCGGTAAGCTTCGATACGACATCCTTCATCCAGTCCCTGCGATTATATATGTCTTCCGCAAAGAAAACACACTTTTTGTCAAGCGACTGCTTTTCGGATATATCCATACTCCTTATGCCAACCTGCAATATCGGGCACAACTCTCTAATCCGAGCCATAACACAGGCATGATTATATTTAGAACCTTCGTACCGGTCTCTAAGGTCGCTATGAGCATCGAGCTGTAAAACAGTTATATCCGGGTATCGCTCTATATGCGCTTGAGCCGAGCCGACACTGACCGAGTGCTCCCCTCCCAATACCACGACATACTTGTCGGCATCTATGTAACTAAGGACTCTTTCTTCGACTTTTTGAACCATATCCTCCGGAGAAAGATCCGTCTCGACAGGCTCATCGGTGAATATCCCCTCTTTGTAGACTTCCGAGTCGGTTTCAATATCGTACAGCTCCATATTACCGGAAGCTTCGATTATCGCAGCCGGCCCCTTATCAGCACCTTTAAGCCATGTACTCGTACGGTCATAGGGAACAGGAATTATAACAACCCTTGCATGTTCGAGGGTAGAATATTTTTGCGGCAAATCTCCGAAGTTGGATATTCGTCCCATAGATGACGCCTACTCATAATACCGGCAGGAGAACCGTCCAGATGCGGCCGGACAAACTTATTCGAATATAAACACAGCAAGCGCAACCGTCGTGGTCCACAGGTCTTTCTGGCCGCATGCTGTTTGGGTTATATTTGACGTCCTGATGATCAGACCACTGGCTTTGTAAACCTGCTCCTTTTCCGACCATGCCTGATTGGGATCAACTTCCAATCCTAACGTCGTCCCTAACATCCCCGCTGCCAAATCCTCGGCCATATCGGCCGCTTCTTTCTGGTTCATACCATGCCCGTGCACCTCAGACAGATAACCCCAGTTATTACTGTCTTTGGGGATGGCAAGACCAACGGAAGAGGCAACCAGTCTGCCATGCTCATCCGTGTCGGACCGCGCCATTACACAATAACATATCTCACCCGGCACCAAATGTGTAAGCCCTTTTTCCCTGCTGATAACCTTACATTTCGGCGGCAAAATCGACGAGACCTGGACGAGGTTCTGCTGCGCAACTCCCGCCTTTCTAAGCGCCTCCTCAAAGGATTTGAGCTGGTACTTATGACGCCCGATACCTTTGGTGAGAAAAACCTTAGTAGGTACAAGACCGTGCATCTATCTCTCCAATATAAAGAAATCTAAATTTACCCTTTAATCCATTTTTGGTTTCAAAGCTGCATTATATATCCTTGAGTGTGTTCTACAAAGAAAATCCCCGGAACATCGTAATTTTCCTGGCTTTTTACTTTAGGCAATTAATGATGACAAAATGACATGTATCGTTATATCAGCCGAAAAATGAGAAACAACAGCCGATTCCAGTCCCCTGCGCCAATAAAGCCAGCCGAATACAACTCCCGCTATGCCGTTCAGGATAATCGCTCGCGCCACAACAATCGGCGTAATCTTCATAAATGTTGCAGTCATCGGCAGATGGCCAAGACCAAAAATAACACTAATCAGGAGAATTGCAATCCAGACACCAATGTTTGTAGGCAAGCCACTCGGAGCTCTTCGAAATATAGATGATACCCAGACAATAAAAGTCATAAAAAAAAGCCTCATGCCGATTTCCTCGCAGATCCCGCCGTAAAACGACGCCAGAAATCTCTGCCATAATGCAGGCTGAGCCTGAGAGACGGTAACCGGCTCGACAAAAAAAGCGAATACAACTCTATCCAAAAAGAAAATCAATCCACCGACGACAACACCTAAAACAACGGAAGTTATCATAGCAGATTCGAATCCGTCGTGAACCGACTCACCCTCCAGCCAGTCATTGATAAAGGGTGCACCCAGGCCGACTTTTTTCCCAAGAAACAAACCGACAAAAACCGCTATTGAGAAAAACAATGCGGCCTGGACCACCTGTAAAAGTATGGCCACCGGGAGCCGAACAGGTAATTCCGCTGTACGCATTAAACCCAGAGAAACAGCGTAAGGCAAAATAGCAATATTGCCAAAAATACCCGCCGCAAGAAGTATTAAAAACAATCGCTTATTAACGTTTGCCCTGCTAAATAATCCCATCCTAATATCACCAACGTCTTAATCCGCAAGATTTGCATAAAGATCATTGTTATTGGTAACTGGTTATGGATTAAATGGCTATAAAAATAGAAATTACCATTTACCAGTTACCATTCACTATTTAACAGTTGCCGGTTCCGCTCCCTGTTTAATGACCGATTTTGCAACTTTAATTACACCGGCAATGTCGGCCAGGTCAGTCGGGATTATCATTGAGTTGTTGGTCTTTGCCAGTTTGCCGAACTCATCGAGATATTGCTGGGCAATTCGCAAATTAACCGCATCGACGCCGCCCTTTTCACTTATAGCTTTGGCAATCTCACGGATTCCGTTTGCGGTTGCTTCGGCGACCTTTTGAATCTCTATTGATCGACCTTCAGCTTCGTTGATTCGCTTTTGCTTTTCACCTTCGGAACGGGAAATCATCTCCTGCCTGTCACCTTCGGCGCGGTTAATCTTGGCCTGCCTGTCACCTTCCGACTCGGCAATACTCGCCCGCTTTTCGCGTTCGGCCCGCATCTGTTTTTCCATTGCATCCTTGATACTCTGCGGCGGCATGATATTCTTTACTTCGTATCGCGTCACCTTCACACCCCACGGGTCCGACGCCTTGTCCACGGCATCAACAATCACGCTGTTTATGGTCTCTCTTTCTTCAAAAGTTTTATCCAGGTCGAGCTTGCCCATAACACTACGCATTGTTGTTTGTGCAAGCTGCGAAGATGCAAACAGATAGTTGTTTATGCCGTATGAAGCCTTCTTGGCATCGACAACCTGCATATATAGAATACCGTCGACCTCAACAGCAATGTTGTCTTTGGTAATACATGACTGAGGCGGGACGTCGACCGCCTGCTCTTTCAGTGTGTGCCTGTAAGAAACCTTGTCGATGAACGGGATAAGTATGTGAAAACCCGCATCGAGCGTCTTGGAATATTTACCGAGACGCTCGACAATAAACGCCTGCTTCTGCGGCACTATCCTAATTGTTTTGAAAAATACGACTAACGCAAATAAAAGTATCCCGACAAGTATGACCGTCAGAACTGTTCCACCCGGTATCTCTGCCAACATAGCAATCTCCTTTCCGTAATAAATTTTAGTTCTGCGTTATACGCGGTACACAGTACGCTGATCGCAGTACTACTAAATTGCCTTGACTTTAAAAGTTATGTTGTCTTTTCCTATAATCTCGACAACCACACCTTCGGCTATTTCCTGGTCCGCACGAGCCTCCCAGTTAGTCCCGTGAAATTCCACTTTGCCGCCGAGTTTTGGTAATATCTTTTCCTTCACGACTGCCCTCTGACCGACGAATTCATCCATATTTTTCTTCAGGTCCTGCCTCGAATCCGTGTGCCCAAGAAACACACCTTTGACCCATTGTCGCAACACCAGCAGGAACAAAACCGAACAGACTATAAATATTATCAACTGGGTATTAATCCCGATTTCGGTAAACAGACAGATAATCGCAACAATCCACGCCCCGACACCGAAGAAGAAGACGACCAGTCCCGGCAGAATAAATTCCATAATCAACAACACAAGCCCGACCAGAAACCATATAATCTCCGGCCTGATGAAATCTCTTATAAAATCCATCTTGCTTCCCTTAAAACAAGTTATTGAAACCAATTAACGATGAGCCAGTAAAACAGCAGACAGCTCGACGCCCATTTCTTCATCGAGCGACTCGGCGGTAACTTCTGGCTGGCCAATCTTCTTTTTTGTTTTTTTGATTATATTTGTTACCGACGACCACGTTTTTATAAAATTACCAAGACTCGAACCTTCTCTCGAAAAAGCATCCGATGCGTCAACATACCATGAGTCTTTTTTCTTATGCAGATGTATAACTTTACCTGTGTCAGGAAACGTACATGTAGCCCTTCTCCCTCTTACTTTTATCTTAGCCGAATCTACCATGCTACTGTCGGCCGTCATACTCATATCCAGTTTCGCGCCGCCTTCATTTTCAAAGTGAGCCCATCCTTTCGAACCATATTTACCTACAATGGCCTTTTTAAAATCCTTTACTGCAATCATATAATCAACAAAAACTACCAGCGCCTCCAGTTCTGCTTCACTGCCGTCTACGGAAGACATAATTCTGGCCTTATTAAGTCGTAAAAAACCATCGGCAAACATCCTCACTGCATCCTGGGGCGTCGATTGCGAAACTCCTCCTCTCTGTTCGCAACCGGTAACAAATATTGTTAAAGTAATAATAAATAGTTTTAATTTCATGACTTTACGCCTTCTTTTTATTCGACAACCACCGCCGTTCCGAAAACCAGAATCTCTGCGGCCCTCTGCATAACCTCCGTAGTCGTGAATCTCACCATTACTATCGCATTTGCACCAAGCTTCTGAGCTTCTTCAACCATCCTGTCTATCGACTGCTCACGCGCCTCGGCCATTAATTTCGTGTATTCTTCCACCTCTCCACCCACAAGGTTGCGAAGACTCGCCATGATGTCACTGCCGATATTGCGGGCACGAATCGTATTGCCGCGGACAAGCCCAAGATGCTTGACAATCTTCCTGCCGTGAATCGTATCTGTTGTGGATAAAAGCATTGCTCTATCTCCTTACATCTTTATACCGGTCTTTCTTCCAGAAATACAGTCTCTCCCGCAGGACCGAAACCAGCAATATCGCCATTCCCGCTATAAGCGCCAGAAGTCCGACCTTGATAATTATTTCTACTTTCGGATCTAAGATCATTTCTTCTATCGCTTTATAGCCACCGTAGATAGCTAAAATGATAGCGGCCACAGAAAACATAATCCATCCGACACCGCGTTCTATTCGATTATAGACGCCGCCCCAGTATTGCTGCCAAATCCTGTCTTCAGGCTCAACCAAAGTCACCTCGTCGGTTATGGCCTTGAGCTTCCTGAACTCTTTCAGCTCTTCAGTACATTCCCTGCATCCGGCCAGGTGCTGTTCGAACCGGCTCTTTTGCTCATCGTCCAGCTCATTATCAAGGTATCCCATCAACAGGTCCCTGTAATTATCACAGGTCATTTATAAGACCTCCTTTCCCTGTGCCCAATAATTCTTCCAGCCTCTTGCGAGCATAATACAGCCTGCTCGTCACGGTGCCTTTGTTGCAGAATAGGGCCTCAGCGATTTGTTCATACGACATGTTTTGAAAGTGTCGCAAAATAATTACTTCGCGATGCTTTTCGTCCAGCTTGCCGATGGCCTGCCAGACTTTGTCCTTTATTTCATTTCTTCTGGCCACAGCCTCCGGAGAAAAGCAATCCTCGGTATCGGCCGCTTCAGGGCAGCCTTCCGCATCCAGAGAAGCGGTCTGTCTGTACTTTCTTTTTCTTAAATGACTGATACACAGGTTCTTCAGTATCTGATAGAACCAGGGGAAAAACTTCCTGTCGGGTTTGATGTGCTTGATATTTCGAAATGCCCGGGCAAACGCCTCCTGCGACAAATCCAGGGCATCTTCCTGATTACCTACAAGCCCAAGTGCAATATAATAAGCGTCTTTCATATACCTGTTCACAAAGACTTCAAATGCCTCTGTTGAGCCACGACGACAACGCCTTATCGCTGTTATTTCTTCCTGACAACCGCCTGGCATTCTCTTTGGCTCCAATATCGGACTTTTTAAACGTTAGTACGGATTCTTTGTTCACACAGATATATACACTTCAGGGTGCCGATTTCTTCAATTTATTTTTGAATTCAATTTTAAAAAGAAAAAGGGCTTACACCAATTTATCGGCATAAGCCCTAAAATGACTAAAATCCGTTATTTCAATACTATTATCAGCCTAAAATCACGGCCGATACAGGCGGATATCATCGATGTACAATACACCTGAGCCGCCTGCAACAGGATTAGACTTATTACCCAAACCAATGCTCAAAGAGCCGACATTGGAAAGGTTCACACCCTGAGCAGCAATGTCTGCCAGCGGGATATCCCACTGCGTCCATTCTGTAACCAAAGCCGCATTCGCATCATCGTTAGTAACTACAGCATTGCCAACTGCAACAAACACCGGTTCAGGCACGTTATTCGGATCGCCCCGATAAAACAGCGTCAGCGTGACAACATCATTGGCAGTCCAGTTACGCATGGAAGAACCAAACGTACTGGTCACCTCAGAGAGTCGAGCGGTGCTGTTGTCATAGAACAGCGGCAGCGACCAAAAACCGCTTCGGACAATCGTATCCTCAAGATAATGTCCATCAGCGTTAAAATCAGGATTAGGATAACCTGCTGATGAACCGTTAAGCGGATTTTCGTATCCATCAATCCACGTGTTCCATACCTCATCGGGCGGGTAATCGTCGTAGTTCTCAAAATCATCTATTACAACGAAATTACCTGTCGTAAAGTACCAGATATTTCCTTTGTTGATCGAACCATCGGCAAGGTTTTCATCAATTCGCCAATAGTACGTATAGTTCCATTGGAGAGGAGCTTCAGGGGGACTATATGTGGTATTGTCGAGGTCCTGTCGGCCGCGATAAATACCCGGCGTTGTTATATCAGCATCGGCTACGTCGTTATAATCAATACCGAAGTACACATCATGTTTGACAGCGGCGTCTCCCGGAGTCCATTGAAGAACAGGGGTAGTTACCACTTCATCGTCACCTATTGTCGGGCTCGCATCCAAAGCCCTTACCGGTAGTGAATACAAACCTTTCGGGATAACTTCTCGTGGTATGGACGGGCTTTCCCAGCTTAAACGTGCCACTGCACGGTGGTCGGAATCAAAGTACTCCACCTTGATGGATGCCTGCCCGGCGGGCAAGTCGATGGTTGCCTTTCTTTCCCATGGTTCTTGTCCGTCCCAGTGATCTATAAGCAGACGTCCATTGACCCACAATCGGATACCATCTGATAAAAAGATATTGGTGATAAATGTATAGGTATCAGCATATGGCACTTCTACTTCAGCCGTCCACCTGACAGAGAAATTATTTATTTCAAGCAGACTATCCGGAGACTCCAGACCCCAGTCAAAGTTTATTACATCGTCTATTCGGACGAGCACCGGTTCGCCTGTCAAGTCTACGTTATTAAAGTATTCACCTTTTATACCTGCACCCGCACCGAGGGCGGTGAATCGCCAGAGGTCACCTTTGTGCTTTGTAACACCATCGCTTTCGATTTCATCGATTCTCCAATAGTAGGTTGTTTTCGCCTGAAGTAGTCCAGGATCAAAAGCGGTCTGTTCCTGATTGCCCTGATATTCATCGGAAGAATAATCTGCATTAGCTACCGCGTCCTCATCGGTACCTAAGTACACATCATGTGTCTGTGCAGTCATACCTGCACTCCAGGTTAGGGTCGTATCGAGATTAATCCATCGAGCACCATCATAAGGATCAGGGTTGTATGCCGTTAACGGCGCACTGGTAAAGCTCCAGACGTCACCTGTGCGCACAGTACCGGCCTCGACCACATCAATACGCCAGTAATAGGTGGTTGCCGGCTCAAGAGAAGCAACACTATACTGCGTCCCGGTTTGATTTTGCATGAATTCATTCGCACCCGGCGTTTCATTAGTACCGAAGTACACATCGTATGATACAGCGTTTCTTCCTTCCATCCACTCCAGCAGTGTACTTTTAACACCTGTGGCCCCATGGTGCGGCGTCGGATTGCTGGCCTTAAGATCGGCCACGAACTCAACCGTCCCAAATACACTCGGATTATTCCAGGCGTTGTTGCCTGAACTAAACCAGGAGAGTTGGGTATCACGGCCGCCACCATCATCGTCATCATTAATCATTACTTCAAAGCCCATTAAATCACCGAGCCCAGGCTTGCCATCTATATACAAAGCTTCCCATGGGAATTTAACCTCGAGTGTATATCCATTATCGGTTTCCGTCACCATGAATTCCACGCCTGGTACGCTTCTATTGCCATGGTGATATTCCTGAAACTCGGGAACCTCAGTGTTCCAGGCAGCACGATACTGGTATTCATCTCCCGTGCTAAGATACGAAGTTGGCTTGTCGTTGCCGGCGTCGATATAAATCTCTATACTATCATCCTGCCAGGATTCTCCGGAATCGTTCTGCAAACTTTCGTCGTCGACATCAACGAATACATACAGATAATCCGAATCCCACAGGGCCCACCAAATACCGTAACAATCGGCATCCGAATCAGGTGCATTATCCGCATCGAGTTTAATTATCTCGTGTTCCTCTGAGGCCGACCATACATCTTCTCTGATGCCGTCGATTACCGGCACCGGAGCTCCCGCCGGCGGAATCTCAGCATCTTGAGCCAAGGCATAACCTGCCAGAACAAAAAAAAGAATAAAAGAAAACAAATAAAATTTTTTACACATAATATGTCCTCCTTTAAAATAAACAACCGTTAATGATTTTATGCCCTCACTTAATTATAATACATCTGTTCCCAAGATATTATCGACCGAGTTATAATTACCTCCTTTCTTCAATCAAAAACTATCGTAGAAAAGAAAAGCTTAAAATCCGAAACATACTATTACCAGCCCAAAATTACGGCCGATACAGGCGGATGTCGTCGACAAACACATGGCCGGAGCCTCCGGCAACAGGATTAGCCTTGTTGCCGAAACCAATAGAAATCGAGCTGACATTAGCCAGATTCACACCCTTACCGGCAAAGTCCTGCAGCGGAATAGACAACGGTGTCCATTCGGTAACCAAAGCTGCATTAGCATCAGGGTTGTTGACAACTGCGTTACCATTTAGAGCCACATACATCTGTTCGGCGGCATTGGCCGCATCGCCATAATAAAACAGCATCAACGTCACAACACCTTCGCGGGTCCAGTCACGCCCATCGGTCAGCGTCTTTGTCACTTCGGACAGACCCGCACCGTTGTCATAAAAAATCGGCATCGACTGGGCACCGCTGTGAACAATAGACGTCTCCATAAAATGCTCTCCGGCATTAAAATCAGGATCGGGATAACCCGACGTGGCACCATTGGTCGGGACACCATATCCGTCTATCCACGTGTTCCAGATTTCGTTTGGTGCATAGTCGTTATAGTCTTCGAAATCCTCCACGACAAGGAAATTAGCCGCCGTAAAGCTCCAGACGTTACCCCTCCACGGGCTTTCCGGATTAGTATCATTAACCTCGTCTACGCGCCAGTAATAAGTCTGGTTATAGTCAAGAAGTCCGGGAGGATCATAAGTTGTATCGACCTGGTTTTGGCCGACAAGTACGCCGCGAGGATCGGCCGGTCCGGCCTGGTTGACATCGTCAAAGTTAGTCCCAAAATACACATCATGAGCCAAGGCCAATTCGCCTGATCTCCAGCTCAAAATCGCATCTCTCGGTATATCTGCAGCACTATCAGCGGGTATCGGCCTTGAAGCCAGGGTCTGCGGTATTGCGTGCCCGCCTTCCATAATCAGCTTGATATCCGCCTGGGTTATCGCATGGTCATAGAAACGAACATCATCGAGCATACCTGTAAAATAAGAAGATGCCCAGTCATCCGGTCCATCTCCGGCGCTATTGCCTCTGGTACCTATATACAGATTACCGTCGGTAGGTGCTACTGTCCCCGTAGCGGCTCTTTCTTTGTCAACTTCTCCATTAAAATAAATGTACGTCATGTTATTGACGTCATATACGCAGGCAATATGCACCCATTCGTCCAGCGGCGGTACTGCGTTACCGTTCATGTTAGTCCAATCATTCTGTTCCGCAACAATACCTACTCCCGCAACACCTGCCGTCGTAAAGCACAGGGTTTCATCTTCGTATCTTCGTATTGACCAGCCGCCTCTATCCTGATCACCACCCTTGCCAATGATGGAATGCGCCCAGCCCGTACCCCAGTCTGCAATGTATGCCCAAAGCGTAATACCGAAGCTGCCCGAAGGATTAAATATCGGATCGTTCCCGCAATCTACATAGTCACCATCACCATCGAACGACAGCGCTCCACCCAGCATACCATCAACCCAGGCCGCATTTCCAATCAAGGTCCCGTCATAATCACCGGCAGAATCCGTGGCAACTGTACCGGCACCATCATCGAGTTTCCACCAGCCGACAAGCCCGGCCCCGGCATTACTCGTCAAAATCAGGCTCGACACTAAAAGAAAAGAAATAATAAAAAACAACCTTTTACTCATAATAAACCTCCTTCAAAAATTGTAATCGCAAACGTTAAGATTAATATTATTTCTTCGATATTAAAAACTAACATGCGACCATGTTGATTTTATGAAATGCAACCACCTCCTTTCATCAAAATACATACGAAAAAACGAAAGGTATAAATCCTCAATCCAAAGCATATTTTCGATGGTCTGATTTACGTATAATGCTGTAACCGGCTTCGGATTAATTCAACAAAAAAGAGGCACCTGCCTGAAACGACTTTTCCCGCGGCTGCACACCAATACAGGTGCATACTCCTTAATGTTAATTTATATCAAATTAACAGTGTTTTCGTCAAGAAGAATCACTATATAAGAGTTATAAAATGCCGCGTGTGTGTCTTTTTGAGGTTTTAACCGCCTTTTGCGGATATCAGGGCTCAGAAAAGTACCCCGGCAGGCTATTTATCTCGAAAATTAATTAATTGAGCGATATGTATAAATGAAACATGAACCGGCCGGGATTAACAGCCGGTCCATGATTTCTTCATCATCTTTTATGTAATACTGTCAATTACCGTTGTTTTCTTCCAACAGTTTCCGGAGGTATTCGTTTTCCCGTCGGGTAGCTTCAAGATCGAAGACCTGGTATTTAATACATACCCGCAGGTAATCCAAAGATTCCTGAAGGGTGCTGATGCTTTTCTCAAGCTTTTTACGGTTTGCCTGTGCCTGTTTGGCAAGCTCAGCAAGTTTTCTCTGCTGTGGGTCGGCCGCATCACCAAATTCTTTGACGAGTTCGTTGAGTTTATCCTCCAGGTTTGCTTCGTCCATCAGACTTTTCTCCTCTCAAACGCAGTTTGTACTTCTATCACCCAAAATTTTGAGAATCCCCCGAAGATTCATTAACATTTATAATAGAGCAAAATACATACCCATACCAACAGGAACGCACTTATAGGCCAATATTGGCCTATGTTCCTATAATATCTCCCTTTTATAAACAATACGTCATTTTTGATGGCTGAATTAGAAAAAAATGGGCTTTTGGGATTAAAACGCTGCGTTTCAAAATATCAACATACTCTTTTTTGCATTTTGCCCAGCTTAACATAACGGCATTATTAAGATGTATTTAGCCCTGTGTTGATATTTATAAACATCTATGTTGTTTTATTTCGCCATCACAAGTTTGCTGACAATTGATATCAGGAATTGAGTATAAATGTATCATTTTAATGAATTTATTGTTGATTCGCTTTTATAATGCTAAAAAGAATAATGCAAA
>CAZKYP010000011.1:26566-29960 GCA_964556885.1 uncultured Pirellulales bacterium | reverse complement strand
CTGGGGCAGCGATGAGTCACTATGCGACATAGGTCCGACCCCCTTCGGTGACGGCGTCGTGGACGTCAAAGACCTCGAAGTGTTCATGAGCTTCTACGAGTAGTGTGTGCTTCGCACACCATTTTTGAATATGGTGGGCAGAGCCCACCCTACATTTCTCAGCGCGGGCGAGACGCCCGCGACACGGTGGGGTTATTTGGTTCTTGCGCGGACGCTTAGCAGCTCGAAGCCTAGTTCGGCACTTCGGTACTCGCGAAAGCCTTCGTTTGTGGTTTTGATACGAACGGCGGTCGGAGCGAAGGGCAGTTCCACATCGGCGAGGTCGAAGCCGTATGTCACTATAATATGCCGGCCGCTGCCGGAAACATGGACCGCGGCCAGCGGGAATAAATTTTCATTATCGTCGACAAGGAAGACGTCCGCCTGCTCACCGTGGCAGCATCGCTCAGTGATGAATATATCATCGCCTTCGCCGTCTGTGATTTCGCCTCCGAACGTAATTTCAATCCAGTGGTCCAGCGGCATATGCAGCCAGTATCTGTCAGGCCCTGCGGGTTTTTCCAGCCACTGTTCGAGCCGAATCTCAACCGGCGCGTGCGACAGGCCGGTGTGGCTCTGGCTTTCCAGTGCACCTTTCCAGCCGCTCCGGTCCGGGTCATACGCGGCCCTGACGGCGGACGGATAGGCAAAGTTTGAACGAGCGATTACAGGCTCGGCTACGACATGAAACAGCCTTCCGGAATTAGTTTTGTTAGTGACAATAGTGCTCAGGGGTATCAATGCCAAAACAGCGACGGCCGCGATGCCGATGCCGAGTTTCGATGTGCCGACCACCGAGAGCATCTTGACGCCGACGCCGGTATGGATAGCCGAGGCGGTGACAGTTGCGGCCGAGGCCTTTTCGAGCGGGCCGACGGTGGCCGCAGCGAAGAGCGTCAGTGCAAGCGGTAGTTGCGACTTGCGGAATCCGTCGCGGGCCAGTTGCCGAACGAGCGAACGCTTCGCCCTGTGAAACAGCAGCCTTGCCGCAAGTTCGCTGTTGCCCATCGTCTGAGCAATCTCGGCGTAGGAAAGCTCCTGGAAGCAGCGAAGAGTAAGTATGTTGCGGTATTGCAGTTTCAATGTGTTGATGGCCCTGGAAACAGCGTTGAGCAGTTCCTGATGAGCCACATGCTCCGGGCCGCCGGGCGTCGTCCCGCCTTCACGATTGCGGCTTTGCAGGGTCTGTATCATTTCCATCGTTCCGTTCTGCATCATGCGCCGGCGGTTGTAATCGTCCCTAATCTGGTTCAGTGCGGTTTTATATATCCACGCCCACAGGCAGCTCGGGTCTTCTATCGTCAGCTTCTGCAGGCTCTGTATCAGGCTGACGATGGTCTCCTGCGATAAATCTTCCGCCGTATGGACATCGAGCGTCATCCTGTAGACGTACGCATAGACCTTAGGCCTGATTAGAGCGGCGAGCGAACTCTGGGCAGTTCGCTCACCGTTCCGGGCCTTGCGGATAAGGTCCATGTTTAACGTCTTGTCTGTCTGTTTCATAGCTTCATAACCATCAACCGCTTTCGGGCGAATATGTTTCATTTTATTTTCATATTTTAACCTTATTTTTTCCAAAAAACACGAAACAAAAGCCTCCCTCGGCGGTTGGCAGATTCAGAAAACGATGTATTTATGCGCATACGTTATTTACTGGATGGAGATAATTAAATGATTTTGAAAAAATATACATTCCCGGAGGCTTTCATGAACAGAACTATTTTATGGATTGTTGCGTTTATCAGTTTTTCGAACCTGCTTCAGGCCCAGGTCACTTTCGAGAGTAACGGCCAACAGCTCGACCGACTAAAGGGGTGGGGAGTCGCTCTTGGTGATTTTAATGAGGACGGCTCGCTGGATGCTTTCGTAACAAGCAATAGCGGCTACCATGTATTTTTTGGAGATGGTACAGGCCAATTCACCAAGACCACTCAAAGACTCACTTCCGCTTCCAACTGGACGGATACGCCGGCGGTTGGAGACATTAATAACGATGGACATCCTGAAGTGATTACCGGCAATACGATTTGGCTTAATGATGGAAAAGGCAACTTTACAAGCAAGGTCATAACAAGTGATAACATTGGTACGGTTCAATTAGCAGATTTAAACGGTAACGGACATTTGGATATGTTCGCAATTGTGAACTATAGCGCCAGCCGGGTATATTTCAATGATGGTACAGGCAATTTCACGAACTCCGGTCAGAGGCTGGGCGACGGTACTATCGGCTCCGGACAAATCGCATTAATTGCCCTGGGGGACATCAATAAGGACGGTTCCATCGATGCTATCACTGCCGGATGGCGCTGGAACAACAGTACGCAGTGTCCCAATCAAATCTGGATTAACGACGGTACGGGACATTTTACTCTGAGCAGCCGGCAAATCGAAGAAGGCGGCTCACATGTTCACGGAACAAGTTTGTTTGATTTGAACGGCGACGGCTGGCTGGACCTTGTCCTTGCGATTCAGGAAACAACAAGATGCGGGCGGATTTATATGAACGACAAGGCCGGCAACTTAATCAAGGGCTCCAATATTCCAAGCCGCTCTGGAGAGGACGTCGAACCGGCTGATTTCAATGGAGACGGCATTATTGATATTTTCATCGCGCAGTCGCAGCAGCCCAGCCGGGTCTGGCTGAACGACGGAAGCGGCAACCTGACCGACAGTGGCGCAAGGCTGGGGAACAACTGCTACTGGGATACGGCCGTCGGGGATTTCAACAGTGACGGCAGGCCGGACATAATCGCTGTTGGCTTTATATGGGGCAGCGGCGCCGCGGCCCCGGTGGAAGTCTGGCTGAACACCACGCCCATACCCGAACCTAACGATGATTCCGCATCGGCAATTGATTATTTGGGGCAGACGCCGCCGGGCTCGACCGCCGAAATTTTTGATTCCACATTCTTCAATCCCGAAGGATGGAACATCCACAGCGTGCCGGTATTTACGCCGGATGGGAATGAGATATATTTCAGCGTGTATAATTTAGCTGAAAATAATTATCATGTTATTATGTGCATCAGGAAGTACGCGGACGGCACCTGGTCCGAACCGGCTATCGTCCCGTTCTCGGGGCTGCACGTCGGCAACCTGCCGGTCATCGACGATTATCCTTTTGTTACGCCGGACGGCGAACAGCTTTTTTTTTGCTCCGACCGCCTGACGCCGGAAAAGATCGGCTGGCAAAATGCTGACATTTTTTATGTTACGAGAACAGATTCGGGATGGAGCGAGCCGGTTCAGGCGGCCATCCCGATAGCTCAGCATCAAATGGATATCTACCCGACGGCGGCCGCAAACGGCAACCTGTATTTTACAGGCGGAACAACGAAATACGGATTATACC
>CAZKYP010000011.1:0-26466 GCA_964556885.1 uncultured Pirellulales bacterium | reverse complement strand
GCCGCAAACGGCAACCTGTATTTTACAGGCGGAACAACGAAATACGGATTATACCTTTCGGAAAAAACAGGTGAGAATGAATACGCAAGACCCGTAATGTTGGGAAACGGAATCAATTCAGCTTATTCGGAATGGAATTCCTACATTGCTCCGGACGAGGACTACTACATTTTTTCATCGATGCGGGTTACGAATGACCGGGGCGAATTATTGATTAGCTATAAACAATCGAACGGCCAATGGTCGACACCCGTTAATATGGGCGATACTATTAATAGCGATACACAGGAAAAATACCCGGTCGTCACACCGGACGGCAAATACATGTTCTTCGTCCGCTCATGGGTCGACAGGGATGAGATTTACTGGCTCTCCAGCCGGATTATTGAAGATTTAAGAAACTACGATCCCTATCTGAACTGTCCGCTTCCTAATGTCACTGCCGTTCTCGATTCGCCGTTTACTTTTACGATACCCGAAAATACATTTATCGACGACGACGGCCGGGAAACACTTACCTTCAGCGCGACACTTTCAAACAACAGGCCGCTGCCCGATTGGTTATCTTTCGATCCTGAAACATGTACTTTCTCAGGGACACCCGATACTCGGGGCAGAATCTATATAAAAGTAACCGCGACCGACGCTACAGAAAAAACTTTTTCCGACATTTTCACCATTGCCATTATATCTTCAGACAGTTGATAAATAATTCCAAATATTTTTCGGAGGTAAACATGAAAACTTTTTCGATGCTCGTTATTTCCATTTATTTGTCGTGCAGTGCGGCTCCCGCCGAAGTGGATTTCCTTCGCGGTCAATTGATACCGACTCTCGACAGCGAGAACCTTGCCGTTGCCGACCTCGACGGAGACGGTGACGTCGACATCTTTGTGGCGTGCGGCGTATGGAACGCAGGAAGGCCGAACAGTGTATATTTCAACCGGGGAGACGGCACGTTTGTCGATTCGGGCCAGCGTATGGGAAATCTCAACAGCTTCGCCGTGGCACTGGCGGACCTGGACTATGACGGTGATATAGATGCGTTCGTGGCCAACGGGGCCTACTCCGGCGGCAATCCCAACAAGGTCTGGCTTAACGACGGCTCAGGCCGCTTCACCGACAGCGGGCAGGCCCTGGGCCATAACAATACCGGCGCCGTGGCACTGGCCGACCTCGACGGCGATGGGGACCTGGATGCCTTCGCCGGCAATCACCCTATCTGGGAAAATAATCACAACGTAGGCGGCGGGCATTGTATATGGTTCAACGACGGTCATGGAAGATTTACCAACAGCGGCCAGTCGCTCGGCAACGCCGAATCTCGCTCGGTCAGCCTCGGAGACATCGACGCCGACGGTGACATCGATGCACTCATAGGCAACTACATCAACTACGGCAATAAGTTCTGGCTCAATGACGGCAAAGGATTTTTCACAGACGGTGCCCTCTCGCTTGGAACAATTGAAAGCCGCGATGCCCAACTGGCCGACCTGGACGGAGACGGGGACCTCGATGCCTTCGTGACACATTTGAGCAGCCAGAACTCAGCCGCATGTGCGAACAAAGTCTGGTTCAACCAGGGCGACGGGATATTTCAGGACAGCCGCCAGCGTCTCGGCACGCTGCCGACAACCGGAGTCGCATTAGGCGATCTGGACCTTGACGGGGACCTCGATGCCTTTGTTATCAACAGCCTCTGGCAGCAAACGCGGCCCGATGAAGTATGGCTCAACGACGGAAAAGGTTACTTTACGAACGCAAATCTAAATTTGGGTGACGAAGAAAGCGTAAACGTCGCCCTTGCGGACCTGGACGGAGACGATGATTTAGACGCGGCCGTCGTTTATCCGAACGCCGTACAGATTTTTATCAACGTCCTTATTCACAATGAAGATTGATTAGCAGGATTGATTCTGATATATTCTTATGCAGAAAGGAAAACCAAAGATGAAATCGTTCGAAAATTCCAACTTTAGAACTTTTCATGTCGGTATTATATTAGGATTAATTATCATGAGCCGAATAGCCGCAGGCAGCCAGACAAGCGAACCGAATTCCGCAGAAGGTATCCGAATCACCGTTCTTTATGACAATTATACTCTGACCGAAGGCTGCACACCGGACTGGGGTTTTTCGTGCATCATCAAGGGCACGGAAAAGTGCATTCTCTTCGATACCGGGGCGAACGGTGAGCTTCTGCTCGAAAACATGGACAAGCTGCAAGTCGACGCCGGAGACGTCGAGCTGGTTGCGATATCGCACGATCATTACGACCACACCGGCGGACTGGAAGCGTTCCTGGGCAGGAATAGTAATGTCATGGCGTACCTGCCGCTGACGGTCTCGGTGAGCCTTATCCAGATGGCCGAATCTCGCGGAGCGACGGTCGTGCTGCCGGACGAACCGGTGCAGATATGCGACGGAGTCCATCTGGTCAGGATGAGAATCGGGACCCTGGACGAGCAGTTTATGATTCTGGATACGCCGCAGGGATTGGTTGTAATTACCGGCTGCGCTCATCCCGGCATCGTGCCGATGCTCCAGAAGGCCAAGCAGTTGTTTCGAAAAGATATTTACTTTGTGTTCGGGGGCTTTCACCTTAATAGTGATACAGATTCCCAGGTCGTCAGTAAAATTCAACAGATTCAGTCACTGGGCGTGCAAAAGGTCGGGCCGAGTCACTGCACAGGCGAGGTGGCAATCGAATTGTTCGAGCAGGAGTTCGGCGGCGATTTTGTTCCTATGGGAATCGGCCCGGTCACAATTCCGAACCGGTGTGACTTCAACGAAGACGGGAGAGTTGATATAAACGATTTGGTTATGTTCATCGAGCACTGGAAAACGAACGAGCCGCTGTACGATGTAGCCCCGGGCCTCTTCGGCGATGGCACCGTGGACGTCAAAGACCTCGAAGTTTTTATGCAATTCTATGAACAGTAATGGCGCGAAATATCGCTCTTTACGATTTTGAGGAAATTATTTTTTCTTGCTGTGGGCCAGCCAGTCCTGGAGGTTTTTGGCGAGGATTACGGGGTCGCGCTTTTGCATGATGTGCTCGGCAATTGCATCAGGAATATTCAATTGCTTCATCGCCTTATGCACCCTTTGCCAGAGCCGCTCCTGCTTTGCGGACCCGTGCTCTGCCAGGTACAGCTCGCCCACGAGGTCGCTGAGCTTCTGGAGCATTATCGTATCGAGGTTGCTGTAGTAGTTCGATATTACAGATTTTTGATGCTGCGAATATTCTCTTTTTGCCATGCTTATCCTTTTATAACAAAATCCCAGACAAATCAAGTCCCGATAAAAATCCTTATATAGATTATTAATGTAATAAAGCAGGTTTTTGCTGGCTTTGCCGCGACAACCGATTATAATCTGCTCTCATCCGGACCGGTATTCGCCGGATACTCTTATACAGGGACGAAAATGCTAAACAGGATGTTGTCTATATCAATATTATCTGTTCTGTTCTTCGGTTTCGCCGAGCTTAGCCGAGCCGCAACCGACCATCCCCATCCAGATAAAAACGATCTGGATGAGGCTGCCACACAGGCTGATATTGACGCAGGTGCATTCGCCGGCCGGGACCTGCATCTTCGCTGCCGGGAGCTTATAAGCTATCAGTCAAGCGCCACCGAGCACATAGTCAAACACACCCTCGTTTTGCAGGGCGGCTTTTCAATATCAACCGGGCCGTATCAGTACTCCGGCGATGAGGCGGTAATCTGGCTCGAAAGCACCATTGAAAACCGCCGCGATACGAGACTCCAATCCGCCGACAACCGAACCATAACTCATCACAAGACTGTGGCGTACCTGCATGGAAATATCTCAACCCAGAAAACCAAAGGTGCGGCCGCATTAGAACCGGGCACAAGGGTGATTGAAAAAGGGCGGACTATGGTGGTCTGGTTCGACGTCAGCGGCGAAGTTTTCGTGACCGCAGACAAACGTCAGGATAGTGATCCTCGAGGGCTGGAGCTTTACAAAACCGCATTTTCAGTACTGAAAAACGCCGGTTTCGGACCGCAAGCCGCCGAGACCGAAGAACCACTCACATCAACAGCACAGCCGAAGATGTATCTCGGAACGGTAGATATACCTGCAAAAACCGGGCAAGCCGGCACAAAATCACAGCAGGAAATGTTGCGTTTTCGATACCCGATTAATATCTCGCCCGCCGGCGAGACTGCATTCAGGATAAATTGGGACAATGAGAAAAAGATTGGAACAGCAATAGGCAGATCCTATATCTGGCAGAAACAAAATGAAGGAGGCGAGCTTCTGGAATTGCAGGCCGATAATGCGGTCATCTTTTATACCGACCAGGAACCCAATTCCGTCCAGAACGACGGCCAGACACAGGACCTTCTGGCCGGAAGAGCCATAGAGGCGATTTACATATCCGGAAATGTGACAATGACCGAAGGGCGGCGGACGATACAGGCCGACGAGATATTCTATGATTTCGAAAGGAAAAAAGCTCTCGCAATAAACGCCCTGATGAGAAACTTCGATACGACCGAAGGTATTCCGATTTATGTCCGTGCGGCCAAGCTCAGACAAGTCGCGGAAAATCAATTCGCAGCCGACGATATCACACTGACCACAAGCGAATTTTACGAGCCCCAGGTTTCAATGAACGCCTCAAGTGTAATCATCACAGATACGACTGCAATCGACCAGCAGCAAGGTGATGTTCCAAGAGAAAGCTGGGATGCACAGATGCGCGATGTGCGGCTGAAATATTACGACAATACATTTTTTTACTGGCCTTACATGCGCACCAACCTGCAAAGGTCCGACCTGCCCATAAAAAGCGCGCAGGCCGGCTACGACAATACATGGGGAACATCAATCGAAACCCAGTGGTACCTCTCCCGGCTCCTCGGGCTTCAGGAGCCTGAAGGTACGGACACTACTCTGGCGCTTGATTATTACAGCAAACGAGGTGTCGGTGTCGGGATCGAAAGCGATTACACCGGAGATAAAAACTTCGGCCGGTTCCTGGGCTATATAATTGATGATCACGGCGAAGATAAACTCGGCAGGAACAAAACACGAAGAGACATCGAACCACCTCGCGAGCTTCGCGGGCGGCTTCGCTGGCAGCACCGGCAATTTCTGCCTTATAACTGGCAGCTTACGACGGAAATCAGCTACGCCTCCGACGAAAATTTTCTCGAGTCGTTTTACCGCAACGAATTCAACGTCGGAAAGGAGCAGGAAACGCTTGTTCACCTGAAACGTATCGAAAGCAACTGGGGCCTTTCACTGCTGGGAAACGTGCGAATTAACGATTTCGTCAATAAATTAGAGGAACTGCCTACCGCTGAATTTCACTGGACCGGACAATCGTTTTGGAACGACAGACTAACTTTATACAGTGACACCCAGGTCAGCAGATTTAGACAGCGATACGCCGAATCCAACATGACTCATAACCGGGAGAATATCTATTCTTTAGCCACCACCCGTAACGAGATAGATATGCCCCTTTCTTATGACAAGATAAAAATCGTACCTTTTGTTGCCGGTACAGTAGCTTCGGAGGACGAATTCGGCTTCTACAGGGACCTTGACGGGGGAACGGATAAAAACTTAGATGAGGTCTGGTACGGCGAGAGCGGCGTAAGAATTACACCGGCGTCGTTCTGGAAAGTCTTCCCCGAAGTCAAATCAAAGGTCTGGGACGTGAACCAGTTGCGTCACGTGATAGAGCCGCACTTAGTAGCGGTACAATATACTCAGGCCGATTCGGTAATCGAACAACGTGATACGGTGAACTTCGGTATTTCACAGCGGCTACAGACAAAACACGGCGTCGGAGAAAATCAGCGGACCGTCGACTGGATGCGGCTGGACATGGACGTTACCTGGGTAAATGATTCCGGCAGCGCCCAGTCAGGACCGGACCGATTTCTCTGGAACAAACCATTTATTCCGATAATCAATACCTACAGGCCGCCGAGAGGGGGAACTTTACAACAGGACAGACGCGGCAGCGTAACATTCGGGCCGAGACGTAATAATTTCACCGCCGACTATAGCTGGCTTCTAAGCGATACTACCGCCCTGCTTTCGGACATGTATTACGATATGCAAAGCGGCGTAGTACAGCAGTTCAATGTCGGTTTTACACATATGCGATGGCCCAACCTGAGCTATTATATCGGCAGCAGGTATCTGAAGCGATTTAATAACGGTTTCGGCGAAAAAGGCTCGAACATGTTCAATTTCGCAATCACTTATGTGCTTGACCCGAGATATACGATGGTCTTTTCGCAACAGGTCGATTTCGACTATGGGAAAACAGTGCGCAGCGACCTAACATTAATAAGACAATATCACAGAATATACTGGAGTCTGACCTACAGTGCGGATGAATCGCTGAAAGAGCACGCAGTGGTTTTCAGCTTATGGCCCCAGGGCGTGCCGGACCTTTCGATCGGGCAAAGGAGATACACTACAGTGGGCGGAGCGGCCGGTTATTAGCGGTAATTGGGTGTTAAAACAGAAAAACATTGCAAAGTCGAAACCGAATCTATATGATTTAGGAGATTTTTTCGATCTTCTCGGATAATCGGGGTAGATCCTTGCTCGATGAGTCTGCCGTGTCTGAAAAGGAGAAATCCAGCGTCTTTCCCTTTTCTAAATATGTCCCACGTCAGTTTTACAGCAATAGTATAACTGGCTTTTTCGTACGACAACGGCCAACGGAAGTCCGGTAAAATCCGGATAAACACGAAAAAACGCGAAAAATTAAAGTAAGGAGAATATATTATGGCACTGGTAAATACCAGAAAAATGTTCGAAATGGCATATAAAAACGGATATGCAATCGGCGCGTTCAACGTTAACAACATGGAAATCACCCAGGGTATTATCGCCGCGATAGCCGAAGAAAAGGCCCCTTTGATTCTGCAGGTTTCTCGCGGCGCCCGCGAATACGCCAGCAACAGTTGGTTAAAGGCAATGATTGATGTTGCGGTAAAAGAGAACCCGGATATCCCGATCGCAATCAATCTGGACCACGGCGACAACTTCCAGACCTGCAAGGAGTTCGTCGAAGACGGTTTTACCTCGATAATGATTGATGCATCGAGCAAACCTTTTGAGGAAAACATACGTATAACAAAGGAAGTTGTGGATTATGCACATAAATACGACGTTGTTGTAGAAGCGGAACTCGGCCAGCTCGGGGGTATCGAAGAGGATGTTGTCGGTGTCGATCATGACGATATCAGCAAGCATCTCTGCGATCCGAGCGAGGTCCAGGAGTTCGTTGAAAAAAGCGGCGTCGACTCATTGGCGGTTGCCATAGGAACCAGCCATGGGGCCTATAAGTTTAAAAAAGAGCCGAAACTGGCATTCGATATCCTGGAGGATATTGGCAGGAGATTGCCCGGTTTTCCGCTGGTAATGCACGGTTCGAGCAGTGTTTTGAAGGAATTTAAGGATCTTATTAATAAGTACGGCGGGAATATGCCCGATGCAATGGGTGTGCCGGAAGAGGCCGTCAGCAGGGCCGCAAAGATGGGTGTATGTAAAGTTAATATCGACACCGATCTTCGTATGGCGCTGACCGCGAAGATCAGACAGGTCTTTGCGGAAAAACCCGCCGAGTTCGACCCTCGCAAGTACCTCGGCCCGGCCAGAGACGCGATACAAAAGATGGTCAAGCATAAGCTGCACGTTTTAGGCTGCAACGGTAAAGCCGCTGAGTGCAGTTAGCAACATAAGATTTATGATTCATGATAACAGATTAAAAACGTTCGTTTTACGGGGAGCCATGAATAACAGTATTTCGAGAGGAGCCCTGTCTAATTTTTAATTTTTTATGAGATACAAAATGCTAAATACAAAAAACACAAAATCTAATCCAACATGGCTGGTATGGCCGCTGAGCATTGCTCTATTTTTATTGACATATACACTCGCACCCGTTCAGGCGGCAATCGACAACAGCACAACTCAAGTCGATAAAGTAAATCTCAACATTATCGAGCGAGCCTGTGAATTGATTTATCAGGGCAAGTTCGACGACGCCGGTAAATTGCTCGAAACAGTGCCGATTCAGAATAATTCCCCTCCGGCCGAACTGCTGAATATAACCAATGAATACCAGACTATCGACAAGCAGCGACAGGAAGCCAAAAAGGCCGCCTATGAAGAAACCATGGCAGAGCTTGAAAAGCTGCGAACTAAAACGGACGTTAACGGCGTAAATGACGTGAATGATGTCAGTAAGGTCGGCGATGTAAACGATGTAAACGACACCATAGAAAAACTCGCCGTTATTATCAGGGCTGTTGAATTTGCAGACAGCAAACAAAAGCAAAAGCTTTTGTCCGATCCGTTCGTAAAAGAAGCTATGCAAAAATCAATAGACAATGCCGCCCGTCTCGAAGTGGAGGGCAAATGGCTCGAGGCATATACAAACTGCTATCGATGGTTGTTAGCGATCGACCCGAACAACGATGCCTATGAGGATTACGCACAGCAGCTTCTTGACAGGGCCGCTATAGCAATTTCATTCGAAGACAGCCCCTGTGAAACACGCGAAGAGCGGTATCAGGGCGTCGACGAAAGGATTTTCCTGCGGGCGGTCAATTTTATGGCCGCATACTATGTCCGGATGCTCGACTACGATCAAATGGCGATCAAAGGTCTTGAACGCTGCAAGCTTCTCTCGGAAGTAATGGAGAAATTGCCCGAAACCAAATCAGAATCAGACTCCAAAAACTCAGAATCATCCGAACCAATGGAATACATACGGGATTCCAAAAAGCTCGCGGCCTGGAATGTAGTTCTCGATGCGTTAAACGAGCAGGTCAAGTCTTCCTTAAACGAGCCCGCAGGTTTCGACAAGGACAGATTCGTGTATATATTCGAGAAGGTTCTCGAACTGAACGAAGCAACAGTAAAATTCCCGCGTGAGGTGCTGATTTCACAATTCGTGGAAGCGGCGTTGTCCGCACTGGATCCATACACCTCACTGGTCTGGCCCAGACAGGTCGAAGATTTCGAAAAGATAATGACCAACGAGTTCACCGGGATCGGTATAGAAATTTCCAAACAGGAAGGACAGTTAACCGTCGCAAGCCTGCTGCCGGACACACCGGCTTACAAATCCGGCCTCGACGCGGGGGACATAATCGAAAAGGTAAACGGCCTTGAAACCAAGGATATGACCCTTACATGTGCGGTACATAAAATCACCGGACCGAAAGGCACCGACGTCACTTTGTCGATATTTCGTCCCATCGAAGATAAGAAATGGGAAATCACAATCACAAGGGACAAAATAGTGGTACCGACAATCAGGGGCTGGCAAAGAACCGACACCGGCAAGTGGCTTTATATCATCGATCAAAAGAACAACATCGGTTACATTCGCATAACAAGCTTCTCTTCCGAAACCTCTACAGACCTGGAGAAGGCATTACGCAAGCTCGAAGCCGACGGACTTAAAGGCCTCATCCTTGATTTACGATTCAACACGGGCGGTCTGCTGGACAGTGCTGTTGAAGTAGCCGACAAATTCATCGACGCAGACGACTGGGTCGTCAAAAGACAGCCGCGGGACGGTATTACACCGACATACGAAGCGTCTCATAAAAAAGGAACCCATCCGAACTATCCGGTTGTCATACTGATCAATTCCTCTTCGGCCAGTGCATCGGAAATTGTCGCCGGGGCTTTAGCGGACAAAAAATACAAGAGAGCCATCCTCGTCGGCGGCAGGACTCACGGAAAAGGCAGCGTCCAGGGCGTGACAAGTTATCCCGGTGAAGGCGCGCAACTGAAATACACAATGGCATATTATCACCTCCCCTCGGATCAAAGAGTTGAAAGCCAGGAAGCAATGAAAAAACTGGGAAGAACGGACTGGGGAGTCGGGCCGAACGTCAATATCGTATTAAGAAGCGACGAACTCAAGGAAATGATCGAGATGCAAAGGGACAACGACGTTCTGGTCAGAGCCGACCATGACAACACCAACGGCGATCTGAAAAAACATACAATCGAAGAAACACTTGCGGCGGATCCTCAATTAGCCGTCGGACTGCTGGTTGTCAGAAGCAAACTGATCGAGGCGGAGACGCTCGTAAGAACATGGCTTAATCTTTGATTCATAGACCGACGGTTCTCAAATTTCGAGGGGCGAATTAATTTGGCAAATACGGAAGATATAAACAAACTCGAACAGCAAAGACAGGAAAAGCTGTCTCATATCAAAGAGCTCGGTATCGACCCATACGGAGGCAGATACGAAGGCTCCGAATCCGCGGCCGCAGTCAAAGACAGATTCAAAGACGACGACCAGAACCAGCATGCAAATTGCGCCGGAAGAATCGTACTGCTCAGGGACATCGGCAAATTGATTTTCATTACCCTGCGAGACAGCAGCGGCATTATCCAGGTAGGCCTGAGCAAAAAACTGCTCGACAAGCAGTGGGACATGGCCAAACTCCTCGAGCTTGGTGACATAATCGGGGCCTCCGGCCAGTTGGGCAAAACCAAGACCGGCGAAATAACTATATGGGCCGACAATCTTGTTCTGCTAAGCAAATGTCTGCTGCCGCCCCCGGAAAAATTTCACGGCCTGGCCGATATCGACCAGCGATACAGACAGAGGTATGTCGATTTGTGGGCGAATCCCGAAGTGATGGAGCGGTTCAGGAATCGCAGCGCTATCGTCACGACCATTCGTGAGTTTCTGAATTCCAAAGGATTTTTGGAAGTCGAGACGCCGATGATGCAGGCCATCCCCGGTGGAGCGGCCGCAAGACCGTTTATAACACATCATAATACCCTGGATATGGACCTGTACCTGCGAATTGCACCCGAACTATTTCTCAAGAGACTGCTCGTCGGCGGAATGGAAAAAATCTTCGAGATTAACCGCAACTTCCGCAACGAGGGGCTGAGCAGGCAGCACAACCCGGAATTTACGATGCTTGAATTATACCAGGCATACGCCGATTACAACGTAATGATGGATTTGACCGAGGAGGTCATCTGTCTTTGTGTGGATAAATTCTGTGAAGGCGATCAGGTTCAGTTCGGCGAATTCACAATCGATTTTACCCGGCCCTGGCGACGCGCAAAATACGCCGACCTGCTGGCAGAATACAGCGGCTGTGACATTAACGACATTGCGGCCGTAAGAGCAAAGGCAAAAGCCCTCGAGCTGGACCAGGCGGACATGGACGACGTTGTTGTTATCAATGAGGTCTTCGAAGCCACCGTCGAGAATAATTTAATCAACCCGACCTTTGTGATAGATTACCCTGCGGCTTTGTGCCCGCTGACAAAGCGCAGTAAAGACGACCCGAAATACGCCGAGCGGTTCGAAATGTATATAGCAAAGATGGAGCTGGCTAACGCCTACACGGAATTAAATGACCCGGCTGTGCAGGAAGAAAATTTCAGGACTCAGCTTCGCGGCCAGGAAGAGACTATGGCGAACATGGACATGGATTTTGTCACTGCGCTGAAATACGGCATGCCGCCCGCCGGCGGGCTCGGAATCGGAATCGACAGGCTTGTAATGATACTGACCGGCGCACTAAGTATCCGCGACGTGGTGCTGTTTCCACTTCTGAGACCCGCAAAGGCATAGAGCAAAATTCCTGTTGCAGAACCGGTAAAACACGGGTCTAAATACCAATAACAGACTATTAGTGACAAAAACGATGTTGAAAATATTTTTATGGCTCCGGTATCTCCGCAAGAAAAAGATTGTTTTCCTGAGTATCGCCGCCGTCGCTGTTTCCGTGTCACTTCTAATCGTGGTCTCCAGCCTGTTTACCGGCTTTATCAATGCCTTCGAACAATCGGCCGTTGAGGCGATAGGCGACGTCGTTCTTACCCCGCCCGCCTTATTCACAAAATACCCGTTGTTTATCGAAAGACTGAAACAGGCCGACATCGTCATATCCGCAACACCTGTGCTGGAAGCTCCCGGCCTTCTTAATCTGGGCCAGGGCAATGTGCGGCCGGTACAAATCTGGGGGATAGAACCTAAATCACGAACCAAGGTCACCCATTTAAAGCAGTCCCTGCTAAAACAAAAGAATTCTCCCGATGAGCCGTCTTTTAACATCGAAGGTTCAGACGCGAATTCTATCGGTGGTTTTGTCGGGATCGGTGTGCTCTCAGAGCCGAACGAGCAGACAGACGAATACGACTTCAACACAATCGAAAAGATGATCGGCCGGCAGGTTTTTGTCACCACCGGGACAACATCGGACGAACAAAACGCAAATCCCAAAGCGTCGTTCAGCAGAAAAATCATACAGTTTCAAATCGCAGATATCATCTTCTCGGGAATCTATCCGCTCGACAAGGAGCTGTTATATCTGCCGATAGACCAGCTTCAAAAAAAGCTGTATCCTAATGAAGAATTACCTGTCGCCCGGCAAATTCAGATTAAGCTTCGGGACAACGCCGATCCCGAAGTCGCAATATCGGTGATACACGGAATATGGCTGAACTTCGTCGACGAGGAATTAAATGCAGACCAGCTTCTCCTAAGATATACAAACATCACAACGGCCAAAGAACTGCAGCGACAATACGTCGCCGCATATCGAAAGCAGATGGGTGTTTTATTATTGATATTCGGCGTTGTGAGCATGGGTGTGATTCTTCTGGTCTTTTGTATATTTTACATGATAGTCAGAATGAAGCAGAAAGATATCGCAATAATCAAGAGCTGCGGAGCGGCCAGCAGTTCCGTGGCCGCCGTCTTCGTCGGCTTCGGCGCCTGTGTGGGAATAGCAGGCTCCGGCATGGGAATTGTGCTGGGATATGTCATTACAAGAAACGTAAATGTTATCGAAAAATGGATCAACATAATCTTCGGATTAAAATTGTGGAAAAGCAGCGTATACATGTTCAGCAAGATACCCAACGAGGTCGACTGGTCTATGGCTCTGCGTATAGCAGTGCTGGCAACTATCGCCGCCGCAGTCGGGACATTGATACCGGCCATCGTCGCCGCCGGAACAAAACCAGTTGAAATACTCAGGTATGAATAACGAACTATGAATTTCGAATATTGAATTATGAAGTAAAATTGTTTAGCTAAGTAACATTAAATCATATAACGTTTCCATATTATCAATAGGATATTTCAAAGGAGGCCCGTGATGGAAAGAGGAAAAAGAGAAAGACGAACAAAGTACGATTTAGAAGAACGGCTTGTGAATTTCGCAGTTAGGATAATTGATATCGTTGAAAAATTACCGAGGTCTTACACTGGTTCGCATATTGCCAATCAATTGGTTAGAAGCGGGACATCACCGGCGGCAAACTACGGTGAAGCGCAAAGTGCAGAATCAAGAAACGATTTTATCCACAAAATGAAGCTGGCATTGAAGGAACTAAGAGAAACACGTGTATGGCTTTTAATTATACAGCGAAAGATAATTATAAAATCTACTGAACTGATAATGTCAATTTTAAAGGAGAATAATGAATTAATTTCCATTTTCGTTACAAGTATAGCAACTGCGAAGAAAAAATCTTAACCATTACTTCGTTATTCATTATTCAGAGTTCGATATTCGATATTATTTTTAAGATGTACAAAATAACCCTTGCAATCAGGTATTTGTTGAAACGACGCATAACATATTTTGCGGTGCTGTCGGTCGCTCTGTGCGTTTTCATCGTCCTTGTCGTAATGACCGTAATGACGGGACTGGTCGACGACTTCAAACAAAGGAATCATAATTTCGCAGGTGATTGTGTTGTCGGCACAGAATCATTAGTGGGCTTTTCATACTATGAAGACTTCGTCAAGCTGCTCGAAGCAGAAGATTTCATCGAAGGTGTCTCGCCCGTAGTAAAAAGCTACGGACTGAAAAGACGCAAAGGTTCGACGATGGACGAGGTCGTAGAAATCATGGGCATCGACCCTATAAGGCACAGCCGCGCCACCGGTTTCGGAAATACGCTGTATTTTCATAAAGATGATGTGTCAAAGGCGTTCGTTCCATCTTACGATCCGAATCTGACCGGATGTGTATTGGGAATAGATTTGCTGCTGTTCAGAGATTCAAAAAGCAATTATCCCCAGGAAGACGCTCTTTTCCGCATAGGTTATTCCATAAGCTGTTTCCCGCTGACTGCCAGAGGCGCCCTGGCTCAAATCGGTACGGATGTGGTCAACACACAAACATTTTACTATAGTGACCACTCGCACAGCGGCCTTCCCAAGATTGACGGCTCAGTGGTGTACCTGCCGCTCGAACAGGCACAGCTGCTTTGTGGAATGGCCGGCCCTACCAAAAGGGCAAACGCCGTCCACATAAAATTCAAACCCGGTGTAAAATTGCAGGCCGGATGCGATAAAGTCGCCGCACTATGGACCGGCTACAAAAAACAAAAAGCGGACGAGCCGCAGGCATATTTACTGGACAACGTGACCATTAAAAGCTGGAGAGATTTCTCGCGCGCCTCAATTGCACCGATGGAAAAAGAGCAGACTGTCATGATTGTAATGTTCGGCTTTGTGGGAATCACGACCATTTTTATCGTATTTGTCGTATTCTATATGATTATAAGTCATAAGAGCAAAGACATCGGCATACTGAAGAGCATCGGTGCCTCAAATATCGATATTATAGAATTGTTTTCCGGTTTCGCTTTCCTGGTGGGACTGCTGGGCTCTGTCATCGGGCTGGTTTCAGGCTGGTTGTTCCTGCTGAAAATAAACCGTATAGAAGATATACTCTTTGAACGTTTCGGATTTCAACTGTGGGACAGGACACTTTACGCCATAGGAGATATACCGAGCCGGGTCGAGCCCAAAGTCTTAGCGATAATTTTCATCTCGGCGATTGCCGCCTGCCTGGTCGGCGCATTTATACCAAGCTGCCAGGCGGCCCGGCAGGAGCCGGTAAAAACTCTGCAGGTAGGCCAATTATGAGCAAGGACGAAATAATTTTAAAATCCAGCGGCATCCATAAATCTTACCGGATGGGCGCAACAAAGGTAAAGGTACTCAAGGGCGTTAATCTTGATGTCAGAAAAGGCGAGTTCGTTTCGATTGTCGGGGCCTCCGGCAGCGGAAAAAGCACGCTTCTGCACATCCTGGGTGCGCTGGATAAGCCCGATAAAGGCTCCGTCACATTTGAAAAACAGGATTTAAGCCGCTTCAGTGCGGGCGAATTAAACAGGTTTCGAAATAAAACTGTAGGATTTGTATTTCAGTTTTATCACTTATTGGACGAATTAAGTGTACTGGAAAACGTATATCTGCCGGCAATGACTTCGAAGAGCGTGTTCGGCTGGCTTGCGTACCGCAGGTGGGCAAAAAACCGGGCAAGGGAATTACTTACTCAGCTCGGTTTAACCGAAAGGGCCGGCCACAAGCCGTACCAGCTCTCCGGCGGGGAAAGGCAGAGGGTGGCGATAGGACGGGCCCTGATGAACGAGCCGAGGCTGCTTTTGGCCGATGAGCCGACAGGAAACCTTGACTCTGCCACAGGAAATGGTATCTTGGATGTTCTCTGTAAATTGAACAAGGCCGGCCAGACAATCGTGATGGTAACTCACGATGACAGGATAGCACAGAGGGCCGGACGGACGGTAACATTGGTTGACGGCAGAATAGGAGATTGACGGGTAACGGATGTACGGAAAAAGATTTTGAAAGACTGTATGTAAAGGTTTTTTATGGCACTGAAAATCTGGCTTGACGGCAAACTTGTAGATGAGGCGGACGCTAAAGTATCGGTTTTCGACCACGGTCTTCTTTACGGAGACGGAGTATTCGAAGGCATTCGCGTCTACAGCGGCAGAATATTCGAGCATGACGCACATATCAAGCGGCTTTACGAATCCGCCAAGGTGCTTCGTCTGCCGGTACAGATGAACCAAACCGAGCTTAAAAAGGCGGTTGAAGAAACCGTCAGGGCCAACGGAATCAACAATGGATACATCAGACTACTAATAACACGGGGAGTAGGCACCCTGGGTCTGAATCCATTCGTCTGCAAGAACAGCAGCATAATTATTATCGCGGATAAAATCCAGCTCTATCCCGAAGAGTTATACGAAAAGGGAATGAAGGTCATCAGCTCGACCACGGTCCGCAATCACCCGCTGGCAATCCCGCCCCAGGTCAAGAGCATGAATTATCTTAATAACATACTGGCCAAAATCGAAGCGCTCGACAACAACGTACCCGAAGCAATCATGTACAATCACGAAGGGTACGTCGCCGAGGCTACGGGTGACAATGTCTTTATAGTCAGAAACGGAATAGTATACGCTCCGCCGACCGAGGCCGGTTCGCTCGAAGGAATAACTCGAAGCCTGGTAATAAAACTGGCTAAAAAGGAAAATATTGAAGTTATCGAGAAGAACCTGACCAGATTCGATTTATATGTCTGTGATGAATTGTTCCTCACCGGGACGGCCGCTGAAGTAATCGGGGTTGTCGAGATTGACGGCAGAACCATCGGCCAGGGAACACCCGGACCGGTTACGCGCCAGTTGAGAGAAAAATTCTTCGAATATGCACACGGAAAGGAGAAATAGCAGACAACGGATACCCTCGACTTTTATTTTGCAGCGAATGCACTGATTGATAATAACATATCCGGGCTAAGTTTTTTTGACTTCTCGAATATCATATCCGTTGTCCATCGAATACCATGCAGCCGCAGGCATATAGCGATACAACGTCTCCAGTCGCAAAAAATACGATCCCCGCTTTCAGTCTCATCAACGACCAGCTTGGTCAGGTGAGGAAATTGATTAAAGACCTGTTGACAGTGTCATTTAAAGGGGGAGATATTAACCAACTGCTCGAACATCTGCATAGCCACAGCGGCAAAATGATTCGCCCTGGGCTTGTCCTTCTCGCAGGAAAATGTTTTGGTAAAATCACGGATGAGCATATACGTGTTGCAGCAATTATAGAGATGGTTCACAACGCCACCCTGCTGCACGATGATGTTATCGACGAAGGGCAAACTCGACGCGGCCGGCCGACTATCAACAAGCTCTGGGGCAACGAATCCGCCGTGCTGTTAGGAGATTATCTGTTGAGCCGGGTGTTTAATATATGCATGGAACTGCCGCCCCGGGCAGCCCGAACAATTGCCTGTGCCGCAGTAAGGGTCTGTGAAGGTGAGCTCCGGCAGGTCACCCAAAAACAAAACTTACAATTAAGTGAATCCGAACATATCGAAATAATAACAGAGAAAAGCGCCGTCCTTTTCAGCAGTTGCTGCAACCTCGGCGCCCTTTTATCTCAGGCTAACGAACAACAGGCCAAATCGTTGTCCGACTTCGGTCTGAACATCGGTATTGCATTCCAAATCACCGACGATTTGCTCGACATAACCGGCGACGAAGACAAAACAGGTAAAACACTCGGCACCGATCTGAACAAGTATAAGTTGACTCTGGCTGCGATACATCTGCTGAAAAATGCCGACCTAAAAGAAAAAGCCGTGCTGACCGACTTTTACAATAATTCAAAAAAAATCGGCAAGGACATTTTTGCCGAGATGCTAAGCCGTCACGGCAGCCTCGAATATGCACATAGCCGGGCGCAGGCATACATCGACAAAGCTGTACTGGCACTGGCCGACCTGAAAGAAAGTGATGCCAAAGATGCCCTGATTGCCACGGCAAAATTCATAGCAGACAGAACCGCTTAAAATCCCACCACGAACAAATTCGAATCGCATTCATTCGATGCAAAAAAAGGGCTGTAACAATAAAGTCTACAGCCCCATGTTTCATCATGGTCAATATCGAAAAATCATCAAAACAGCATAACTTAACAGAAAATTTCAAACAAAACCTTTATCCGTTCACAATGTTACGCTGCAACTGACATGTTCTCACGCACGACACTATTGCCTCAACTGTACTCCAATTCCGCCGAGCCATGAGTCCATACCGGCCTGTCCTTCGACATTAACACTAAGACCTTGACCAAGGTTGAACAGAATTCCCAAGAAACCACCTAACTCTAATCTCTGTTCCAACTCATACTCATCCTGGCTGCCTCTTATTTCCAGATCGCCATTAAATAAGTTTATGTAAGGACCACCATACACGGAAACCTCTTCAGACATAACTACCGTTGGACCAAAAGCAAGCATAAACTCATACCAATCGAGCGTAACTTTATGCGAGCCTGCCGCCAGGCTGATAGCGCCACTACCGATTGTAGCTCCCCCAACAGGTGCGGTCATCGTATCATCTACTTCTCCCCAGGTAGCCTGGAATACAGCACCCCATGTCCAGCTATCATTCTGGGCTATTGTCTTCTTAATACCGAGACCATAAGCAAAACCTGCGTCACCATCGAAGTCCGGTCCGGTACTATCACCATCGAAAGCACCATCCGCCATCCCAAGAAGGGCATAGATTTCACAATCATCTGAAATACCGTAACCGATGCGAGCAAAATATTTATTGCTATCAAGGTTTATCACGGCATCGTTTAGTGGAGACACAGGTCCCGACACTTCAAGGTCCATATTACTACGAGAATATTCTAAACCCCATAACCATTGACCTTGAGTCGTACCTGGCGTCGGCGGCCCCAGCAAGTCCCCCGCAAGTGCGGCTGAACTAAACAAGCCGATCACTAAAATTACACATACCATCCATAATGCTCTCTGTCCCATAAGTTTCTCCTTTCAAACTTTCCTTGACAAACTGTTTTTCCTAAAAATTTCACCTCGACAAAGCCAAACTAATATTTCTATATACCCACCAGTTAAATCCAAAACGCATATAGTAAACCCCAAAAAAATCACTTTAGATACGATGATATACGAATCCAACAAAGATAAATCAAGAAAAAAAGTTTTTTTATAACTAATTTATATCTGTAACAAGGTTAATTATCCACATAGAAATTCCGTAAGGGTCCCAAAAAACCGGCTTTAACTCGCCATATATTCGGTCGCATTTAACTTGGGAAAAATATATCTCACAAATAGACACCATTAAACATGCCTGTAACGCATCAAAACATTTTCCCAAATTTTTTTACCCACACTTCAACTGCATCAAATCCGCAGTGAAACAGCGGTATTCTCTTGAATCCTCATATTTTTTCTGCACGCAAACCTGATATAACACATTTAATATACACCGAAGCATAACCCCAAAAAGTAAAACTCACATACACGTTCATATACAATTTATCGGGCCTACGGAATATGCTTTTTCCAGATTCAAACCGGTCATCCTCAATCCGCCGGACATCGAAGTTATTATAAGACTGTCGATTATTCACCCTTCCAGTCTCATCTAAAGCTATGTTCTTTATTTGACGATACTTATGCTGTTCATAAATTCGGTCAATCAATGTCCGCCGATTTGGGCTTTTCAGGCTGATCGTCACGAATCAGCAGACAAAAAAAGTCACTGTCGCAGACTTGTATAGGCAATCAGGTTGCTCTTTTTTTTCTGCGCAACCGACGGGGACGCAGTCCAGACAAATTCACCATTGACAAGCGATTGCTTATCGTTACTCTGGGCTTCAAACAGAATTCTCCCATGGAGTTTGTATGAAAATATTAATTACCGGCGGTGCAGGCTTTATCGGTTCTCATCTGGCAGAACGGTTGCTTAAAGACGGCGAAAAGGTAACCGTTATCGACAACCTCAGCACCGGCAGTCTGAAGAATATCGAAAACATTAAAGAACACTCGGCCTTCGAATTCGTATTCGGTGACATTCGTAATGTCGCATTGCTCGAACCCCTGATAGAACAAAGCGATATTATTTATCATCTGGCCGCCGCAGTCGGAGTCAGGCTGATAGCGGAAGACCCGGTGCATACGATTGAAACAAATATCGGCGGTACCGAAACCGTATTGAACATCATAAATAAGTGCCACAAAAAAATCCTGATTGCCTCGACCAGTGAAGTTTACGGCAAGAGCGAAAACGTTCCTTTCCACGAAGACGACGATATTGTGCTCGGCAGCACGAGCCTGTCCAGATGGTCGTATGCATGCAGTAAGGCCATAGACGAATTTTTAGGGCTGGCTTTTCACCGCCAATACGGCTTAGGTGTGGTAATCGGCAGGTTTTTCAATACAATCGGACCGAGACAAACAGGTCAATACGGAATGGTGGTGCCGCGATTTGTCCAAAGCGCGTTGAGGAATGAGCCTCTATCGATATACGGAACAGGCAGACAAACACGGTGCTTTTGCTGCGTGTATGACCTTATAGACGCGATTATCACTTTGATGCATTGTGAGCAGGCGGCGGGCAGGGTATATAATATCGGCACCAACGAAGAGATTTCTATCGAAGACCTGGCTGATAAGATTATCGAGATGACGGAAAGTAAAAGCCAAAAAATATTCGTTCCCTACGAAACCGCTTATGGAAGACCCATCGAAGATATGATGCGGCGGGTTCCCTCCCTGGAGAGGATAGAGAAAACAATCGGCTGGAAACCGAAGATTAGTCTGGACGAAACGCTCCGGATGATTATAAAAAGCGAAGAATCCAAAATATAAAAACGTTACTTAAATTTAACCGAACCTAAAATGAAAAAGGCATTAATCACCGGCGTTACAGGGCAGGATGGTTCCTATCTCGTCGAGCTCCTGCTGGAAAAAGGCTACCGGATTTGGGGCATCATGCGAAGAAGCTCGTCGTTTCATACCGGCAGGATCGACCATCTGTACAAGGACCCGCACGAACAGCCCCGGCTGAGACTGATTTACGGCGACCTGACCGACGGAGGCAACCTGTCGTCAATCATCAACGAGATAAAACCGGACGAGGTTTACAATTTAGGCGCACAAAGCCACGTTCGTGTCAGCTTTGATATACCAATCTACACTGTTAATACGGACGCCCTGGGGACACTCAGGCTGCTTGAAGCGATTCGTACCAGTCATAAATCCGTCAAGTTCTATCAGGCGTCCAGCAGCGAAATGTACGGCAAGGTCGCAGAAATACCGCAAACGGAAAAGACGCCGTTTTACCCGCGAAGCCCGTACGGCTGCGCCAAGGTATACAGTTTCTGGCAAACCGTGAACTACCGTGAAGCATACAGCCTGTTCGCATGCAACGGAATTTTATTTAATCACGAGTCACCCAGACGCGGCGAAACCTTTGTAACAAGAAAAATCACAAGAGCGGCCACGCGGATAAAACTGGGCCTGCAAAACAAGCTCTATCTCGGCAATCTGGACGCCAAACGAGACTGGGGCTACGCCGGCGACTATGTCGAAGCGATGTGGCTTATGCTCCAGCAGGACAAACCCGACGATTATGTTATAGCAACCGGCGAAAGCCATTCGGTCAGGGAATTCGTAGAGGAGGTTTTCGGGCATCTCGACCTCGACTGGCAAAAATATGTCGAAATAGACAAGCGATATTTCAGGCCGAGCGAAGTCGATATTCTCGTAGGCGATGCAGGCAAGGCGAAAAAAACTCTCAAGTGGAAACCCAAAGTGACATTCAAAGCGCTCGCAAAAATGATGACCGACGCCGATATGAAAATCGCCGAACGGGAAAAATTAATCAAGGACCACGGAAAGTAAAGTCGATGGCTGATTTTTTCAAAAAGAAACGTGTAGTTATAACAGGCGGCGCCGGTTTCCTGGGCGCTTATGTCACCGAAAGGCTGAAAAAAAGAGGCTGCAAAAATATCCTCGTACCGAAGATTGAGGACTACAACCTCATCGACATAAACGACATCCATCGAATGTACGATGACATGAAACCGGACATCGTTATTCACCTGGCCGCGGTGGTCGGCGGGATAGGAGCGAATCGCGAGCACCCGGGTAAGTTTTTCTACGAAAATCTGATGATGGGCGTCCAGCTCATTGAACATGGCAGACTTCGAAAAATAGAAAAGTTTGTCGCAATAGGAACGGTTTGTGCGTATCCGAAATTCACACCGGTGCCGTTCAAAGAAGATGACATCTGGAACGGATACCCGGAGGAAACCAACGCCCCGTACGGACTGGCCAAGAAGATGCTGCTCGTTCAGTCGCAATCTTACAGAACTGAGTACGGATTTAATTCGATATTCCTGCTGCCGGTCAATCTTTACGGTCCCGGTGACAATTTCGACCCGGCCAGTAGTCACGTAATACCGGCTTTAATTAAAAAATGTGTCGACGCCACCGACAGCGGCTCCGACCATATCGACTGCTGGGGGACGGGCAGCGCCTCGCGCGAGTTTATTTACGCCGCAGATGCCGCCGAGGGAATCCTGCTGGCAACCGAGCTTTATAACGGGCCCGAGCCGGTCAATATCGGGGCGGGATTCGAAATAACAATAAAAGACCTCGTTGAAAAAATCACCCAACTGACCGGCTTTACCGGTGAGATTCGCTGGGACAGCTCCAGGCCTGACGGCCAGCCGAGAAGGCGTCTGGACGTCTCAAGGGCGAAAAAATACTTCGGCTTCGAGGCCAAAACCGGTTTCGACGAGGGACTCCAAAACACAATCGACTGGTACAAAGCAAATCGAAAAAATAGGAAATCTGTGACCATATCAACTTAGGCGATATAAACCGAAGTTGATAGAGGTACTTGATATTACACTCGTGACAACTCCAAGAAGAAATTTAGCATGGCAATATTTGGCCGTTCTATGCGGTGCAATTGTGCTTTATGTCGTCAGTTGCGCCCCCGGTGTTCTATGGCAGGACAGCGGACTGATTCAGTATCGAATATGGCATAACGACATCGAAGGATTCCTCGGCCTGGCCGTCGCACATCCGCTGTTTTATCTAATCGCAATCGGCGCAAAACATATACCTGTTGGAGAGCTTGCTTACAGGATGAACCTGGTCTCGGCAATCGCCGCGGCGTTTGCAGTTGCAAATATGTTTTTGCTCGTCCGCCTGTGGCTCGATGAAACACTGCCGGCGGTTATTGCAGCGGTCTCCCTGGCTGTCTCACACACGTTCTGGTTCCATGCAAGCGTTATCGAAACATACACATTGTGGTCGGCGCTGTTTCTTGTCGAATTGATTATGCTGCTTCAATACACCAAGACCAATCGTGTGGGATATTTGTATTTGCTGGCACTATTCAATGGCCTAGCAATCTCCGTCCACATGCTTGCTTCGATACCAATGTTATGTTACGCTATATATATCGTTACCCGTCTTGCCCGAAAAGATGTTCGTATCAGAGACTTGATTGTTATCGTTTTGTTGTGGATTGCCGGCGCGCTGCCATACGAATATTTAATAATCAAAAACATTCTCCAAACTTCCGACATATCAGGCACTCTGGCCTCTGCGGCGTTCGGAAGCCGCTGGCAGCACGCGGTACTTAACTCTTCCATGTCAATGAAAACTGTAATAGAAAATATGTCGTATATTTTCCTGAATTTTCCCACGCCCAATATATTGCTGTTGTTTGCAGGCTGTTACGGCCTGTATAAGATTTCACCAAACAGAGGTTTTAAAATTGTCCTTATAAGCATAACCATACTGTTTTTTGTCTTCGCTTTCAGATACACGGTGCCCGACAGATACGCCTTCTTTATTCCTTTCTATTGTATGGTATCGATTTTTATTGGTATCGGAACATATATCCTGCAGCGGCGGCTCAACCATCAATATTTCATACCTGCTGTTTTGATTCTAAGCCTGCTGCCGGTTAATATTTACGCAGTGGCACCAATCCTGGCCCGAAAGATTCAGCTCAATATAAGCACAAGAGACGACATACCATATAGAGACGACTATACATTCTTCCTGCAGCCGTGGAAAACCGGATACAACGGCGCTGAAAGATTCGCAGATGATATTATGAATACCGTGGACAACAACGCTGTTGTCTACGCCGACTCGACTACAGCCCCTCCTCTGCTGTATGCCCAGGAAGTCAAAGAAATACGTCCCGACGTAAAGATTATTTCAGGTACTGTAAACAGTAAAGATTCCCCGAAGATGGACGAATATACGATTGAACAATTACTAAAGGAAAGGTCCCTATACCTCGTTTCATCCAAACCGGGATACTGCCCGTCTTTTATTCTCGAAAATTACGAATTGGACCAAACCGATATCCTGTGGAAAATAACCGGCCGAAAAAAGATTCCATAAACACAGGCTTAAAAATCAGTTACAATAGGCAAAAAACAGTAAAAACAAAATGAATGATAAGCCAATCACAACTCCGAAAAGACTGGTCCACAACACCATTTTTAACGTCGCCATGTTAGTGACGAACGCCATCATCGGATTTTTCATGATACGTTTCTTCCTGGACCGGCTCGGCGTTGCCCAATACGGAATATGGGTGCTCGTAGGCGGCACTATATTTCGATACGCCCCACTACTCAACATGGGTCTGAGCAGCTCGATAAACAGGTATATCCCGGTTTACCTGGCAGAAAAAAACGATCTGGGAATACGACAGGTAATCGATTCATCACTCCTGACATTTTCTTTTCTGGCTGTTGTGCTGGCCACTATAACTCTAATCGTATATTATAACGTCGAAGCATGGTTCAGCATCGATCCTGCATTTGTACCCGCCGCCAAATCACTCGTGCTCATTGTGGGCTTTAGTTTCGCCGTTTCATTGCCCATGCAGTTAGCCACGGCGATACTAAGCGGCCTGCAACGATTCGATATAACCAACCTGGTATTACTTTCAATTGTTGTTCTGAGGACAATCATATTGGTTGTGTTATTATTACAAGGTTACGGTCTTCTGATGATGGGAGCGGTATTCGGATTAGGCGAGATCTCCGTAAGGGCATTGCAGTTTTCCATTGCAAAGCGGCTGCTGCCGCAACTGTCCCTGTCTTTCGCGAATGTAAATTTCAGGCTCCTGCGTGAAATGCTTGCTTATGGAATAAATACACTCATGTACGCAATGGGAACCATAATGATTTACCAGACAAGCAATCTGATCATCGGTATTTTCATCGGTACTGAGTCTGTAAGCCAGTTTACATGCGCATCGGCCGGTGTGTTACTTCTGGCACAACTGGTGCAGGCCTTCACGGCGGCGATAAAGCCGGCCGTCAGCGACCTCGACGCAAGAGACGACAACGCAGCAGTCAAAGAAATAGCTTTTCTTACACAGAAATACAGTCTTTTATTGATCATTCCCGGCGCCTGTTTCTTAATTGGTATGGGCAGAGATTTCCTTTGGATATGGGTCGGTGAAAAATTCCAGGACCCGACCGCAATTCAAACCATGAGCACAATACTTACAATACTAACGGTAGGCCACTGCCTGAAACTGGCGCAGCTTAGTAACTTTTTCGTGCTCGTCGGCCGGGGACAACACAGAATCTTCGGTATTTTCACAGTCCTTATGGCCGCTCTTTGCATCTCGGCGTCCGTTGTCTCGGTGAAAGTATTCAACCTGGGATTGATCGGAATAGCCTGGTCAAACTTCCTGCCTATGGCAATAATCTCGGGCACGATCTTACCGATATATTTCAACCGGAAAATGAAAATAACCACAATGGAAAACTTCCGAAGAGTCTGGCTGCCGGCCATAACGGGCTCACTGCCAACCGTAATTATGATCATCTTATGGAAATACATCGCCGGCCCGGATTCATGGATTGAAATCATCTGTGTTTTTCTTGCTATGATTGCCCTTACAACCGTAAGTGCGTGGTTCCTGAGTCTCAACCAGATTGAACGAAGACGATTCCTGCACATCGCCCTGCAAAAAAAAGATCAACAGTCATGATAAGCTACAGAGATTCCCACAAACACACCGGCAAAGGCGCCGAATACGAGGTCCATTACCAGACACAGGTATGGGACTCCTTTCTATGGTCGCGGGAGCGGGAAATTATCCCGGAGATTATGGATAAATACCTGTCCGACAGGGATATTCATTTGCTCGATTTCGCATGTGGGACCGGAAGGATAACGAGCCTCTTGGAGAGACGTGTGGCAACATCGACCGGCGTCGATGTCTCCGAGTCCATGCTGACAATCGCCAAAGAAAAACTCAAACGGACCGAAATAATCCGGGCGGATATAACCAGGGAAAATATTCTCAGGCCGAAAAAGTTCAACCTTATTACCGCCTTTCGATTCTTTCTCAACGCCGAGCCTGAATTGCGCCTGGCGGCGATTAAGGCCCTTGTCGAGCTGCTGGCCGAAGACGGCATTCTCGTATTCAACAATCACCACAATACGGGTTCGCCGTGGATCAAGCTGCTTAGTATTTATCGCCGATGCAAAAATCCGCAAAGCACCTTCAACGTTATGAGCATAAACCAGATGAAACAGCTTGTCGAGCAGGCCGGACTGGAGATAGTCGAAATTTATCCGGTAGGTTTTTTCCACCCGCCGAAGATTCCCGTATCCAATCGGCTCAATCTCGCGATAGACAACGCCGCCGGCAAACTCAAATGCCTGAACGGATTTTCAGAAAGTCCGATTGCCGTATGCCGTCGGCGCAGGAATCATAACTAACACACTTTCGTATCAATGG
>CAZKYP010000010.1:17418-30458 GCA_964556885.1 uncultured Pirellulales bacterium | reverse complement strand
CTCTGTGCCTTTGGACCTCGGTGCCTGTGTGCCAGATAAAATTTGAAAAAACAAAGCCAATCGCCGGCCTTCGGCCGGAAATCCGAAATCCTAAGCTCGAAATCCGAAATTATTGGAGGCAATTTGAAAAAACAAAGCCAATTTCAGGCAAGGCGCAACATTACGTTCTGAAAAAGGATTAACTCTTTATGCCGATGCGTTTGGATTCATTACCCGGCCGATGAATAGTATACTGCCGGTGTTATTGTCACGAATCACAAATACAAACGGATGGTCGGCCTTAAAAACCGGCGTCGGGGCCGGCATTGCCGATAGAAGTTTCATAGTTACCGCAGTCGCGGCCGCCGCTTCGGTGCCTTCTTCGTTTACGTCGACATATGCCTGGTGGATGACCGCCGATATGAAAAGGTCCCTTCGGCCGCTCATCCCCGAAAAGTCCGCGCTCCTTGAAAATGCATCCGTCATTCCCATAGACCTCAGCACTGAAGCCAAACTGAATTGGCTCGTCATTTTGAACTTAGGAATGGAGACTGCAACTTTAACTTTGGATTTGTGCAAATCGCCAAGCCATTTTGAAAGGTTTTCAGAGGTGAACGTTTCTTCGAACCTGCCCAGCCCCGCGTTTTTACCCGGAAGAAAGATAACCATCGACAGCTCGTCTTCAACATACGGTAATTCGAGGGCTGTAAAATTTTCAGCCTGCAAGTACGGGAATTCTCTCGTCTGGTTCATCATCGCGACCTCAATCTCATCACCATTTAATAAATAAAATGTAGCCGGTGCAGTCTTGTCTTTTTCAAACTGACTTGCCCAGTTGCCCTTGAAGTAAATGGCATTCGTCAAAACCAGTCGAGTCATCGCATCCAGCAGACCCGGCTTAATCAATTCTTTGATTTTGTCGTTTGTCTTTTTCTCGACCCAGTCGTTAATAATTTTACGAGCGGCCTCGGTCGCTCCCGCGAAATCAACTTCATTTAGCCGGCCGTCATAGTTAGCGTTAATAAGTTCTAAAAACTCGCTGACAAATTCGTAACCTTTCTGGCCCCACAAGGCGTTTGCAACAGACAGTTGGTAATTTCCTTCTTTGCCTCTTTCGTTGAGGTCTTTTATGATTTCTCCAAAAGCCGCTGGAAACTGCTCTCGATTAGTCTCTAAAACGGGAAAGTGCAACACGTCGGCCATCTGTGATTCCGTCCGGCCCCGCGCGCCGGCATAAGTCATCGCCAAAGCGGTGGAAATACTGTAAGGCGAAAAAAACAAATTGCCTTCTGCATCTCGAAGCTTTTGAAAAAGATCTACAGCAAATTGATTATTGCCCTCGACAACGGCCTTATTGTCGATATCATCTGCCGCAATGGCTTGTCTTGCGGCCGGACAGCCGGACACGGTTGCACATAATACCACGAGAACGATTATTAACTTTGCATTTTTCATAATCACTACCCCTTAATTATCCTTAATTCCGAGAATTTATCCATCGAACACAATATATAACGCAAATTATAATATCCCGGTTGACAACCATTCATAAAAAATGGCCGTAAAATCCATCAAATATGCTAATCGATACCATTCCCAGCCGTCAATGGGGCATTTTTTTAGCATATCATCACTTTAGATATTGACAGATATAAATACTTGATGTAATATAGTTTACTGAAGGCATAGTGCAAAAACCATTTTTTCATGAGGATAATTATGGACTCGGAGAATGAAGGTTTCTTGCAGAAATACAAATGGCATGTTGTATTTGTCATTGCCGTTGTAGCCATCGTTTTAGTTGCTGCTCTTTTCACAGACACATTCCAGTCATCCGAAACCGATCTCTGGCGTCAGCTTGTTTTTATGCTCGGCGCTCTTACGTTCCTAAGCGCTCTTTTAGCCATGCTTTCGAGGGTATTTAAGATACTCGATGCACTTCATGACAACAGCTCAAAGCTGGAACATGTTACCGGCACCCTCGAAAAAATAAGCTCTGAACTGACACAAATCAATCACAGCACCCGAGTAAGCGAAACCGCCAAAGCAATCGCCTTCCGGGACGCAAATAAACAATCCCTCCAGGAAGCTGTTTTTGAGAAGCTCAGACAAGAAGATTTCGATGGAGCGAAAGAATTAATCGATGACATCGGCAAACGTCCGGAATACGAATCCCTTGCCAGGCAACTAAAAGAACAAGTCGAACAATATCATCACAAATCCCACCAGGAAAAAATCAACGAGGCTATAGTTCATATCGACAAACTTCTCGATATCTGCCAATGGGCAAAAGCAAGCACTCAAATCGAAGGATTAATCGGGTCTTATCCAGACAGCGAACAGGCAAAAGCCATGCGGCACAGGCTTTTCGAGAAAAAAAGGGAACGGAAAAAAATCCTCCTGGCCGCCTGGGACGATGCCATAAAATGCCAGGAAACAGACCGCAGCCTCGAGATTCTCAAAGAACTCGACCTTTATCTCACACCCAACGAGGGCCTGGCCCTGCAGGAAGCGGCCAAGGATATATTCCGTAATAAATTGCACAATCTCGGTGTGCAGTTTGCTCTTGCTGTTACCGAAAAACAATGGGTCAATGCGCTTGATATAGGCCAGCAAATCATTAACGATTTTCCCAATAGTAAAATGTCGGAAGAAATAAGAGAAAAACTGGACGTCCTAAGACAAAACGTCCAATTACAGAATAATTGACACTTCAGTGAGTATTTATCCATACAAATTCCGAAAAGTAGCACGTTCTTCTTTTACCTATTTTCTCAACACCATCATGTTGTTATACAAACAACTTCAGTTCTGCACAGAACCGATTCTTCGGTAAGCTTCCAACATATAAAGAGCGTTTGATTTTTAGTTACGTCCTAAAATATTTGCCTTATTTTTCGTTTTTCACCTTTTTTCTATTGACAAGTATACATCAACACTGATATATAAAGTGAAATTGTATGAACAGGTTTTATAGATTGATAAAACCGAACTGATTGCGTCTTTTAACACGATCAGAATATTGGATGCTCAGGGATGAGGGCTTTTGTATGGAGGCAGAGTAGTGAGGGTAAGAAACAGCATCATTGCGGAAAGTTGCTATTTTGCCTGATAAGACGGTTGTAGTATCATAACATTACATCCTGTTTTACACAAAACGAACATCAGGCTCATCTACGGTTATAAATACCTGCAATAAATATAGTCGGAATGCTGATAGTAATTGAAGCCGTTATTTCCGCAAATCCGGCTAAGTTCTGTAATATATAAAGGAATTCAGTTACATCTATCAATGGGAAGGAGTCCAGGGTTATGATAGAAGAAAATAGAAACACAAGCATTTATGATAAAATCGGTTGGTCGGGTCTGTTTAGCATTGTCTGGAACTCAACACCGCGTCCGCTGAGGATTTTGGCTTTACCGTACAGCTTAAGTGTTTATGGGAATTTTCTTAAAGGAAGCACAACGCTGCGGCAATTGTTAGGCGTTCATACAAGACGATATATGTCTTCCAGAGTATTCCGGTTTTTCAGACCGAGATATCATAAGGTGGAATACTTTCTCAGAAGTTACGGAATTAACAGTTGATTGTTGGATTAGACCAACATCATGTTTGCTCCGGCACAGTACTGCTTTTGGGTATTATACTATTTATTAACTGGGCGTTGTCGGACAGGGGAAAATTACTTCTGCAGTTCAGGGTGAGCTCATTTGAACACGTCTACATTCTCAGAAAAACCCACTTAATATCACCAGACTGAGAATTTGATATTATGAATAGCTTGATTATTCAGCAATATTGAAATATAATCCTTTCATAGTAAATTCTGTTCCAAGAGGTTTCCTGATTATCCGAAGAGATAACATTCAATAGAATGATGAAAGGGGACTCTATATGAGCGAACAAATACACGTTACAGAAAATACTCAGACATCGTCTCAGCGAAAACTCCCGTTAAAAGACACTATTCTTACCAGACGGGCATTCCTGGCTCAATCCACTCTGGCCGCTTCGGGCCTGAGTCTTTTTTCATTAGTAGAACGAACAAAAGCCCAGGAAACATTTTCAGTCAATAAAAGCATTGAATTTCCCATTGCCATTAGGGTGGACGCCTCGAAATCAATCGGCCGATTGCGGCCGATATGGCGCTATTTTGGCGCGGACGAACCAAACTACGCCTATATGAAGAACGGTAAAAAGCTGCTGGTCGAACTCGGTAAGCTCGATCCCAAAAATGTGTTCTTCCGCGCACATAACCTGCTGGTCTCCGGCGACGGCACACCGGCGTTGAAGTGGGGTTCATCCGGTGTTTATAGTGAAGATGTTCAGGGCAATCCTGATTATAACTGGACAATTCTGGACCGAATTTTCGATGCCTATTTGGAATCCGGCGTCAGACCGTATGTTGAAATCGGCTTTATGCCGGAGGCCCTTTCCGTAAAGCCGGAACCGTATCAGCACAAATGGACACCCACCGCCGAGTATAACGAGATTTATACCGGCTGGGCTTATCCACCGAAAGATTACAACAAATGGGGCGAGCTGGTTTATCAGTGGGCAAAACACTGCGTCGAAAGATACGGCAAAAGTGAAGTCGAGTCATGGTACTGGGAGACCTGGAACGAACCGAACATCGGCTACTGGCAGGGGACACATGAAGAATTCTGCAAGCTGCACGATTATGCAATCGACGCTGTGCGCCGCGCTCTGCCGACCGCACGCGTTGGCGGCCCGGACGTTGCAGGAAGCGGCGGCAGTTTCCAGAGGAGGTTTCTGGAGCATTGTCTGCGCGGCACCAACCATGCAAACGGCAAGACCGGAACGCCTCTCGATTTCGTTGCCTTCCATGCCAAAGGCTCGCCGCGATTTATCGACGGCCACGTGAGAATGGGCATAGCTAATCAACTTCGCACTATAGACGAAGGCTTTGGAATCGTAGCATCATTCCCGGAACTGAAAAACACGCCGATCATCATTGGTGAGTCCGATCCGGAAGGCTGTGCGGCCTGTCAGGGCGAGCAGCTTGGCTATCGCAACGGCACGATGTATTCCAGCTATACCGCCGCATGTTTCGCTCGTAAACACGATCTGGCCGATAAACACGGCGTAAACTTCGAAGGTGCCCTGACATGGGCATTCGAGTTCGAAGATCAGCCCTATTTCGCCGGATTCCGCGCACTCGCAAGTAACGGGATCGACAAGCCCGTACTCAACGTATTCAGAATGTTCAGTATGATGACAGGTATGCGTCTTCCGGTCGAGAGTGAAGGAGCTATACCGCTTGAAACGATCATGAGAGAAGGTGTCCTCGGCAGGCCCGACGCTTCCGCACTGGCGAGCCTCGATGAAAACAAGCTCTGTGTGATGCTGTGGCATTATCACGACGATGATGTCCCCGGCCCCGATGCAAATATCGAACTGATGCTCGACGAACTGCCGCCGAGTTTCAACCAGGGCACTCTCCGCCATTACCGCATCGACCAGGAGCACAGCAACGCATATATACTCTGGCAAAAAATGGGACGACCACAGAATCCAACCCCCCAACAATACGCCGAACTGGAAAAAGCCGGTCAGCTTGCCCTGTTAACGTCACCTGAAAAGATTCATGTCGAAGACGGCAGCGTAAATCTTCAACTCAAACTGCCGCGTCAGGCGGTCTCATTGCTTGTTATCGATTGGAATGATTAAATTTGATGATGTTTATATAAACACGTAAGTGTTTTCTTGTTCTTATTGTAAATCGAACAAAGACTGGGTCTTAATCATCGTCACCTGGTCCGGGTAAGCCGCAAAGGAATGAATGTGCAGCTCGGTTCGTCTGGCCTCGAAATCCACATAACAGAACGGCTGAAGATTTCCGCTCTCCAGTTCCGGGAACTTCACAAACACGCCACGATTGAGTGCGAACCTTTCAAGATCGATATGGCTCTGTCGATACAAATTGGGACTCATCCTCTCAACCTGGAAGTCCGTCATATAGCTCACGCCCTTGCTCAACGTGCATTTATGACTCCTCGGGCCGCGGAATTGAAAACGCTCAATCAAACCACGCGACGGCAGCATCTGTCCCGGTGCGCTTACAACCTCGGTTAAACAAACATCGCCTGAAAAAACACTCACAACATGAGTGCACCCTGTAACCCATATTATTGCTTCATATCTCTCGGTATGAAGGTGTCGGCTGGCGTAAATCTGGAAAAGCTCCGGGTGTAGCGGCCTTTGGAAAAGGTTGAACATCAATTCTTCAACTGCTATATTGGTCTGTGGTGATTCCATCGTTTAAATCCCAATAAAAACAACTTCTGCCATAACAAGATTATTATACCATAATTCCAAACCTAAATCAAGGCCATTATCAGTATTGATAACGCCGATTTGTGTCCTTATGGGACGATTGTTCTGCAAGCCCAGAAATTCAAAAGAATAACAATGGATAAGTTTTTTCCAAAAATCTCAAATCTCCTTTATATCTTCCTACTGGAAAAAACGAGCCGTGATGGAAATTGCGATGATATTGTAAAAGGCATGAGTTCCTGCGGTTATTCCAAAACCACGAATTGCAAAAAGAGCGGCAAAATAAATCCCTGCAATCGTCCGAAAAATAAACTCCGTTAAATTGAACGGATCTATCGTATTTGGCTGACCGCTGAGAAAATCTATATGATGGTGTGCACTAAACAACGCCGCGGAAATAAGAACCGAAAGTACAATCGAATTCTTATGAGACAACTTAATCGCATCCTGAAATAACAACATTAGAATACATATCAGAATCAGACGAAAAACGAGCTCTTCATAGATTCCGGCCCCTATTCCGGTAACAATCTTCGCCAGCAGAGAATGCTGTATTCCCGGACTGCCGTTATGCCCCGACAGCAACGACAGGCCGCTGCCGGTAATCGAAGAACAGCTCGGTATCGGGCTGCTATGTATCATCGAATTGTCATGTAACCAGCCAACACTGCGGTGTACTCCCGTAGAGTTCAGGAATAACGTCAGAACAATCAACGGCACGGCAAGTAAAATACATTCAATAACCATAGGGACAATATCTCCCAGATAGAAACGCCACTTTCTCCGGGACGTCAGTTGAAGCGCCATCAAAATAACTAAAACCGCCAGCGGAGGCGCCGCCCAGGCGAACTTACCCCCGAAACCCAGCGATTCGAGAAGATTTTGCAGCCAGACAAACGCCACTACCCGAATCTGAGACTGATTTAGGATGTCCGTATTGATAAGAAAAGTCCCCACCTCGTAGAATATGATAAAAGGCAGTAAAAAAATTATGGCATAAATCGGCCGGGACGTCCTCTCGAGATAGGAATCCTGCGCAAAGTTGAACAGTTGGCTCGTGCTGTACTCATGTCTTATCTTTGACCTTCCGGTTTTTTCTGTCTTTTCATTCCTATTCTTCATGAAACGTACCGCAAAGCCCTCTAAAGAGATACTACTTTGGTTATTAATAGCGGCATTCTATGCTTTAAAACTAATTTTTTGCAGAGTCTACTTAAAGTAAGCCGAAAATACAATATATAAACGTAGTAAATACCGTATATGAAGGTCAAATTAGCATGAAACCATTACTATATTTTCTTGGCGGCTGTGAGTTCGAATATCTGATCCACGAACTTAAATCCAATCCACAAAAATACTTCGATTTCGACTATTTCCACAGCTTCCAGCACCAGGCCGAAACAAATCCGTATACTTACCTTATCGAGCACACACAGGAAGTATTCAATAACAAACCTGATGCAGTTATTCTGTCTCAGCACGACTTTATGATGGGTTCCATCTCAAAAATTCAGTTGAACAGGATCAAATCGAGACAGCAGCAGGACCAGCAACTTAAAGAGTTAATCGACCAGTGCGAGCTGATGATAATAACACTTCTGCCGCTGAATGTGCCTATCATTATGCAGTTTTTTCCCTGGTTCAGGACAGGCATGCTCAATAGATACAAACATACATCGCCATTCTACAACGAAGACCAGTTTATGAGAAAATACGTTTCGGCGATGGAGGAGCTTACGGTCAGGTATCCCAATTTCTATTTCCTGAACCTGACCAACGTCTGCGCAATGTTCGGATACAAGCAAACCCTGAAACAGGGAGATGCACCGTGGTACAGCCACATTTTGTTCCCCGCTACTCATATAGTGCAGGAGTTTACCTATATGATTAGCTATGTGCTGCGGCTGCACAAAAAAGTCAAATGCTTAATCGTAGACCTTGACAACACAATGTGGAAAGGAACGATCAGAGACGTCGGTATCGAAAACGTTGAAATCAGAATAGACAAGGAAAGATTCCACTGTAACGTTCTGGGGGTCCTTTATGCCAGGGGCATCCTGCTCGGAGTGATAAGCAAAAACGATCCATACCTTGAGCAGGACATTATGAAACTCCTCAAGCCGTCTCTTCACGGCGCCCAATTCGTAGACGTCAGGTTAAACTGGAGAGACAAGTGGGAAAACCTTCTGGAAATTCAGCAACAGTTGAATATCGGCCTGGATTCCATCGCTTTCATAGACGACAATCAATTCGAAAGAGAGCAGATGAAAGCCATGCTGCCCGATGTGAGGGTCTATGATGAGAATATCTTCGAGCAACTGCTGTATATGCCCGAGTTCCAACCGGAATTCATCACCGAGGAAAGCAAAAACAGGACAACATTATATATTCAGGAAAATCAGCGTAAAAAGGTCCAGGGCAATTTAGCAAGGGAAGATTTTCTCGAACAGTGTGATTTCAAAATCGAAGTGGATAAGATGCAGCCTTACGAGACGGACCGCGTCACCGAATTGATTCAGCGTACGAACCAGCTCAACACCTCGATAAAGCGTTATACGAAAGAACAGATTATCTCTTTCAACAGGGACCCGAACTGTGATATTTTTGCAGTGAATGTCTCCGACAAATTCGGCGATTACGGCCTCGTCGGGGTCTGCCTGGCTTTTCGAAAAGATGATATATATGAGATTGATACCCTGCTTTTCAGTTGCCGTGTTATGAGTAAAGGTGTCGAAGACTACACGCTTACAACCGTACTCAATCACGCCAAAGAGGAGAATTTCAGCAGGGTCATACTGCAATTTAAGAAGGGACCGAGAAACGAGCAGATGCAGGCCATCCTGAGCAAAAGCAACTTTATCGAATTGCCGTCCGAAGGCGACTTAGTAACATATAGCTTCGATTTCAGCCGGCAGCAAATAAAACCCTTACCAAAATGGTTCGCCGCCGACGAGTCTTCAAGCGATAAAATCCCTGTACTTTCAACCTGATACCAATACAATGAACCGGGAACAACTAACTGAAATTTACCAGTTACTGTACGATGCCTTCGGTCCGCAGCACTGGTGGCCGGGCGAAACTCCATTCGAGGTAATCATCGGCGCAATACTCACCCAGAATACAAGCTGGACCAATGTCGAAAAGGCAATAAAGAACCTGAAATCCGCCGATTACCTCTCATCGGAAAAACTTCACAACATAAATCCTTCACATCTTGCAGAGCTTATCAGGCCCGCCGGCTACTTTAATATCAAGGCAAAACGCCTGAAAAACTTTATCGACCGGCTCTTTGAAAATTACGAAGGCAACCTGGCAAATCTTGAAAATATCAACACCGACCGTCTAAGAGTGGAACTTTTAGAAATCAAAGGCATCGGCCGCGAGACCGCCGATTCGATTTTACTTTATGCCTTTAATCGGCCCATTTTTGTCGTGGACGCCTACACGGCCAGAATCGCTACGCGGCACAGCTTAATCGAACCCGGCGCCGATTATGAGCAACTGCGATATCTGTTCGAATCGAACCTGCCGCAGGACACCCAGTTATTCAATGAATACCATGCACTATTGGTTAGAACCGGCAAGGATTTCTGCAAACCGAAAGCCAAATGTCCCGGTTGTCCCCTCGAAAAACTCCCCCACAACATTAATCCTGAATATTTTTAGTGTATCGTTTGTCCGGGCTTGGTTCCCGGATCGGCGGTGAGCATAAAGATATCTTTTCCACCGGTCCCGGCCGCCAAAATCATGCCCTCAGACAAGCCGAATCTCATCTGCCTGGGTTTAAGGTTGGCAAAGAACACAACAATTTTACCTGTCAGCTCTTCAGGCTTATAAGCAGTCGCTATTGCAGCAAAGACCTTTTTCTCCACCCCGCCGACATCCAAAAACAACCTCAGCAGCTTATCGGCGCCCTCGACGGATTCGGCCTTGATTACCTTTGCGATTCGCAGGTCGATCCTGGCAAAATCATCGATTGTACATTCCGGTTTGAATGGCTCGGCCAGCCCTGTCGCCGCTGGCTGAGCTCCCTGAGTTTCCTTACTTTCTTCTACCATTGCATCCACCCGTTCTTTGTCAACTCGTTCGAATAACCGTTCAAATTTATTTATCCTGTGATTTTCCAATACAGTTTCGACATCTGTAAAACTTAGAGCGTCGATATTGAGAAAGCGTTCCACTTTTTCAGCATACTTCGGCAGAATCGGCTTGAGGTATATTGCCAGGATTCGGACGGCATTAAGGATAGCGGTCAAGTTAGTACGCGTTTTTTCCGGGTCCGTCTTTATTGTCACCCAGGGCTGATTCTGTTCGACAAACCTATTCGCCTCGTCCGCTAAAGCCGCAATCGAACGAACCAGGGACGAAAATCTCAGGTTTTCATAATCGTCAATAATCTGCTCCTTCGCGGCGACCAGCTTATTGATTAATTCCCTGCCCTGCTCATCCAGCCGGCCAAGCTGAGAATCGAGCTGCTTTGCCAGCATAGGGCCGGAGCGAGAGGCAAGATTTGCGAACTTGCCGACAAGGTCGGAATTGATTTTGCTGACAAAATCCTCCACACTCAAATCTATATCATCGATACTATCTGTCAGCTTGCTCGCATAGTAGTATCGCAAATATTCCGGATTCAGGTGTTTTTTATATGTGCTCGCCTTGATAAAAGTCCCGCGGGATTTGCTCATCTTTTCGCCGTTGACCGTCAGAAAACCGTGGACGAAAAGTTTGTCCGCGGTCTTGATACCGGAGCCGATTAACATCGCCGGCCAGAACAGTGCATGAAAATACATAATATCCTTGCCGATAAAATGATAAAGCTCATACTGACCTTTATGGTTTTTATCTTCGCCCGTTCCCGGCCAAAGGTTGTCAAAATTGATATTGTTCCTGTCACAGTAGTTTTTAGCCGACGCCATATATCCGATGGGTGCATCCAGCCAGACATAGAAAAACTTGTTCTCTTCCCCGGGGATCTTAAATCCGAAATATGGACCGTCACGTGATATATCCCAGTCTTTCAGTCCCGCATTGAACCATTCGTTGAGCTTGTTCGAAACGGATTTCTGTATATGACCCGCGGTAAAAAGCTCTTTGAGCCGCTGCTCGTAATCCGCAAGTTTGAAAAAGTAATGCTTGGACGTTCTCAGGACCGGTTTTGTTTTACATGTCGCACAATACGGATTAATCAGGTCCGCCGGCTGATAGGTCGAGCCGCAGACCTCACAGGAATCGCCGTACTGGTTCTCAGCTTTGCATTTCGGACATGTGCCGCGGACGAATCTATCAGGCAGTGACATTCCGCATTTTTCGCAATAGGTCTGCTCGACGTCTCGTGTGACAATCGAACCGGCCTGATTGAGACGTTTGAAAATCAGCTCACTGAATACTCTATTCTCCGGTGAATGGGTGGAATAATAATTGTCGAACTCGACATAAAAAGAATCAAAGTCCGCTTTATGTTCCCTGTGTGTTCGCTCGATCAGCTCTTCCGGGCTTATCCCGGCGGCGCGAGCGCTAATCATAATCGGAGTTCCGTGAGTGTCGTCGGCACAAAAATAGAAGCACCTGTTACCACACATCTTCTGGAATCGCACCCAGATATCCGTCTGAAGATACTCAACCAAATGACCGATATGTATCGGCCCGTTCGCATACGGAAGTGCTGAAGTTACCACGATATTACGATGCATATTTCTTCCTTGATACCCGGGATCGCATGCGGCGATTCATTATTACTATTGCATGTCATTTTCCATTTCATCATCCAGATTAGTATCCTGTTCATTATCAGTAACCATCGATTGCGGCTTTCCATCAAGCTCATCGATTCTCACAGCCGATCTTTCCCCGTTCGGATATTCCAAAACCACTATTTGCGTTAATATTTGTGTGTCTATAACTTTGGCTTCACCCTGCTTTGTTTTTATTATGGAGTTCTTTTTCGGTAATTCCCTTTTCAGGTCCGTGTATGTTTTGTCTTCATACCTCAGACAGCACTTCAACCTGCCGCAATAGCCCGATATCTTGGCCGGATCGAGAGTCGCCTTCTGCATTTTGGCCATTCGCATATTGACCGGTTTCAAGAGCTTAAGAAATCTCTGGCAGCAGCATTGCTGCCCGCAGCTTTCCACGTCTCCGAGCAGCTTGGCTTCATCACGCGAACCAATCTGACGCATTTCGATTCTCGTCTGGTATTCCTGTGCGATTTTCTTTACAAGCTCACGGAAATCAACTCGCCCGTCGGACATGAAATAGAAGATAATTCGTTCACCGCCGAAAACATGCTCTGCATCGACTATTTTCATCGGAAGGTTCATCTCTTTGACAAAACGCCTGCAGCATTCAATTTCTTCCTCCGCAATCTTCCGCAAATGCCACTCCTCGCTTACATCGGCAGAGGTTGCAAAACGCACGAATTTACCCGCCTGGGCGCATGGAATATCCGTATCGCTGTTCTCGAAATACTCCTTTATTTGTTCGGGGGTCAATTTAAATTGACCTGCCTTATATGAGGTGAGCCTGCCTACAAGGTAGCCCAGCTCGAGACCTCTGCCGGTTTTTATCACGACTCGTTTATGCACCTTGGGTATTTTGCTCTCGTGGTGCTCAAAAAAACCAAGCATATTCATCCGGCCGTAGCGAACCAGCATATATTTTTTATTCTTTACCTGTTTTTGTTTAGTGTCAGTACTTTGTGTCATAAAAAAACCTATCCGAAAGATAAATTTCAGAAATCTTAAATCTCAAATCTGAGATCTGAAAT
>CAZKYP010000010.1:0-17318 GCA_964556885.1 uncultured Pirellulales bacterium | reverse complement strand
AAATCTGAGATCTGAAATTTATATTCTGTTCTCTGTCATCTGTTCTTAATTGTATCAGAATCCGCGAGACTTAACAATAGCTGCTCGAAAATAAGCCTTTCGTTGACGTTTGACTCAATCCAGTGCAGAATTCTGTAACAACCAGAAATTTTCTCCGCCGCAAGCTCGGGATCGAAACGAACCGCTACCTTTTCAATTTGCTCCTTTTGATCAAAGTTCACAATCTCCGTCTTCGGAATCAAATTCAATACCATAGCATCATGAAAAACCGATATAACCATTTGGATAAGTGTTCTTACGGCCCTCCGATTGATATCAGTCTTGCTGACGGCCTTATCAATATCACTCCATACAGCGGCGATTTTTTTACACTCATTCAGAAGACTTTCCGCCAGATTCAAGGCGTCCGCCAGTTCGAAACCCGACAAAGAACACACCAACTGTTTTTTGGTCCTGTACAGACCCGCTTCAGCCATCTCAAGCTGGGCCCAACGACATGCTGAACCCAGGCTGCCCCGGGCAAGACGTGTAAAATACAGGGCCTGCTTTTTCTCGATGCCCATCTGCTGCAATTCTGCTGCTATCCTGTCTTCATTCACAGGACCGAAAGTGATTATTTGCGACCTCGACCTTATGGTGGGCAAAAGTGTCTCAATACGGGTACAAAGCAGCACAATACAACAATATTCCGGAGGTTCCTCCAGAACCTTTAAAAGGCAATTCTGCGACGGAAGATTGAGTTTTTCGGCCTCACTGACGATAAATACCTTTCTTTGCGAGTGAGTCGGTTTTGTCGAAACCTTTGCGATAAGAAATTCCCGAATGACGTCTATCGGCAAATCCACCGGGGTTGTCTTGCCTTTTCCTTCGGAGGTGAATTCCCGCAATTCCTTATAGACATGATTGAAGTCCGGGTGCGAGCCGGCTTCGAAAAGTCGGCAAGATTTGCATGAGCCGCAACTGTCGGCGAAACCGTCCTCGATAACAGGATTACTGCAAAGCAGCAGTTTGGCCCATTCACAGGCGGTTTTATATCTGCCTACACCTTCAGGACCGGTAAATATATACGCATGCGCCCATCTGCCCGAGGCAAACGCCCTGTGCAAAAGCTCAATCGCTTTATCCTGACAGAAAATATCTTTAAATGACATTTATGCGAAACTCACATCCGAGATAAGCTGCAATATCTTTTTATGAACCATATCAATATCATAGTTGGCATCTACTACATGAAAGTTCTCATAATCCTCGACCAGCTTAAGGAATCCCCCGCGGACCTTCTGATGATAGCCGTCCCCCTTTGCTTCCATCCTGTCAAGCTGCCGGTTAAAACGACGCGATGCAGTCTTGACATCCACATCCAGAATTATGGTCAGGTCGGGCCAGACCCTTTCAAGACAGTCCGATGCAATCTTTACCACCCTGTCAATTCCGAATTCACCGGCAAAACCCTGATAGGCACATGTGCTTGAGAGCCACCTGTCGAGTACAACACATTTATTATCCCTCAACGCCAGCTCCAATTTTTCGGCCCAAAGCTGAGACCTTGCGGCCATATATAGCATAACTTCCGTTTGCACATTCATTGCGGCGTGCTCGGGATTGAGCAGGATTTCCCTGATTTTTTCTCCGATAACAGTATCGCCCGGATCACGAAAGCTACCGACAAACACATCTTCTGATTGTAACCATTGTATCAATAATTCAGTCTGTGTGCTCTTCCCACAGCCGTCCGGGCCATCGAGCACAATAAATTTTCCTTTTAATCTTTCTTTCAATAATTCCATAAAAAAACCATATTTACAGCTATATTCGAACCAGTGGAGCTAATAGTGATTTTCCCATTATAACCACCCATGTTCAGGGGGCAAATCAAATCATCTATATAGCGTAACTTTCATATATGACGCGAATTTTCAATGAAAAATACCTGAAAGACCTAAAAAATGAGCTATATTTGCAATAAATTGCAGGTTCTTCAGAACGTATTTCCATCTGTTACGTAGATATTTACAGCAGGTGGAACGGTTCAATATAATGATTTGAAGCCATAAAGAATAATTCTGAGTTGACGAAAAATACTAATAGCTGATTATAGTCCAAATCGGATGGTCCCATATAATTCACCATGAAGATAATTTACTAACAGGAGTATTAACGGCAAATAGTCATAAATTAAGTTATACTATTGACAAATATATAAAAAAATATAGAATATATATAGGAGTATCTAAGCATATTGCCGAAATATAGTTATTGATAATAATGAGTTTTGGCATTATGCCGGGGATTTTACAGGAGGATGTGATGAACCACCTTATTCTATTAAGATCATCTTATTTATAATAAGATGATCGGAGAAGTCATATCTTCCCCAAAGGAACAGCACGACGCTTATTCAGCAAACGAACGGATTCAACAATTGATAAACTGTTTTTTGATGGGATAGATCGATGAAAACTTATGTCCTCGTCTTATTACAATTCGTAATTTTGGTTACACTCGGATTACAGGTATCTGTTGCACAAGATTCTGACTTTCTCGCGGATTCTGCTTCAATAACAAGTAGTACCCCACCTCCACTTGATATCAATGAATTAAAGCTTCTCTGGGAAATTACTATCGGCGACGTCGGTGCTGATGTAGTTACATCATTGGATCAAACCAGTGACGGTGGGTACATATTTGTCGGCTATACAAATTCCAAGGGTGCCGGCAGCTACGACGTTTACATGGTAAAAACTGATTCATTCGGAAATGTAGAATGGGATAGAACACACGGCGGTAATGCAAACGATTACGGTTGGTCGGTTCAGCAAACCACAGACGGAGGATATATCATCGCCGGCTCGACAAGCTCTTTCGGAAGCGGCTCCTCAGACGGTTATCTTATCAAGACAAGCTCTGCCGGAACTATACAATGGTCCAAAACATTCGGTGGAAGACTCGCCGACGAAATTTATTCGGTACAACAAACAGCGGACAACGGTTATATCCTCGCCGGTAAAACCGAGTCTTACGGATATGGTCACGGTGATATTTACCTGATAAAAACAGACTCATCCGGAAATCAATTATGGATGAAGTATCTTGGTGGTACAGGTGTAGATGCAGCTTCAAACGTTATAGAAACATCAGATCATAAATACGTTGTCTGCGGAACTTCTGCTTCATTCAACGACGAAGGTTATACGGATTTCTATCTGGCTAAAGTCAATTCGGAAGGTCAGTATCTTTGGTCAAATACTTACGGTTCAGAGAGCTGGTCGGATGAAGGTTACTATGTCCAGGAAACATCCGACGACGGATATATCATGACAGGGACTTTACGTGCTGACTCAGCAGGTACAGGCACATGGGATATTGGCCTGATAAAGACCGACAAGGATGGTAACAGAAAGTGGACAAAACAATTCAGTGGATCAGGCATAGACATCGGCAAGATGGTTCGGCAGACCACAGACGGTGGATACATAATCCTCGCTGAAACTAATTCGTTCGGTTCAGGAGGAAATGACATGTATCTGATTAAAACCGATTCGAGTGGAATTAAGGAATGGGATATGACAATGGGCGGGTCCGGCATCGAGCAAAGCTCCGCAATTCAGACTACGCCGGAAGGTGGTTATGTCGTTGCCGGCACAACTAATTCTTACGGCGCAGGTGATAACGACTTCTATCTATTAAGACTTGGTGATTTCACACCAATAGCAAACGCCGGTGGAGACCAAACTGCTTATGCTGATTTCACAGGTATCGCCGAAGTATATCTGGACGCATCCGATTCAAACGATCCTGAAGGCAACTCCCTTACTTACAAGTGGAACTGGTGGGTGGATGATCAGGCTTACGAATCAAACGAAATGAGCCCGATAATTTACCTGCCGATTGGTGAACACATTGTCTTGCTTACTGTCAACGACGGATTACAGGACTCCATACCGGAAACAATCACCGTAACTGTCATAGGACCGGTTGAATCAGATCTATGGACATTACCAAGACCTATTAAACGCAATAGAGGGGGACGCTTGATACGGGCAGCACTTTGTCCGCCTGAAGGCACCGATGCAAGCCTGATAGATATAAGCAAGCCGCTTGTATTGTACCCCGGAGGTATTGAAGCAACTCGTCAGCGTGTAAGAACGTCGCGTATAAATGGTGTCAGGCTTACTCATGTCTTTGCCTTCTTCGAAAAAGCCCCGTTAATGGCCCTTATACCTGATAACGGCTCCGCGGAATTAACAGTGGTCGGGCAGCTAACAACAGGTCTCTACTTCTACGGTACCGATTCCGTATTAATAGTGGAAAGGGTCGGTCGCGAATGGGACGACGGTAGTAATGATCCGAATGACGGCGGTGGCGGCGATGACGGTAAAGATAATCCCAAAGATGACGGTAAAGATGACAAAAGCAGTGACAAAGACCCCAATGATGAAGATACAGGAAAGGACCAGAGCGGGACAATACTTAAGTGATACTGTTATTTAAGCAGAATATCAGAAGGCTGTGAGCAAAACTCACGGCCTTCTTTTTTTTTACAACGTTTGGATCGATTGCCGATCACTAATTCAAAAGCTCTACTAACAATATTGACCTACCCGGCAATATCAGTTATTGTATATCAAGAAAAATCTTTGGCATTATAAAAAACTATCGATATTTCCACTTTCTTGCGATGGACCCGACAGAGCAATATGGATATTTATAATCTTGTCAGTTTTGCAGGGATTTTTATTCTAACGGGGCTGGCATGGGTGTTGTCGGCCGACAAAAGGAATATGAACTGGAAGGTGATTTGCTGGGGCATAGGACTGCAAATTTTATTCGGTTTCTTTATCTTTGTTGTACCTGCAGGCTCAAGGTTGTTTCTCGCCGTCAACGACATAGTTGTCAAAGTACTGGACGCAGCATCGGCCGGAGCAAAGTTTGTCTTTGGTCCTTTAGCGCTGGCACCGGGCCAGATAAATGACGCAGGAGAAAAATCGCCGGGTTTCATTCTGGCTTTTCAGGCATTCCCAACAATTATCTTCTTCTCCGCTCTTATTGCAATATTGTACTATTTCGGCATCATATCACTGGTTATCAGAGGATTCGCTTACGTATTTACAAAGCTGATGAGAATATCCGGGGCAGAGTCATTAGTCGCCGCCAGCAACATCTTCGCAGGCGTTGAGTCTATGCTTTTAGTCAAACCATATCTTGCCCGAATGACTGATTCCGAAACCTGCACAATTTTAACCGCCGGGATGGCCACAGTTGCATCCAACGTTCTTGCGCTCTATGTTTTTAGTCTTCAATCTCAGTTCCCGACCATCGCTGGACATTTGGTTTCCGCATCATTGCTTTCAGCTCCGGCGGCGATTGCAATGTCAAAGATTATTCTGCCCGAAAAAGATTCTCCTCAGACGCTGGGCGTAAATGTAAAACCTTTTTATGAAAAGGACAACAGTCTCTTCGAAGCAGTTATAAACGGGGCAAACGCCGGTGTTAAAATGATTGTCGGCATTGCCGCTCTTCTCATAGCGATACTTGGTCTGGTTGCATTAATCGACCTTTTGTTATCGACTCTGGGAGCAAAAGTAAATCCGTTATTCGGTCTTGACATCCAGTGGTCGCTCAAAACAATTTGCGGTTACATTTTTTATCCATTAACATTGATAATAGGTATCCCTTCATCCGATGCAGGCATAATTTCCAAAATTATCGGAGAACGTCTTATCGTAACCGAAGTAACAGCCTATAAAGACCTGGCGACTATTTTGGAACAAAATCTTTTGCAGCACGAACGTTCGGCAGTAATTACAACCTACGCATTATGCGGATTTGCACATTTGGCATCGATGGCCATTTTTGTCGGCGGCGTCTGTGCGTTAGCTCCGGCACGAACAAGAAACATTGGTAAAATCGCTTTTCGCTCGCTGCTGGCCGCAACATTAGCCTGCCTCATGACAGCCTGCATTGCCGGTACATTTTTTACGCAAAGCTCTATTTTGATGGGAAATCGATAATGTCTTTGAAGAATCTGAAAGACTGCCGGGAAATCACTGCGGGTGACGGCTCAATCCTGCGAGAACTCCTGCACCCTGGAAAAGCTGATTTACAAATCAATTACAGCCTGGCGCACGCGAAAGTCGAAGTCGGCCGGAAGACCAAACCCCATAAATTAAGAACCTGCGAAGTATATTATATAATATCCGGGCGGGGCATGATGCACATAGACGAAAAATCTTTCCAGGTCGAACCGGATTGCACTGTTTACATTCCTCCAAATTCGACACAATATATAGAGAATACGGGAAAATCCGTCTTGAAATTCCTGTGTATAGTCGATCCTCCCTGGCAAAAAGAGGATGAGGAGGTATTCAATTATTAATCTTAGCCGGCCGTAACGAAGATTCAGAATTTAATTAGACGGCTTTGTCCCGAGGATTTGAAGGGTTTCCTCTATCACCGGCAGGGTTTTTGTCACAATCTCCGGATCATGGAAATCACCCGTAATTTCCATACGAACCACGGCCTGAGTAAGACCTTCGGTCAAAGACTGGAGAAAAGAAGGATTATCGGAAACAGAACGCCGACCTCTGGCTGTAAGAACTAAATTGATATCATTGCTACCCAGGTTCAATCGTCCCGAGCCCGTAAAGGCATGTGCCTGCCCGGATAAATCGAACTTCTCAATAATCATATTATCACCTCTGATATATGAATCTACAAACATCTGTTCAAAAGCAAAATCTTTCGGTTCCGTCATTTGCAGTACCTGCATGAGCTTGGCCAGCGGCGAAAGTTTACCGACCTGCATATTATCGATTAAAAGTCTGCATGAACCTATGCGTGAGGAAATATCATTATTTTGAACATTGATGCTCAACGAGCCTTTCATCTTTCCGCTTGAATAGCCGTTTCTGGAAACCGGCTCAAGCTCCGAATCCGACAAAAAACGCTTCAGGTCTACATCGTCAAAACCGGCCTGCAGCATATATCCGAAAGATTGCTCACCCTGCCGCTTGAACTGAAATCTCCCCGTCAACTTCCCCCCATAACAATCAGCAATCAAATCCTCTGTAGTCCAGCATCCCTCATTTGGATCATAACTAACTTCCGTCTTCAAATCAGTAAAAGATTTCCCATGAATCTTAAGCGTCCCGTCGCTTATTGCCGCCCGGCAGCTACTGAATCCTTCCACGTTTTTGAAGCGGCCGTTTGTCGTGATGACCGCATTATTCAACCCGGCTCTTCCGCCGGAAATATTAAAACCACAATCGTTTAACGTAACGGCTCCTGAAAAATCAACAATCATCTGGCAATCTTCCGTATCGCTTATACTTATATTATTTTGTAAATCTAAATCAAATCCTCCGGCAGGCGAAAGCCTGTCGTAGAAAGGTCGAATATATTGCGGCATAACCAATCGGAGACGTTCATTAAAAGCAATACCCGTAGCTTTAATATGCAATGAAGCTCCGCCGAAGGCGCTGTTATCGGTTAAATTCAACCGCCCATCAAGCAGCTCGATCTTACCGTATGTTTCCTCTGAAGCGATATCCCCCAGGGTAGCGGCGACATTCTTAAACTGGACGCTGTTGGGGCCTATTATCAGAGTCCCCACCACATCTTGTAAGTTATACGGAAAAGCGGGTAAAACGGTACTGCCACCCAGACAATCCACAATTATCCTGTAATCCAAATTGCCCGCGAGCCCATCTCTGTTCAAATCGGCCTTTATATTTACTTTACCATCCGTTTGGAATTCCGATACTTTTTTCTTAAGTGACTCCGGCAGCAGACCCAATAAACTATCATTTAACAGGGCCTGTTCCAGGCTCAGGGACAAATTATAACCGGAAAGCTCGGATTTCCGGTCCGTCTGTATCTGGCCCGTCAATGCAATTAAACTTTGATCGAAATGCCCGGAAAAATCCTTGATTATTACCAGGCCGGGTGTAAAGACCATTCTTGCAGTGACATCAGAAACTGGTAAAGTCAAATAATCCGGTTGCAGAGACACATCACGAAAAGATAAATCAGCCACGTAATTTACAGAACCGGAATCCTGTAAAGAAACTTTTAACCAGCCATCGGCCAGACCGGATGGACGATATTTCCTGAACATATTTCCATGTGTTTCGGACAATGCTTTTTCCAGTCTGGAATCCAGTTGAAGATTATTGACCTTAACTGAAATATCATATAAAGCTCTGTTAATATTCCGGAAATCTATATGCCCATTCAAGGAAATTGTTTGTTCATCAACCTGTGAAACCAAATCGGATAACAACAGAATATTGTCGTTTCTGAAAAACAGCTTGCCATTTAGATTCTCCAGAGGATACGGAAAATTCTTATATGAACCTTCCACGCCGAGCAGCTCAACCATCAATTCTTCACTTTTTTCCGTTTGTGACTTCCGGCTGAGCCGGTAGTCTACCGCCATAAATCCGGAAGGTGTAAACGCCGACCATAACTTTTTCTGTTCTGCATTGAGCGCATTATATAAATCTTCATCCAAAGACATTCTATCACTTGTTATCTTGATCTCATACTTCCTCTCAGGACCTAAATACCTGTACCAACCGTTAAAAAAAAGATCTGTATCCTCATGCTTGCCATTCAGATAGTTCAGCGTCAAACCGTCCTTTGTAAAATCAATCCGACCGGCCAAATGCTCTATTGCATACTGGAATTTATTGTAACAGAACGAAACATCCCTGCAAAAAACTGTGCCGTTTACAGCATAATCGTTCAGTTGATTTAAATTTCCCGATACCTCAAGTTCGGCATCGATCAATCCGAAAGGGTGATACCGGTCGAAAAATCTCTGCAAGGCGGCGAGCGGACCTGATTTGTCCAGAAGTATCGGGCTTGCCAATACGAGCTTGTCCAACGACGGACTGCTCTTAGATTGCAGGTCTTTCATATTGAGCTTCAATGAAAACGTATCATTCGGGTCATACTTAAGCTCAGCGGCCAAAACATCCACGGCCCAGCTCATTTCAAGATCGGGAATGTCAGATGTGGAAATTCCACCCGTAATCGTCACAATGCCGGGTTTCCAAAAACCTTTCAGGTGACTTTGGGCCAGACCCGAAGCTATTCTCGCCGTCGTTATATCAAAGTCGTAACCTTCCTGCGCTTGCTCATCGAATCCGAAACTCACATTAACAGGTATCGATATTGCAGGTTTTCTTTCTCCGGCGGATATCTTGGTATATTTAAGCATACCGGCTTCGAGATTAATCCTCGGCATTCTGCCGGATCCGACCTTGGAACGTCTGAATTTGATTGCCGACAGGTTCGATTGCCCCGTATCCATATCATACTCGGCGTTCAAAACAAATTTGTTGACCTTGATTACTTTCAACCGTGGTTTCAGTAAGAACAGACTGCCTATACTAAAACGTGCATATACTGCTTCTGCTTCGAGTATGGTGTTTTCCTTATACGGGTCTTCATAGGGTTTGACTTCAAGTCTTTTTATGAAAACTGAGCCGTTGGCGTTGAAGACAACAGACCCGGTCTTTATCTTCGTATTGGTCAATTCGCCGATTTGTCTTAGAGCGATATAACAGAGAGCCCGTCCGGAAAATATGTAAAGAAGCCACAGTAAACCGGCTAAAATTAAAATTATCAGAAGCCAATGAACTATGGTCTTCAACCTGATAACATGAGCCTTAAATCGAATCATGTGATGCTATAAATATCTGTGAGTTCCCCGCATGAAGCGTATGAGGTTGTTATAGCCAAAAAGCATGCTATAACCGCCTAATTTGAACTCCGTTCAATAAAATTATTTATTAACAGTTAATCCATTAATTGCCTTATCGGCGATATCCCTGCGGCAATAGGCGCCATCGAACTTAATAACATCCACAGCCCTGTAAGCCCTCGCTTTTGCATCTCCGATTGTCTTTCCCAGCGCGGTCACACCCAATACCCTTCCGCCGTCCGTCACAATATCCGGCCCCTGTTTTTTCGTACCCGCATGGAACACGATAACATCTTCCATTTTCCGCGCCTGTTCGAGGCCGGTTATCTTTTTGCCCTTTTGATAATCTCCCGGATATCCTCCGGAAGCCATGACAACACAAACCGCCGGCCTCGGGTCCCACCTAAGCGTGACCCGGTCCAGCGTACCGTCGCATACCGCCAACAGGACTTCGAGCAAATCACTTTTGAGCCGCATAAGAATCGGCTGGGTTTCGGGGTCTCCAAAACGAACGTTATATTCCAGCACTCTCGGTCCGCCGCTGGTAACCATAATACCGGCATAAAGCACACCCTTGTACGGAGTGCCGTTTCGATTCATACCGTCGACCGTCGGTACAAGAATCTCGCGAACAATCTGATTCATCAATTCTTTTGTGACAACGGGAGCCGGACTATAGGCACCCATCCCGCCGGTATTAGGTCCGGTGTCGCCGTCGCCGACAGGCTTGTGGTCCTGCGACGATTCCATAATATAGATATTTCTTCCATCCACGAAGGCCAGAATCGAGGCCTCTTCACCAAGCAGCTTGTCCTCAACAATGATTTTCTCACCGGCGGCACCGAATATTTTATCGCACATTATTTTCTCAGCGGCCAATATCCCGTCGGAAGGATCATCACAGACAAAAACACCTTTTCCCTTTGCCAGTCCCGCCGCCTTTACTACAACCGCTTCATCCCTGCTCGCGATATACGCCTTCGCATCGCTGTACCTGTCGAATATCCTGCTCTCGGCTGTCGAAACACAACTGGCCCGCATAAGTTGTTTTGCAAACGCCTTATCTGCTTCCAACTGTGCGGCCTTGCCATTCGGGCCGAATGCCTTAATACCCGCAGTCTCGAACACATCTACAATGCCGGCCGCGAGAGGGTCTTCCGGCCCGACCACTATAAGTCCGACCTTTTCCTTTCGCGAGAATTCCAGCAGCTTGTCGATATCATCGGAACCGATAGGAACATTTTGGCCGCACTGGGCCGTGCCGGGATTGCCGGGCGCAATAAAAAGTTTGTCCAATTCCTTCGATTGAGAAAGTTTCCATGCAATCGCATGTTCCCGCCCGCCGCTGCCAATCAACAAAACGTTCATCTGCTACCTCGAATTAGATAAAAATTTGCCATCCTGTGCGAGGAGGAATTAATCCCTTAATCCACTGTCCGCTACACACAAACCAGCACTTTACCAGACGTAATTGAATAGCTCAAGCTTTTTCAGCTATTTTAATTCGTCCTTTAATCCTCCCGGCCAAAGTGTATAATGAGTCAGCATGTATATTTTACTGCAAACTATAATTCTGATGAAAGATCATTTCTACAAAACACTTATGTTAAAATCCAGTAATAATTCACGACTTCCTATCCAAACCTTCTGTCTTCTGTGTTCTGTCTTCTGTATTCTTAACTTAACAGGCTGCTACAAACCGATTGATTATCCCGAGCCGTACCAATACGAAATCACTGGTATATCGGTCCAGGGCCGGTCCATAGAACACACAGTACTCGGGCAAGGTCCCGATACTACCTTCATAATGGCAACCATTCACGGAAATGAACCAGCCGGAACACCGCTTGTCCGAAAATTACACGAATACCTCCAGCAAAATCCGGATATTCTTACTGGTAAAACAGTTGTGCTGCTCCCTGTGGCAAATCCGGATGGCTTAGCTACCAATAGTCGCTATAACGCCAATGGCGTCGATTTGAATCGCAACTTCATAGCGGCCAATCGCCGCAGTGACGTAAAGGGCGGACCGGATGCACTTTCCGAGCCGGAGGCCCGCACTATCCATCAACTCATCCGGCAATACAATCCCGACCGCATCGTCAGCATCCACCAGCCGCTGTCCTGCATCGATTACGACGGCCCAGGTCAACAACTTGCAAATCACATGGCTGATTATTGTGATTTACCGGTAAAAAAATTAGGCTCACGACCCGGCTCGCTCGGCTCATACGCCGGAGTAACTCTCGGAATTCCCATAATCACATTCGAAATGCTGAAAGACGACTCAACCCTCGATGCCCAAACCCTCTGGAACAAATACGGAAAAGCCCTTCTTGCAGCAATAACCTATCCAAACCAGCCGTAATAAAGACCCAGTACCATCCTCCAGCAAATAATGTTACTAAATAGAACAAGCAATTTAAACGTGAGATTTGGTCAATAATTCGCTACAATAGTGGGTTTGCTATGGGAAAATTTAAGTTAAACAATCAGTTTCACCCTGCAGGGGACCAGCCGCAGGCCATTGAGCGGCTCGTGGAGGGACTGCGCAATGGAAAGCAATTCCAGACACTCATGGGCGTTACCGGCTCCGGCAAGACATTCACAATGGCCAATGTCATAGCTCAGCTTAATTTGCCCGCCCTTGTTATCTCACACAACAAGACACTGGCAGCACAGCTTTACGAGGAATTTAAAGAGCTTTTCCCCGAGAACGCCGTCGAATATTTTGTCAGCTATTACGATTATTACCAGCCGGAGGCGTATATCCCGCAGCGGGATATTTACATCGAAAAAGACGCCTCCAAGAACAACGACCTCGACCGGCTGCGCCTTTCGACCACTACCAGCCTCTCGACCAGAAACGACTGCATCATCGTGGCGTCTGTCTCCTGCATCTTCGGACTCGGCTCGCCGGAGGACTACAAGGCATCCGTCGTGGCGATTCGTACCGGTATAACCTGCGAGAGAAACGAGCTTTTAGGCAGGCTTGCCGATATCCAGTACAGCAGAAACGATATCGATTTCCAGAGAGGGACATTCCGGGTACGTGGCGACGTGGTCGAATTATACCCATCGTATGAATCGTTCGGGATACGAATCGAATTCTACGGCGACGAGATAGAAAAGATATACTACATTAATCCTGTCTCAGGTGACGTTCTGGCCGCCGAGGACCAGGTCTTCATCTACCCGGCCCAGCATTACATTATGCCGTCCGACAGGATCGGTGCGGCCATCGAAAGCATCAAGGCCGAATTAGACCAGCGGCTGGCCGAGCTGCGCGGACAAGCCAAGCTGCTGGAAGCACAGCGGCTCCAGGCACGGACGATGTACGATATCGAGATGATTCAGGAGGTCGGTTACTGCAGCGGAATCGAAAACTACGCACGACACCTGGCCGGCCTTGCGCCCGGGTCAAGGCCGTATACATTAATCGATTATTTCCCGAAAGACTTCCTTCTGTTCATCGACGAATCTCACGTCACCATTCCGCAGGTAAAGGCGATGTGGGCCGGCGACAGACATCGAAAGGAAACCCTTATCGAGCACGGTTTCAGGCTGCCCAGCGCGCTGGACAACCGGCCGCTGCGTTTCGAGGAATTTCAGGAAAACTGGGCCAAAGTCATCTTCGTCTCCGCCACGCCGGCGCCGTTCGAGATGGAAAAATGCGGCAACGAAGTCGTCGAGCAAATCATCAGACCGACCGGCCTTCTGGATCCGGATATATTCGTATATCCGGCCGGCAACCAGATTCCGCATCTTTTAGGTGAGATTGAAAAGCGCGTCGATAAAAAAGAGCGGGTGCTCGTTACGACACTTACAAAAAGGATGGCCGAAGACCTGTCGGCCTATATCACAAAGAAAGGCTTCAAATGCCGATACCTCCACAGCGAAATCGAGACACTCGACAGAATTGAGATACTGCGGGACCTGCGCCTCGGCAACTTCGACGTGCTCGTGGGTATAAACCTGCTCAGGGAAGGGCTGGATCTGCCGGAAGTATCGGCCGTGGCCATTCTCGACGCGGACAAGGAGGGATTCCTCCGGAGCCAGACCTCGCTGATACAAACTATCGGCAGGACCGCACGAAATATCAACGCTACGGTCTTTCTGTATGCCGATGTAGTCACCGCGTCGATGCAAAAAGCTATTGACGAAACGGACAGACGTCGTAAAATTCAGTTAAAATATAACCAGGACCATAATATTACGCCTGAAACTATAAAGAAGGAGATACGCAAAAGTTTAACCGAGCAGATAAAGGCAAGGCAGACCGCACAGCAGGCCGTGCGATTCGGAACCGATGAATATGAAAAAGTCGAGCTGGCTTCTCAAATCGAAACCGAAATGCTCGAAGCGGCCCAGAACCTTGATTTCGAACGGGCGGCCTTTCTTCGTGACCAGTTGCGTGAATTAAAGGAGCTGCCGGAACTGGTTATCGTAAACTCGAAGAAAAAGAAGAGCGAATTCCTCGCAACCAAAAGACTCAAAAGGAGTAAGAAACAGAAAACATAGAACACATGACAGGGGTGGAACAGAAAGAATCGAGAACAAATGATAAAACTTAACATAGAAAAAGTCCGGTCTTTAATTCGGCTGGCGATAGAAGAAGACCTCGGAAAACGTGACGTAACAAGTGAAATCCTGTTTAATGACGACACTATCGCCAAAGCCACAATTATTTCGAGAGAAGAAATAGTCGTATGCGGAATGGGCATCGCCCGTGAGATATTAAAACAATACGATAAAAAGCTCAAGATGACCGTTCGTATAGGCGACGGCAAACCGGCCCATGTCGGCAGTAAGCTGGCGGTAATCGAAGGGCCGCTGCAACCGATGCTCAGCGCCGAACGTGTTATGCTTAACTTCCTGCAGCGTCTGAGCGGTATAGCTACAACCACACGCAAATACGTACAGGCCATACAGGGCACAAAGGCAAAGATTTATGACACTCGCAAAACCATGCCCGGCTGGCGAATCCTTGAAAAGTACGCGGTCCGCTGCGGCGGCGGATATAATCACCGATTCGGACTGTACGACGGCATCTTAATCAAAGACAACCACCTGGCACAATTAGGCAGAAACTTCCAGCCTAAATTAAAGGAAATAATCGCCAGGGCAAAAAAGATAAAAAACATCAAATTTGTGGCTGTGGAAGTCGACCACGTCGACGACCAGTTGAACTACGTGCTGGAGATACCAGGCATTGACATCGTACTGCTGGACAACATGGGACAGTGGCAGTTAAAACACGCCATAGAGATGCGGAACAAGATGCGCGGCAAAGGCAAAAAGCCCCTGCTCGAAGCATCGGGAAATATCACATTGAGCAATGTCTCGGCTATCGCGCAATGCGGCGTCGATAGAATCGCAGTAGGGGCAATCACCCATTCGGCCACCGCCGTTGACATCGGACTCGACAGATAATCCAAAAAAGGAAAATCAAATATCAAATATTAAAAATCAAAATTGTGGAATTCCAGTATACTGGGATGACTTTCTTAATTTTACACTTTGCATTTTAATTTTTTATTTTCTTTATTTATGCTGGACCCCGATAAGATAAAGGCAAACTTAAAGACCTCGCGCATCGGCAGAAAAATCCTCGTCTACAACAGTACTACAAGCACGAACGACGTCGCCGGCCAATATGCAAACAACAAAGACAACGACGGCCTGGCAATATTCGCCGAAGAACAAAACGCGGGCAGAGGCCGGGCCGGCAATAAGTGGCACAGCAGTCGCTCGGACAGCATTATTTGCTCGATACTTCTGGCCGCAAACAAATTGAAAATCGAACTGCTCTCGCTGACCAGTGCAGTTGCGGTTGCCGAGGCAATCGGCAAGCCGGCAAAAAAGCTGGCGAGAATCAAATGGCCGAATGATATTATATTGAACGATAAAAAAGTAGCCGGCATACTGCTCGAATCAAAAACAAACAACCATAGTATCTGCATAATCGGTGTCGGAATAAACTGCCATCAAAATCCTGAATCTTTCCTCCCCGAACTGCGACCCATCGCAACAAGCATCGATATCGAAAGCGGCTTGACCATTGACCGCATATCACTGGCCAAAAGGCTGCTCAGCTCATTTGACCACTGGCTCGAAACAGCAGAAAAAGACTATGAAAAAGTCATCGACCGATGGCGTAGTCTGAGTATCCAGTTAGGGCATCGGGTCACGTTAATCTTCAACGGCAGAAGATTCACCGGTAACTGCATAGGAATTGATCCGGCAAAAGGGATGATCCTTCAACTTGACACCGGGGGTGTGAGAATGTTTGACGCCGCCCATACGACCATAGCAAAATAATAAGCAAATTTCCCCAAAATTAACCTTTGAAAATTCAAAGACAAAGAGATACAATCATTGTTTTACTGAGGTATACGACTACTGGATAAGTTTAACAGGTTGTTTTACCTCACACCAGGGCTTAAGGGCGGTATGTTGTTCGTTCATGGTCGTAATATAGATTGAACCGATGCACATACGGAAGATAAAACAAATCAGGAGAATTAAGCAATGAAGAAAAAAAAATTAATCAGCCGCAGGGACTTCCTGCTCAAAGGTGCCGCTACAGCGGGGGCCATTGTGGCGTGTCCTTCCATCGTACCATCGACGGTCTTCGGCGCTACCGCCCCCAGTAACCGCATCACAATGGGCATGATAGGCATGGGCCTTCAAATGAACGGCCACTTCAGAAGTATGCTTAGCCGCAGTGACGTACAGGTCCTGGCAGTATGCGATGTGTACAGATCAAAACGCGAAGACGCCAAAAGCACTGCTGAACAAGCTTATGGTGATTTGGCCGCAAGCGGGACATACAAAGGCTGTGATGCCTATCTCGAATACGAACAGATCTGTGCGCGACCCGACATTGACGCCGCCTTTATTTGCACGCCCGATCACTGGCACGCACTTGTCTCATTGGCCGCCATTAAATCCGGTAAGGATGTTTACTGTCAAAAGCCCATGACACTGACCATTCGCGAAGGGCGATTGATGTCCGATGCATGCAAACAATACGGCACGGTTTTTCAGGTCGGCTCGCAGCAGCGCTCGGAGTGGGCTTTCAGGAAGGCCTGCGAAATAGTTCGCAACGGCTGGATAGGAAAAATCCAGACAATATATGCAAGTCTTGGGCGATTTGCTCCCCCGATGACATTAGCCGAAGAGGCGATACCCGAAGGATTCGACTACGACCGCTGGCTCGGCCCCACACCTTGGTATCCATATAACGCAGAAAGAGTCAAGGGTGACTTCGGCGGTGGATGGAGGCGGTTCTGGGAGTACGGCTCGCGTAAGAACGGCGACTGGGGAGCACATCATTTCGACATAATCCAGTGGGCACTTGGAATGGACGATTCAGGGCCGGTCAAATTTGTACCAAAAGGTTGGAACGGTACACAATATCAGACTCATTACTATGCTAACGGCATTTCGGTACTTCGCGACCACCAGATTACGGGCGGACACATGATCCAGTTTATCGGCACCGAAGGGGAAGTTATGGTCAGCCGCAACGGCCGAATCGATACCAAACCAGCCGAGCTGGCTATGGCCCCACTGCTTCCGAACGATATTCATCTTTACGAATCGA
>CAZKYP010000009.1:0-32707 GCA_964556885.1 uncultured Pirellulales bacterium | reverse complement strand
TGGCCAGGCAGTTTTCGAAGGATGCAAATACAAAACAAAGCGGCGGGAAAATCGAAGCGGAGGTTCAAAAAGGGACATACGTCGCCGGTATCGGCGCTTATGACGAGCTTAACAACAAGATATTTGCCGTTATCGCGTTACCGGCCGTGCTTGATGAGCCTTTTAAGAGTGAAAAGGGCTGGGAGATTGTCAGGGTAGAGACCGTGACAGCCGAACGGCAAAAAAGCCTGGATGAGGTCAGACAGCAGGTAATGCGAATGCTCGCAAATCAAAAAAGTCAGGATGTTCAAAATGACTATATAGAGCAGTTGAAGAATGAATATGATGTTGTTATTCATTCTTCCGCATTTGGCGGCCCTAAAGAAGACGAGACTGAAAAGCCTTCGGGCCAGACGGTGAAATAATCTTAAAGTAAAATAATATATGGTGAAAATTTCGGTAAAAAGATATTTTATTTTATTTATCCTGACTTGCATCGGACTGATGATTGTTTGTGCGGGTTGCGACAAGGATTCAGACCGCGAAGCGAAAAAGTCGGCGTTTGAAGTTGATAAAAAATTCGAACGCGGTCCGTTGACCGTTCATATTCGTGTGGATAAAGCCAAGATAACAATTGCGCAGACCTTGAATTTAGAACTCGAAGCTGTCATCGAATCGAATTACGAAGTCAGGATGCCGAAAGTCGATGCAGTGCTTGAAAATTTCGGGATCGTCGACTGGGAAAATTTAGGTAATAAGCTCGATGCAAACGACAATGTGATCAGCGGGTACAGGTATCGTCTCGAGCCTTTTTTGTCGGGCAAGTATCCGATACCGGCCTTTACATTCGAATTCTTCGATGTAAACAGTCCCGAAGAGAAGAAATACGAGCTGACAACCGAGCCGATAGATATCGAAGTCACTTCGCTGCTCGGCGAGCAGCGGGAAGAATTGAAGATTGCCGATATCGAAGACGTTGTTGCAATACCAAAAGAGACTTCCCTTAAGTGGCTCTGGATTCCGGCTTTAGTTATTGTAGCTGCGGCCGCAGTTGGAATATGGTTATATCTTAAGCACAAGCGGGCGGAGGAATTAATCAGGATTTTCAAATCGGCGCACGAGATTGCATACGAAAGACTGCGAGTTCTAATCGAAGAAGACCTTGTAGGCTCCGGCCGGCTTAAGGAATTCTATGAACGAATCAGCGATATTCTCAGGCGTTATATCGAGCATCGTTTTAACCTGCGGGCGCCAGAAAGGACCACGGAGGAATTTTTAATAGACCTGGCAAGTACCGATGTTCTTAATCCATCCGACAAAGAAGATTTGGGGAAGTTCCTTCAACATTGCGACCTGGTAAAATTCGCAAAATACAATCCGACGACGGAGCAAATTCAACAAACGTTTGATCTGGTTAAGGAGTTCATTGAAAAGACGAAATCGGACGAGCGAAAGGTCGATGTCACGGACAATATTAGTTCACAGCAATCTGTTGAGGTTGGGAGCGCATAAATGCAGTTGTATTCACCGTGGGTATTGTTATTGCTTTTAGGCCTGCCCGTTTTGGGCTATCAGATGCTGCGCTCGAAGCGTACCGCGGCGGTGAGATTTCCAAGCCTTATGGATATGACCAACTGTCACATCTCATGGCGTGTCCGGTTTTGGCCGCTGTTGGTATTGATCAGGCTGGTTTGTATTGGACTTTTGATTGTGGCATTTGCAAGGCCGAGGAAGGGGACGGTGCTGTCGGAAATATCGACCGAGGGAGTTGCGATAGAAACCGTCGTCGACCATTCCGGCAGTATGCAGACCGAGATGGACTACTATGGACAAAAGATGAATCGGCTGGAAGTGGTTAAGAAAGTTTTAGCCGAGTTTATCGAAGGTGATAAGGATGATTTCAAAGGCAGAAGCAGCGACCTGATAGGCCTGATTTCTTTTGCCCGATACGCCGACACGATATGCCCCCTGGTGCACAGTCATAACGTCCTTGTCGAGTTTCTGGACAAGACTGAAATTGTGAAGATGCGCAGCGAAGACGGTACGGCCATCGGCGATGCAATTGCCCTTGCAGCGGCCAGGCTCCAAAAGGCCGAGGAAGAAATCGAGCTTAGGAAAAGGCAGTTGGCTTCGTCGGGTGAAAATATTTCGGATGACTCTAAGAGCGGCTTCAAGATAAAGAGCAAGGTCATAGTGTTACTTACCGACGGTATCAATAATGCCGGGGAATATGACCCTTACAAGGCCGCAGAGCTGGCCAGGAAATGGGGTATAAAGATATACACAATCGGCATCGGCTCCGGCCAATCGTACACTACAATTCAGACACCGCTTGGAACGTACAGGATGCCGGCCGATCAAAATCTGGATGAAGGATTGCTGAGGACGATAGCCAATAATACCGGTGGATTTTACGGCAGGGCCGACGATGCGGATGCGCTTAAAGGTATTGTTGAAAAAATCGATGATCTTGAAAAATCCGAGGTCAAGTCCGTCCAGTATACCCAGTTTGCAGAACGTTTCGGCCCCTGGACTTTTGGGGCGCTTATTTTATTAATGTTGGAGATTTTAGCGAGTAGTACGGTGTTTAGAAAAATACCGTGATGTATTGGTAACTGATTAAATTTATGAATCTTGGTAATGACAAAGCGTTGTGGTGGTTGTTTGCCGTGCCGGTGGTTCTGGTGCCGGCGTATGTGTGGTACTTTTGGCAAAAGGTAAAGGCGCTGAAAATACTTGCCAGCAGCGAGATGCTGAAAAAGATTAATAATTCCGTCAGTTTGGAGAAACAAATCTTCAAGGCATTTCTGCTGGTCCTGGCATTTATCAGTATCGTAATAGCCATGACTGAGCCAAAGTGGAATCCGAAGGCCCGGAAGATATCGCGCAAAGGACGTGACATCTGCATACTGCTCGATACATCCCGCTCGATGCTGGCCGAAGACATCAAGCCGAACAGGCTCGAACGTTCGAAAATAGCGATAGCCGACCTGATGGAAACGCTGGCCGGTGACAGAATCGCAATAGTGACATTTGCCGGCAACAGCGTGGTCAAGTGCCCGCTGACACAGGATTATGCCTTTGTGAGAATGGCCCTTGCCGATATATCCACCGAGAGCACCAGCAGGGGCGGCACAATGGTGGGGGACGCTATAAGAAAGGCGACGGACGAGGTCTTTGACAAAAAAACCCGTGAGTATAAGGACATAATATTGATTACCGACGGCGAGGAGCATGAAGGTTCCGAGAGTTTTGCCGTCCAGGCGGCGGAAAAGGCCGCGGCCGAGGGTATACGGATTATAGCTATCGGATTGGGTGATGAGAAAGAAGGCTCGCGCATCCCTATTACCGCACCAGACGGCGAAAAGACTTTCCTTAAATACAACGGTGAAGAAGTCTGGTCCAAACTTGGAGCCGATTTACTGAGAAATATCGTGTATGTAACCAACGGAGGCAAATATCTGTCGGTCGAGCCGGGCACTACTCTGGATTTGGGACAGATTTATGAAAGCCTCATCGCGTCGGCCGAGAAGCGCGAGCTCGAATCTACTACGATGCTGGAGTACGATGAAAAATTCCAGATATTTGTAGCTTTGGGTTTGATACTTCTTTTTTGTGAGGCACTGATAAGTGAGCGTAAAAATGTGTAGAGATATTTTAAGAGTATTAATAATCATGGTTGTTGTGCAAGCTGCTTATGCCGACCAGGCCGGTGATATGACGTTGGAGGGCAACAGACTTTATGAGCAGGGCAATTTCAACGAGGCGATAGAGAAATATGACCAGGCCCTTGTGGATGCACCTGATGTCCCGGAACCGAAGTTTAATAAGGCGAACAGCTATTACAGGCTCGACGACCTCGGCAATGCGATTGATTTGTATAAGCAAGTCGCTACCGAGAGTAAGGATATGAAACTCGTCGCCAGGGCGAAATACAATCTGGGGAATTCTTATTTTCAACAGGGTTCCAAACAAAAGGACTCGGATTTAAACAAGGCACTCGATGATATGAAAACCGCTATTGAATCATGGAGGGGCGTGTTGGATATAGAGCCGGACAATGAAAAGGCGGCTAAAAATATCGAGGTTGCCCGGTTGACAATAAAGGATATCATCGACCAGCTTAATAAGCAAAAGCAGCAGCAGGATCCGAACCAGCCGCAGAATCAGAATCAACAAAAAGATCCGAATCAGCAACAAAACCAGCAACAACAGAATCAGCAGCAGGGCCAAAAGCAGGATTCGGCGGAAAAAAAGGACCAGCAACAGGAAAAGTCAGGAGCAGATCCGAACTCCCGAAGTACATCGGGACAGGATCCTAATGAGCAGGAAAAAAAGCAACAGCAGCAACAACAGGAAAAAAGTGACCAGGAAAAACAACAGCAGATGGCCGTTCCGGATACGACGGCCCGGGAAATTCTTGACAGGGAGCAGCGGCAGCGGAAAGAAAGACAGATTGTCCAAAGAGGCGGCTGGCAAAAGGTCGATAAAGACTGGTAACAAGAAATGATTAACGATAAATGATTATTGATTAATAAAAAGGAATGGGAAACTTTAGAAAAATAGTTTGTTTTTTGATTATTATTGCGGCTACTGCGGCGAGTGTCTCCGCCCAGGTGCGTGTTTCAGCACAGGTTGATACGAACAAGGACATCTATGTCGGTGAGAGTTTCGGTTATTACATCGTTCTCGAAGGGTCGGAACAGCCGGGCCAGGTCGACATGGAGCCTCTGCGAAAGTTCAATCCCATAAGTACGGGCAACAGGACTCAGAATACAGTAAATATCATCAATAATAAAACCATCCAGAGAAATATTTTGATAATGACATATACTTTGACGGTCGACAGGGAAGGACCGGTTGAGATTCCAGCGGTGACAGTCACACTTGACGGCAAGAATTATGTCACCAATCCTGTGTCCGTCAATGTTTTAAAACCCGGAACAACGGAACAGCTCGACCTGGAGATGTCACTATCTGAAACGCGGTGTTATGTCGGCCAGCCGATAATCCTGACGATAAATTTCTATGTTTCCGCGGATATCGGTGACTTTCAGGTCAACGTTCCTGCGTTTACATCCGGGGAGTTCGACATCGAAGACAGCGAGACGGTAGACCCGCAGGCAAGGGAATACCAGCTCCATACGGGTATAAGTGTTTTTGTAAGTCAATACCGGGTCACTCACAATTCGAAAGACGCCATATTGGTGACATTCAATAAGGTTCTCATTCCCAGGCTGGCCGGTACAATTCGGTTGGAACCCGCATCCGTATCGGCTGATGTCGCCATGGGTCGGGCGAGATCGAGTGATCGTTTTTTCGGTGATTTTTTTGGTTCTAATGTCCAGTATAAACGATTCATGGTCAGCTCTGAACCACTGGAGCTGAACGTGCTTGCTTTGCCCGACCAGGACAAGCCCGCCGGCTTCTATGGTCTGATCGGCAATTATACAATTTCAGCCTCTGCAACACCGACGAATGTAAGTGTCGGCGATCCTATAACGCTTACTATAAAAATCGGCGGCAGCAGGTATCTAAAGTCCGTTCAATGGCCGGAGCTCGAGCAGGTACCGGAGCTTGCGGCCAACTTCAAGATTCCGTCACAGAAAGCGTCACCGACTATTGAGGATGGTTTTAAGGTCTTTACGCAGACGATTCGGGCAAACAACGACCGGGTGACGGAGATACCACCGATTCCGCTTGCCTATTTCGATGCGGAGCAGAATAAGTACAATGTTGCTAAAACCGAACCTATCAAACTCGAAGTTGCTCCGACGAAGATTTTGACCAACGCCGATTTGGAAGGTTCTGATTTCGCGCCTGTCAACAAAGAGGTCGAGGCGATTAAAAAGGGCCTGTCGGCCAATTATGAAGGTTTGGACGTTCTGGAGAATATGAAATTTTCGCCGGTTGCGGCTTTGGTTGCCTCCGGATATACGGTGATCTGGTCGGTTCCTTTGGTTGCTTTGGTATTGAGTATAATAATAAAGCTGTTTACAAATACCACTCCCGAACAGATTGCGGCTAAGCGACGACGACAGTCATGCGGCAAAGCACTCGGGCAGCTAAGGAAAATCGATTCGAGTGACCCCGGGCGGAAGGAAGAAAAAATAGTATCGATTATGAAACAGTATATCGGCGACCGTTTCGACAGGACGGCCGGCTCACTTACACCTGATGATTGTTATAATGCGATCGTTACCGCTACGGGAGATATTGGTATTGCAGAAAAATACAAGGAAATGATGGCCGAGTTCGAAGCAGCTCGTTATGCGCCCATAGAGGCGAATGCGACGGACCAGAAAATCAAACAAATTCACGAACTTATCAGATGTATTGAAAAGAAATCTAAAAAATGATTAAAAAAATCTGCAATTTGGTGTTGATTATTCTTTTTCAGCTTTGCCTTGCGTTTCCGGCAAAAGCAGAACTTACCAAAGAGCAGGTCTATTCGCTTTTCAACCAGGCCAATCAGTTTTTCCGGGAAGCGAACGCGACATCCAACGATCCCGACAAGGCCCTGTCACTGTATGAAAAGGCGATACTGAATTATGAGAAAATAATAAATGACGGACAGATACATAACTCCAAACTTTATTATAATCTTGCCAATGCGTATTTCCTCAAGGGCGATCTCGGCAGGGCGATATTAAACTACCTCCGGGCCGAAAGACTCGACGGCTCCGATGCGAATATTAAAAAGAACCTTGCTTTTGCTCGCAGCAAACGAGTTGACAGGATAACCGAGAAGACGGAAAAGCGTGTTCTGCAGACGCTGTTTTTCTGGCATTATGATTTTTCTATTAAGGCAAAATTCGTTCTTACCTGTGTCTTCTTTGCGGTTTTCTGTCTTGTCCTGACATTCATGGTCTGGTATGGAAGGACCGCGCCGCGAATTACAATCGTGGTGATATTGGGTATTTTGGTAATTAGTTTTCTAACGTCCGTCTCACTGGAAACCTATACACAATCGGGCAAACGTCGTGGTGTTATTACAGCTCAGGAGATTGTTGCACGACAGGGCGACGGCCAGAATTATCCGGCGAGCTTCAAGGAGCCTCTGCATGAAGGAACGGAGTTCGATTTACTCGAACGCAGAGTCGGGTGGCTTCATATAAGACTTTTCGATGATAGTGACGCGTGGGTACCGGATAATTCCGCCGAACTGATTTAGAACTGCTTCTATTCGGCCGTATCACGGGATTCGGAATTTTCGTCATTAGTTTGTTTTTTTGTGGAAATTGCCTTTATCAGGGCAGTGGCAACCCATACCCCGCTGGCGATTGCGAATAAGGTCCCGATTATTACAATTATGAAAAGAATTAATTCCATTTCTATTTTCGAGATTTAATACTTTCGATCCAGTTACCCAGAGCATAAGCCGCAATAGCCGCACTGAGAGCCGGAATAATAGTAAGCGGAGATATTTCTATATTCGAAGACCGCACGACCTTGAACTGATACCACAAGACCAGCCACAACGTGACTGCAACGATTGAGCCTACAGCCATCGATAAGATGCCGGCAAGCGGACGAGGTTTTTTCGTCCATAATCCGATTATAAGTGCCGGCAGAATAGCCGGTGCCCAAATAGTATAGCACATCAGCAAACCGTCAATGATACTATGAACGGCGACCGCGCCAACTGCGGCTATTGCGGCGATTATGATGGTTGCTGCTCTGCCGATATTCAGGGCCGCACCGTTTTGCAGTTTCGCAAACGGCTTGACAATATCCTGCGTGAATGAAACTGCCCCCGCATTAAGCAGGGAATCGAGGCTCGACATAACCACCGATACCAGTACCACTAACAGAAGCGCATATCCACCGGTCGGCATGATTGATTTCACTAAGTTCAGCAGGACGAGGTCTTCGGTCGTATCTTTTGGGATTATACTACGGGCAGTCACTCCGATAGATATCATCACCAAAAACCAGATTGAGCTGAATACTCCGGCCAGAAGAAAACCGTTTCTCGAAATTTTTGTTGTTTTGGAGGCCAGCGCCCTGTTCGCGTACGGAGGTATGACCATTTCTCCCAGCAGGAAAGCGGCGATAAGGCCGATTATTTCAATTGTTGAAGTGGTTTTGAATCCGCTGGCAGTGGCAGTCGAGACCTGGTCGAAAAAAGCCGCTGCGCTGCCGTCGAGGTGAAATAAAAACGCCAGCAATAGGATGACAGGCAGTAAGATTGCAAAGGCGGAGAATTGGAAGGCGTCTGTTATAACGCTTGCCCGCAGACCGCCGAACGTTGTATATAATGTTGTCACGCCGACAACTATAGTGACGGCGGACCAGCTTGGCAGGCCGAATATATTACTTAGCACGACTCCGCCGGCGCTTGCCATAACCGCGGAAAAACCGGCACACAGACCGACCGAGATGATACCGGCGACAACCTGGCATTTCCTGTCGTATTTTTGACCTATTGCGTCGCCGAGTGTATGGCAGTTTTTCAGGCTTCTCAGCCTCGGCGCTATGAGAAGGCCGACAAGGATGTTTTGTATCGAATAAGCCAGCCCTATGCACAGAAAAAGGAAGCCGCTTTTAAAGCCCCTGCCGACGAATCCGATTGAAAAACCGGGGCCGACGTAAGTAGCGGCGAGGCTGCCGAAAACCAGTGCGAGCGGGAGCGCCCGTTTCGCCAGTGAAAATTCTTCGAACTCCCGGGCCGCCCGTGCCCGTAGAGCAACAAATGTAAGCAGAACTACATAAGTTACAACAGCAGTCACGGTTAAGACCTTATCCACAGATTTTGTCCCATTGTCTTTTTTATTGCCAAGACCGGTCAGATTGGCAATTTTCAAATTCTATTGTGTTTTATCCTGGAATAACTCCTCTTCCAATTCATTGATTATCGTATTCAGTTCGGATTCCGTACGTATCCATCCGAATCTCTCATCGACGAGAAACGTTCGATACCACTGAATCAGGTTTTTTGAAAAATCTTCGTCTTTGCAATAGATTCCGAACGATATTTCCCCGGCGTGAGACCCTGTCTTCTTCGGTTTATGCGGAAAGGCAAGAAGAACGGCGCTTCTGGTCAGCAGAAATTCTATGTCGGAGACCTGGCTGTTGTAGATGCGGAGCTGGCCGGACTCGATTGCCTCGGGATATTTGCGAAAGAGGAATCGAGCGGCGTTGGAAAATCCGGGTACGCTTAGGTTCAGTGCACGATGTACCGTGACATCGTGGTAATCTTCTATGATTTCGTACAGGATACCGAGGTAATCGTCCACGGGCTGTCTTTCCCCCTCGAACAACATGCACGTCCAAAGCTCGACGTTGGCCGTTGCATCGAGCTGGTCCTGGAGCATCTTTTTGGCCGCGTTGTATGTTTCTTTTCTGCTGCCCAGCACTTTCAGTCTTCGTTCCGTCAGGGGCTTGATCCATGAAGGCATATCGTTGGGCAGAGTTTCCGGCGGGCAGACGCCGAGCCGGGTCAGGAGTCTGAGAAACTGTTTTTGATCGGAGCCATAGAACCTTCGGCCGACGACGCTGCCGACGTTGCCGTTGCATTCCATACCGTATTGCTTATGATAACCGAACGACAGCAGGTGCACATCAAAACCGTTGGCGATGAGCATCTTTTCCAGCTCCCCGATCAACAGCTTTGCCTGCTTTTCAGGGGCCTTGTCAATCGAAAGATGTACGTTCGGGCACAATATAATCGGCCTTTTCCCCAGCATGTCCGATAGTGACGCGAATTCCTCGACGGCCTGTTTGAGCTCCTGCTTGTCGTCGTACATTTCGATACAGACGAATATAACAAGCACATTTTTGAAAATTGTTTTAGGTTGCTGAGGAGAGATTGTAGACGGATCTATCCTCGAGGAAGGTTCCTTGTCTTCAAAATAGCATGATGAGCATTGGTAACAATCCAATATCATGAAAACTTCTCGGTCTTTGTTGTTTTAGTGCTCGACTTTGCCCGGACGCCTCGTTTATCTCGATATGACGATCTGGCTTTTTTCGATCTCGACACTATATTGGCATCGACACGCGATGCGAACAAACCCACGTCCGCGATTGCGGCTTTGTCGGCGAATCCGATACTGTTGAGAATTCGCACCGTTTCGGTGGCGTCCCAAAAATCATGGGAGCCGGCTATCACCTGGCCTTCGAGACGCGTAAGTGATTTGAGAAAAGCCGGTATGCAACCGTCACGCAGCGCTCCTGCATAGTCGATAAGCAATTCGTGAATTTCTCTGTCTTTATCAAGCATTTTATCTGCTCCTTGGTCCAGCATACAATTACTGCTGGTTATGGTGTTCGAAAAGCATCTTTTTAAGTTTCAATATCGTTCTAAAATTCAGCATTTTTACCGCCCCGACCGTGGTCTTCAGCTCGTTGGCAATCGCCCTGTTCGAGAAGCCCTGCATCCACAGCTCTATGGCCTTTCGTTCCCTTGCTTTGAGTTTGCCTAACGTTTTGCGAATCGCATCCTGGAGCTCCGACTGGGACAACACTTCAAGGACACCTAATTCCGGGGCCATAAGGTTATTCAGGTCAGTTTGCGATAAATACAAGTGTCGATTTTTCCTTTTATATACTTCTCTGAGACGTTTTCGCATATAGTACAGATATACGGTTCTCAGAAGCTCCTTCTCGTTGTTGACGTTTCGTAAATGGTCGGCGTTTTCCCATATATCTGCATATACCTCTTCGAGGACATCTTCGCATTCTACTTCATTGCCCAAGTAACGGTACAGGTACCTCATGAAGCCCTGAAAGGTGGCTCGCACGAAAGGTTCCATTGCCCGCCGGCGGCGTTCGAGGTCCGGGACCAAAAGCCCTTTCAGGGCCTTTCGCAACCGCCTGTTCGTCTCAAGAGTTTGATTCTCCAATATACCCTCTGTTTCAGCTTCGTAGTTCAAGAACTGCCGTTAATCAAGCATAGGTCCCGACTAATATATAAGGCACAAAATCGGGCACCGGTAACGAAAATTATATCCAAAAGCTGCAATTTTTCAATAGTAGAGTGAGGATAAAATACCGTCGTGTCCTCAAAAGAGGTCTAAAAGCCGTATATAGGTCTGAGCTGGTCTTCGGTCGGAAGCTGACTGTAGTATTCGCCTCTTGTGCCGACATAGCCGACACCCTGTTTTTTAAGCCTTACCTGGCTTATTGAGCCGTTGCTGTTGGTTATATTTACGGTGACGTATTTTGCCTCTTCGCTGAGGTTTTCTCTTTCGGCTTTTGCCTTTTGCTTATCGCTCTCGTTTCCTACAACATAGCCTATGACGCCGCCAACGCCCGCGCCGATCAGGGTTGATTCGGTATCGCCGCCGGCCGCCTGGCCGATGCCTGCGCCCGCCGCGGTACCTACGACGGCCCCGGTCTGAGCGTCGTTCTGGCAGCCGGCGATGAGTGTCAAACCAAGTCCCAAAGCGATTACTGTAAGCATTGTTATGAGTTTCTTAGCCATATTCTTGTCTCCTGTCAAATCTTGGAATCATCCTTAAAACGTTACAATTTCTATTATATTATATCGATTATTTTCGTATGTTTTGTTGAGATTGTCACCCTAATTATTATCGTTGGATTTCATCAAAATCAAGATGCTTTTTGGGTCTGTTTGGTGTTGTGAGAAGATTATCTGTAAAGTGGATTTTCAAATCGGTATTAGGATCGGTTGTCATTTCGGATGTGAATTGTGCGGCATTCGATCCTTCGAGTATTGCGGCGTATATTTGTGAATTACCATCACGGTAATCCTGCCATACGACGATATTACCGCTTATCGAAGGATTGATCTGGTCGTTCGTATCATCGGTGATTTGGAATTCACGGCCCGTTGCCAAATTGAAACCGAATATATCCCAGTTGTCGTTCCGAAAGTCCTGCCACACGATTATATTGCCGTTTATGTCCGGGTTGGTCTGCGATGCTGCATCTATGCAAATTTCATATTCCACAGGATTATTGGGCTCCGAGATGTCCGTAATGTAAATGTCCCAATCGCCATAGAGATTATCCTGCCAGACGACCATGTCGTCCCAGATAGCCGGATTTTGCTGGTCTTTTTCGAAAAACGCGACGGGAAACTCGGCAGGATTGTTTCTCAGCCAGATGTCGCTGGCGAAAATGTCCCAGTCATTGAAAAAATTGTCTTCCCAGACAACCGTCGTTCTGTAGATATCGGGATTCTGCTGATCATATTCGAAGTCGCCGATTGCAAATTCCAGCGGATTTTCCAGATCGGTAATATCGGCTCCGTAGATATCGTAGCTTCCCTCATCACCGTCCTGCCAGACGATGGTATTGCCGTGAATGGCTGGTTTTTGCTCGTCGTTGTATGCGATGTCGGATACCGGGTATATTTGGGGATTTTCCATGTCACTGATGTCGGCCATCCTGATGTCCCAGTCAGCCGTATTTTTCCATTCGATATAATCCTGCCATACCACGATATTATTATAGACGGCAGGATTAATCTGGTCGTTGTCATCGCTGACGGTAAGAACAAAAGGATTCGAAGGCTCATTAATATCGGCGATATAAATATCATAATCCCCGTACCTGATAACAAACTGCTGCCAGACAATGATGTTGCCGTATATATCGGGCATCTCCTGGTCATCAAAAACGGGCCAGACGGCGAACTCTCGACCGCCGCCGGCCCGCGTTAAAGGAGGGGTTACTGCCAAAAGGATTATGGATATACTTAAGATAAATTTCATCATCTGTTCCTTTTCAAGACCGGTTCGATATCAGTCCAAATGAATCAGCATCTGATGAAATGATAAATACCCGAACCGGTTACCAATGTCAGCAGAGTTGCCATAAATACCGTTTCTTTTATTCTTATGGTGCCGCCTGTGTTGATTATCTCATTGGATGCCGAAATCATATCGTCATTGGTATTTTCGGCTCTTTTAGCACCATCGTTATTTTCAGTTTTCTTGAGTTCCTCTGTGTCGGAGCCTGTATTTTCAGTGTTTATTATAATTTCCCTAAGCTCGAGCAACACCGTGGCGGCCTTTGCGTTTGCCGGGTCCTGGCTGGCGTTCCAGAGCGGCATAAAGGCTTCTTCGGTCTTGCCTGTACCGAGTAACTGATAACCGAGCAGCAGTTGCAGGTCTGCGTTGTCACTGTAAAGTTTTGCTTTCTCGGTCAAGAGGTCAATTTGTTCGTTGAGTTTTTCTTCATTGGCGTACAAGCCGCGCGGATAGAAAACACCTTCTTTTTCGGGTGTGACTTTTGACAGTGCTTCGCGAAGGACATTTGCGGCTTGCGAATACTGCTCGTTCGCCATAAGGGCCTGGCTGTATGCGAATGGAAGTATCATATCGTCGGGCGCCAGTTTGATGGCTTCGGCGAATTGTGAGGCTGCGAGGTTGAAATCGCCGGCCTCGAATGCTTTGACGGCATTTTCGAAATAAATATCGGCAGGAGTCGGCTCGGCGGGCGCTTCGGCCTGCTGCTGCGCCAGTTTTTCACGAACATCGGCAAATGTATTGTGATCGACCGGTTGTATATCATCCGCCGGCAGTGCTGATTGAGCCGGTGAGGTGTCGTCATAGTAGTAGTTATAGGTGTAATAATTGTATGTATCACCTTCTACTTCCCGGGCGATTGGGTAATAACCGTACCAGTAGTATGGGTGATAGCCGTACCAGTAGTAACGCATATATGGGTAATCGTACGGCCAGTAGCCGCAAAGACTGACGAATATATATTTGCGATGATAGTATGGGTAGAAATAACTGTAGGTGTGATGCCATCCCCAGTCATAGCTTAAAAGGTAGCGGTAGGAAGGTTTGACTACCCTGTAGTGTGTTCTGTCGAGTCGGTCCCTGTAGGCGTAGACATTTTTATTGGAATGTCTGATTAAGCTGGGCCTGTCGTCGTAAATGTGTTGTGAAGCTCTGTCTCTTAATGTTTTTTGCGAGCGGGCTGTGCCTGTCCTTTCGGTGTTTCTTGCTGAACGGCCGCTCGTTGCCGATGACCGAACTGTCGACGTATTTTTTTGACGTCTTGAATTATCGGAGTTTTTATTAAGTAATTCACTGGCCGCACTTTTTCTTTCTCTTGTATTTGTATCGGCCGCTCTATTGCTCTCCTGTTTCTTTGAATCGTTGGATCGTCTGAATATGCTCCAGGCGGACCTTGTTCCGGCCGAACCAACTTGCTTTTTTGTTGTATCTTTGGTTGAACTTTCTTTATTGTTTCTGCCTCTTATCTCACTTGCAATTGATTTACTGTCAACAAGACCGGTTTTGTTTTCTCTTGTACTTTTAGTTTCTCGCGCGGTTGAAACATTCGAAGCAGAATCGCCGGACGATTTTTGGCCGATTGAGCTGCCAATCCGCCTTCTTGCTATTATGCTCTCTCTGGTGTTTGTCTTTAAGGCGTTTTGCCGAGCCTCGCCTGGTTGTGATGGTTGTCTATTGCCAAGTATATCCATAAGGGATGATTTTGTCGTGGAACTGGCAGGGCTCTGAGTTATGGGTAACTGGCTGCTATCGACGGATGAAGTATCATTTCGATTATTTACCCGGTTGTTGTTTCGTAAAATTCTGTTTTGATTTGTGCTTATGTTTAAATTTACATTAGCCTGATTGGAATTAGTGTCGATTGATTTGGGAGATCTCAATGAATTTGAAGTGGATTTTGTGGTATTCGAATTTGTTCTGGGTGCGACTATTCTGCGATTGGATTCCACCCTGCTCGGCTGACGGACGGTTGTTGTCCTGCTTTGCTGAGATATTGTAGACGATGAATTTGTCCTGATATTGTTTCTGCTTGAAAGCTGTCGGCTGCTTGATGAGTTTCGAGTTACGTTTGACCTGGTATTAACTCTGCTTTGTTGGCTGGATGTGTTTCTGGAAATATTTGGTGTAGACCTTGGCGCAGGAGCCGGCCTTGCAGCCTGTTGTCTTGTTTGGTTGTTGCTGGAACGTCTATTATTTCTCGCCGCTGCGAAGATGGATTCGTTAAATAAAAGCAGGCTGAAAACCAGCGTTATTAACACCGTCTTCGTAATCGGTGGGCGATATAACGAATTTTGCCGGTTTTTTGGAGTCAACATGATAAGTCTCCTTTCTTCACTTGTTCAATAGCGGTCTTTTCGACCTTGCCGCTTCTACTTATATTAGGCGATAACCTGGTATCCGGTAACGGAAATAATCATTCAAATACTTAAGTTATCATTAATTAAATACGTAAAAGGCCTCATTTGGTTGCAGACTTCAGGCGGCCGCGGGATATTAAAACAAAAATGCAGTAAAATATAAAAGATGGGTAATATGGTTAAATTTTTTGTGTTACAAATTGGGACAAATTTTTGTATGAAAAAAAATGAGATTCTGTTTATTTCATGTTAAATTAGCGACTCAACGTCTCTTACAATCATCCTGGCTATGGTAGTTTTTGAGGTGTTTTGGATTTTTTTCCAGCCTGAATGCCGAGTTTTTATCTGAACCGAACTTTTTTTGCCGCCTATCGCATCGGGAGTGTTGGCAATAATCATATCGAGATTTTTATCTATGAGCTTTTTTTCAGCTTTGGCCCGAAGCTCTTTTTCCTCAAGGGCAAAGCCGACAATAATTTGATTTTTCTTTTTGTGCTTGCCTGCCCATTTAAGAATATCGACTGTAGGCTTTAGTTTAATAGTAAGCGACTTGCTGCTCTTTTTAATTTTTGTTTTAGAAGGTTGAACGGGTGTATAATCCGCCACTGCCGCCGACATAATCAGACAGTTGCATTTATCAAAATGCTTTTTAACCGAATCGAACATCTCGGCGGCTGTTTCTACTTCGATTATTTTAGCTCCGTTCGGAAACGGCAGCGAAGTCGGAGCGGTTATGAGTGTCACCTTGTGACCGTCTTTGAGCGCTGCATGAGCAAGGGCATAACCCATTTGGCCGCTGCTCGCGTTGGAAATAAAGCGGACCGGATCAATATATTCTCGTGTGCCGCCTGCAGTAATAAGAATTTGCATGTTCTTTTTCATGAAAGCCGGCTTGAGCCCGGTTCTAAGCTTCTCGCTTTTTCATTTTCAGGACGATTGTTTTTATTGCCTCGATGATTTCCTGCGGTTCGGACATTCTGCCGGGGCCTTCGGTACCACAGGCAAGACGGCCTTCGGCGGGCCCGATTATCTTAAATCCCATCTCTTTTACAGTTTTGATATTACGCTGTACCGCCGGGTTCAACCACATATTGTTGTTCATAGCCGGGGCCAGCAGCACAACGCCTGCCTGGATAAGCGACGAACACGCACAAAGGACGGTGCTGAGAAGGTCATCGCAGATACCGTTTGCCGTCTTGCCGATGATATTGGCGGTTGCAGGCGCCACGATAACAACGTCGGCCCACTCAACTAAGGCTATATGGCCAATTTTATAGTCCTCGGGTATGCTCCACAAGTCGGTAAAAACAATCGATCGGGTTACCGCTTCGAAGCTTTTTGGGCCGACGAGCCGGCAGGCGTTTTCGGTCATCACTGTTTTTACCAACGCTCCGGCGGCGGTTAATTTGCTCGCCAAATCAACCGCTTTATATGCCGAAACACCGCCTGAAACACCCAGCAAAACATTTAAATTGTCAAGCATCTCGTATCTCGTTTAGTTACGAAGCAATATCGGAGAAATATATTTTCTCTAATTGTCCTTTATGTTCTTTACAGAGCCGGTTGCAATCCCGTTATCGACGGTGATTTTTTCCTGCAGTATTTCCTGAACGACAATTTCGAGCATCGACATACCTTCGATATCCTTAATCAAAGGACGGGAGCCCTGTACAAGCTCGACCATTCGCTTTTGAATTAAGGCTGTCAATTTGAACTTACCGCCGATTTTATTCATTATTCTGTCGCTTTTGAGTTCTTCTATCATGTTTTGTGTCTCGTACCTGTATCCGCCGTATATCAGCGGACTCATACCCTATATAACTTGTTTACGTTTTATGTTCTCCCGTTTTGGACGGTTTACTCCGGGTTGAATGTGGATTTTCACTCCTCGCCTTCTTTATAATTTCTATGCATTCGTTTATCGCCTGCTGCAGGTCCTGGTTTATCACCATGTGTTTATAATATTGCCATGCGGACGCTATTTCGGAACTTGCTTCTCCCAGTCTTTCCTCGGCGACCTCTTCGGCGTCTCTGCCTCTGTGGTTCAGCCTCTCGGCCAGTGTTTTTGCGCTTGGCGGTAGAATGAAAATCATTTCTGCATCGGGAAAAACGGCCTTCGTCTGTCTTGCTCCCTGAACATCTATTTCCAAAATTACCGTCTTGCCGGCGTCTAAAGCCTCTATAATTTTATCTTTTGGGGTTCCGTATAAATTCCCGAATACCTCTGCGTACTCTAAAAACAAGCCCTTGTCGATTCGTTCCTGAAATTCCTTTTTGGATATGAACCAGTAGTCATTTCCATCAATCTCAATCTCGCTTTTCGGTCTCGTGGTGACCGATACACTAAGATAAACATCTTTTAACCTTTTAACAAGCTCTTTGCTAATAGTGCTCTTGCCGACGCCGGATGGGCCGCTTACTATTACTATTATGCCTGTTTTTTTATTTGTGTTTTCAGCTTTGACCATATTCGTTTTGGAAATTCCGAATCGAAAGATAAGATGATATTTTCAATATTATCAGCTAATATCAATACTCGAGCAACCGGCGGATTTTACTATATGCCTTTCTATTCTACGTTCTGAACCTGTTCTTTTATTCGGTCTACCTGGCATTTTATCTCGACCACGCATCGTGTTATCTCCGTGTCCGTGGACTTGCTGGCAATCGTGTTTGCTTCTCTGAGCATCTCCTGGCTGATAAAGTCCATACGGCGGCCCGCCTGGTCGTTTGCCTGGCAGCTTTGGGCAAATTGATGCAGATGCGAGTTCAATCTGGCGATCTCCTCGGATATATCAGACCTGTCAGCATAGATAGCGACTTCTCTTGCAAGAATCTCCTCGTCAAGTTTCAATTCCGCATGTGCAAGCAGGTTTTCGACTCTTGCCTTTAGTTTCTTTGCATATTCATTCAGAACTTCGACCCTTCTTGTGCCTATTTGCTCGAGGTTTTCTTCTATTATTTTGCATCGGTTTTTCATATCAGCCTCAAGGAACCCGCCTTCGGTGGCACGCATATTTTTAAGGTTTTCTATTGCCTGGCGGCTTATGTTCATAACTACCTCTTTAATTTTTTCAGCCGCTTCATCTTCAGGTATTGCGGGTTGAATAATTCCCGGCAGTACCAGTAAATTGCCTATGTCTATGGTTCCTTTTGCACCGGTTGAAGATATTGCCCGGTTTAATTTCTCCACGACGGTTCGCAGGGCGTTTTCGTTTATTTCAAAGAGTGAATTCGACGATACGTCTTTGAGTCTAAGCACGTAGTTAACGGTCCCTCTCGAAAGGCTGCTACGAAGAAGTTTTTCAATGTCTTCTTCGACAAAAGCGACAAGCTCGGGCAGTTTTATGATGGTTTTGAAGTATCTATTATTGACGGTCTTGATCTCAATGACATAGTTGATGCCGTTGAACTCACCTTGCGCCTGGCCGTAACCTGTCATACTATTTATCATAGTGATATACTCTTCGGAGAAAGCTGTCTGCTTATATCCGCATCTTATCCGTATCGTCGTAATGAGTTAATTTTAACCGTCGGAGCCGGGTGAATTCGCCTCGGTTCCTTCATTAGTTTCGCTGGTTGCTCCGCCCGTATCGCCGGATGTCGCCGGTTCTTCCGTTTCCGTCACCGGTTGTTGTTGTGTAGCCGGAGTGATGTCAAAATCACGAGCGGGAGCAGGCTTATAGTATTTGGCCATGACCGAGGCAAGCAGCAGAAATACGCCGACGAGCACTATCGTTACCCAGGTCAGGAAGTCGCCCGTCTTGGAACCTAAGAGCCCACTGGCCATGGCGCCGCCGAATGCACCGCTCAACCCGCCGCCTCTGCCTTTTTGAATCAGGACGACTAAAACCAATGCCGCGCAGCAAATCACAAACAAGACGGCGACCACCTTCATAATAAAACCGACGGCCAACAATGGTATAACAGTCATATTATTACCCCAAATAAATTTTTCTTATCACGTTTATATAACGTTTTATGTTCAAAGCTTCATTATCATATCACAAAGAGGCCTGAATTATGTTAACAAATCCGTCTGCTTTCAAGCTCGCGCCGCCGACCAGCAGTCCGTCGACATCCTGCTGGCTCATCAATTCCGCCGCATTGTCCGGTTTTACTGAACCGCCGTAAAGGATTCGGGTCTTTTTAGCCAGTTGGTCATCATACATTTCGCTGAGCAGCTTTCGAATAAAAACGTGCACTTCCTGGGCCTGCTGTGGTGTCGCCGTCAGGCCTGTTCCAATCGCCCAGACCGGCTCATAAGCTATTGTCACCGCAGCGAGCTGCTCGGCGTTAATACCGGCAAGTCCTTTTTTCAACTGCCGTGTAACGACATTGTTTGTCTGGTTGGCTTTCCGTTCGTCAATCAGCTCGCCCACGCATAATATCGGTAAAAGCCCGCCGTCTACCGCGGCGATGACTTTTTTGTTTACGAGCTCATCGGTTTCACCTATTACATGGCGACGTTCGGAGTGGCCGCAAAGACAGTACAAACAATGAATGTCCTTGAGCATGGAAACGCTTATCTCGCCCGTGAAAGCACCGTTCGGTTCGAAATAGACGTCCTGGGCGCCGACTGAAATGTTCGATGTGCTGAGTGACTTGGCTACGGGCTGTATATAAACAAACGGAGGAAAGACTGCTATGGTTACACTCTGACGGGCAATATCCTTGGTTCCGGATGCGATACCTTCGGCTAAATTCACACTTGAGTGGCTGTCGGTATTCATCTTCCAGTTACCGGCGACAAATGGTACTCTCATAATATTCTCCTGTATTTTCGGCCCGTCGATTGTCTTTTATCATTCATGCAGCGGGCCGTCAGTTAAAACTATAATAATTCCGTTGCTTTTGGAAAACTTCCCAGTATCGAAAGCTGCAGGCAGTGTTTACGTGCTTCTTCCATACCATCTATAACGTTTTTATCTGTTCTATGCCCGAGGAAATCAACAAAGAAATAATATTCCCGTTCCCGTTTCCTGCTGGGTCTGGATTCGATATTTGTCATGTTGATTTTGTATCGTTTAAAGATATCGAGTACATCAACCAGGGCACCTGCTTTATGGGCCGTACTGAAAAGTAACGAAGTTTTGTCGTCACCGGTCGGTTTTGCATCATCCCTGCTGATTATAAGAAACCTGGTTACGTTGTTGGCAATATCCTCGATATTTTCGCATATAATCTGCAGTCCGTATAGTTCAGCAGCTATGACGGAGCCAATCGCTGCGGTTTTCGGCTCGGTAGCGGCCATTTGTGAGGCCCTGGCGGTTGAAGCAACCGGGATGGTCTGAGCGTCCTTAAAGGTGGAGCTTATCCATTTTCGGCACTGGGCGAAAACTTCGGGCTTCGAGTAAATCTTCTCGATTTCTTCTAATGGGCAATTACTTAACAGATTGTGATGGATAGCCATGAGAACTTCGGCACAGACCTTAACGTCAGACTCGATAAGTGCGTCGAGTGTTTCTATCACACCGCCGCCCATGCTGTTTTCGACCGGTACAAGACCCAGGTCGCAGTGGGCCTTGCTGACTTCGTCGAAGATGCTTGCGATATCGGTCAGAGGTTCGTATTCGACGCTTTGGCCGAACTTGAGCATGGCCGCAGTGTGGCTGAAACTGCCCTTTGGGCCGAGGTATCCGATTCTCAATGGTCTTTCCAGAACGAAAGAGCCGCTCATCAGCTCACGCCAAATCGCCATTAAGCATCTGTCCGGCAGCGGGCCTTCGTTGGCGGCGATTATCTTGGAAAAAACCGCTTTCTCACGGTCCGGGGCATAGACAGGCTTATCGGATTTGTTTTTTAATTTCCCGATTTCCACTACTACCCGCGCACGTTCATTGAGCAGCTTTACGAGCCGGTAATCAAGCTCATCTATTTTCTTTCTCAATTCTTCCAGAGACATAAACAACGTTTCAGATTAAAATACGTATACAGTTTAAAATGAACCCTGCTTTTTATTTTATAAAAGCCTATGAATCTAACAAAAAGTTGCTGTTACGTCAATGGGTTTGGTTCATTAGATTATATTTTCAGGGCATATAACAGGTAAAAAATGCAAAAAGTAATAAAATATTCGGTTTTTAGGACAAAATGGGGATTTTTTGGTCTCGCTGGCACGGAATCGGTTCTTTACAGGACGCACTTGCCCGGACCGGAACAGGAAAAAATCAGATGCCGGCTTATTCAAGGTTTCACACAGCCTGTGTATAATAAAAACTATTTCAAATTGATTCAGGAACAAATCGCGGCTTATTTCGAGGGCTGTTGGATTGATTTTGCCTCCGATATTCCTGTTGCTATTGATTATCTCGGTCAATTTAGTCGTCAAGTTTTACATACCTGCATGAGTGTAGAATTTGGTCGAACGGTTACTTATTCAGGACTGGCTGAAGCATCAGGTAGACCGGCCGCAAGTCGGGCCGTCGGCAACATCCTTGCGAAAAATCCGTTACCGTTGGTTATTCCGTGCCATCGTGTGGTACGCATCGACGGCGGAATCGGCGGTTTTACCGCTCCAGGAGGTACTGCTTTAAAGATCAGATTGCTGGAGCATGAACAACAGGTAACAAAAAACAGTACCGTTCCTGAAAAAAAGATACCTGCTTGTTAAAAACAACTGAAACGTACCAAAAACTATGGCATTATCTTAATCGACTTTTTTACATGCCTCCCATTTGCCGGGCAAGTTCATCGCACTGTTTTTGCATTGTACTTAAAGTTCGCTGGTATTTACTGTCGAGTGACACGTTAAGTGTTTCATTGGGATCGTTTTTAAGGTCGTAAAGCTCTTCATAATTGTAATCGATAAATCGAGAGTACTTGAAGTCTTCGGTTCGCACGGCTTCTGTTCTTGGAATCAGCCTGTGTTCGTATAGGTTCTCATAGTAGAATTCCGTACGCCACCTGACTTGACGACCGTACAGAAACGGCACGAGGCTTTGGCCCTGCATCTGCCCAGGCGCATCCAGGCCGGCCAGTTCGATGATAGTCGGTGCAATGTCAACATTTAAGGCCATCTGTTCAACAGTAGTGCCTCGGAGTGTACTGTTCGCTCTTGGGTCAAGAATAATCAGTGGTACTCGAATAGACACATCATGCGGAAACCACTTTCCGGCAAGCCCGTATTCGCCGAGGAAAAATCCGTTGTCGCTGGTAAAAATGATAACTGTGTTATCATTCAAACCAAGTTGTGCAAGCTGCTCTCTTATCTTACCGATTACAGCATCGACACCGGTAATCAGGCGGTAGTAACTTTTAATTGATTCCTGCATCATGTCCGGTGTCAGGAAACGTTTTCGCCAAAGCACTCTTCCCTGGGATTGCTGAATGAATTCCGGAAGGCCTCCGTAATAGTCACGAGCTGTTGTTTCGAGAGTCGGAATAGTAACGTCTTTATAAAGGTCCTTGTATGCAGGATCGTATACGAATTGACGCGGGTCGTCATCCTCGGCTTGCGGCGCCTTAAAGTTTACCGACAGGCAAAACGGCTGGTCCGCCGTGCAACCTTGCAAGAATTCGACGGCCTGCTCGCCGATGATTTGCGTCAGATGTTTGTTTTTGCCGGTGTTATCCTTGTTTTCGTATTTACCCTTTCCGGCAAAACCCCGCCAAAAGTCATATTTATCGACAGGCAAATCCTTTTCCAGCCCCATCCCGTACATTCCCACAAAGCCGGTACGATAGCCGGATTCCCGGAGCAACAGAGGGTAAGTCTGTGCTATTGCATCTTCGGAGAGGTGATCTTCGTCATTGATGATTCCATGTCGTCGTGTCCATTGGCCTGTCAGGATGCTGGCCCGGCTGGATGTGTCAAGAGATGTGGTAACGAAGGCGTTGGCGAACCTCGCTCCGTTTTGTGCCATATCATCCATATTCGGTGTTTGGATAATATGGTTGCCGGCGCAGCCCATCGTATCCCATCGCTGGTCATCGGTCATCAGGAAGATGATGTTCGGACGTTTTTGCATTGCGACATCTTTCTTTGCCGGCATGCTTTCACAGCCGGTAAATGAGATTGCCGCGGCGATAGTGACAACGGCGATAATAATCATGAAATCACGTCGTTTCATAGCTTCTCCTTTGCTTGTTTTACGGTTTCCTTCGGCGGGCTTCCTGCTTCTCCGTTTTTTCGACTACTTGAGGGTTGGATACTCAAACGCTCTTCGGCGGCGTGCACTATTGCCCCTAACATATCCGAGTATGACATGCCGGCCAGCTTGGCCATTTTAGCCATGTGACCGTCCCAGCACCAGCCCGGATTGGGATTGACCTCGAGCAGTTTCGGATTGCCCTGTGAGTCCAGCCTCCAGTCAAACCTGCTGTAATCTCTGCAATCGAGCCTATCGAACAGTTTTAAGCAGCATTCGATGACGAATTTTTCCGTGGCTTCGGGCAGATTTGCCGGAACCGACTTGATTTTCCAATATGGTGAATCCGGAAGCCACTTGGCCTCGTAGCCGCATATTCTGGGAAGCGTCTCAGGCAGTGCGGAGTAATCCTCTTCAATGATAGGCAGGACTATATAAGGTTCCGGCAGGTTCCCGATAATCCCGACGGTTATATCTTTATCCGTGAGAAATTCTTCTATGAGTATAGGTTTTTCGTAACCGAACTTCTCCCTTATCTCGACCAGTGCGTTTACCAGGTCTTCAATCGTATAAGCCACGCTTCGCTGGGTAATTCCGAAGCTGGAGTCGCCAAAGTTCGGTTTTACGAGGACCGGGAAGCCGAATGGCAGCTCATAAATATCGTCTTCGGGCCTGATAAAGATTCCCTCCGGCACCGGGACCTGTGTTTCCTTGGCGACGCCGCGGACCAGGGATTTATCGTAGCAAAAAGCCAGACACTGCGGGCCGCTGCCGGTATAGGGAATATTCAACATTTCCAGCATGGCGGTTACATGCAGCTCTTTCCTCGGGTCGTTATAGAAACCTTCGTCGCAAAGGTTGAAGACAAAATCGGCTTTCTGTTTGATATCGACCAGGTCTTTATATAAGCTGTCGTGGTTCGTCAGATATGTAATATTGTATTTGTTAAGGTCCCGCAGGGCGTTTTTCATTTGGTCGATTGTATAAAAATCGTCGTCGTCGAAGACACATAAGGGTTTTAACGGGTCCGGTTTTGACGGATCGCCCAATATGACCGCGATATTGTTTGTCAGCTCTTTTTTTCTCTTAACCTGCGTCCAATCTTTCCGGACCAGTGCAGTTACAATAATACGCCTTTCCATCATCCCGAGGTCCTGGTTTCGCTGGGAATCCACAGTCAGTTGCCGATGGACGGTGATTTCGTTGAAGCCGACCGAATGAAGAAGCTCTTCGAGACTTTTTCGTGTATAGAGTCTTTCGGCGTAGAACTGGTCCGCGATGATTCCTTTTTTGGCGTGTGTTACTACTTCTCTTGATATCAATCTTTGTTTGTCGTGGGATAGGGACCGTTCCCGGCAGACAAAGTAATTTTTATCTATCCATTCCCATGACCTCGGCTGGAATTTCTTTCTCATATATTCGCCGTCGGCGACATCGATGAGAAGTCTGCCCCAAGGCTTGAGGATCCGGAAAATCTCCTTGAGAACCCTGGCGTCGTCCTTGAGGGATTCGAAGTAACCGAAGCTGTTTCCCAGCACCATGACCACATCGAAAGTGTCCGCCTGGTACGGCAGCTTTCTTGCGTCACCTTCTCTGAATTTAACGCTGAGACCTTCCTTTTTGTTTTGGACTTTTGCTTTTTGAATCAGATATCGCGATCGGTCCAGCCCGTCGACATTGGTAAATCCTCTTCTGGCCAGCTCCATTGAGGCGCGGCCCTGCCCGCAGCACAGGTCCAGAATCTTGTCCTGGGGCGATATTTTTAAGATATCCGCGAAGACGTCAATTTCCTTTGCGGTTATCTGCACGTCGTCAATGACGTCTCCGTCCGTTTTCAGGTAGATGGAATTGAAAATACACCTCCACCAGTCAGGTTGTACGTGCGCTTCGAGGTCAGGGACGGGTCCGAGTGATTTAGGGCTGCCGGACACAGCCTTGACGTGTTCGTATGTTTTTGGGTTTGTAGATTCAGCTTTAGTTTTCATTTTTTTCGTCTTTCAAAAGGTCAGGCCGCCATTTTTTCGTTCTTTCAAGAGCTTGTTGACGTCGCCACACGGCGATCTTTGCATGGTCACCGCTCAAAAGAATATCGGGGACTTTCATTCCCCTGAAAATCTCCGGCCTTGTGTATTGTGGATATTCAAGTAGTCCCTCACTAAAAGAGTCGTCTTTGGCCGAGTCTTCGTCACCGAGAGCACCGTCCAGTAATCTGACGACTGCATCAATAATTACCAATACGGGCAGTTCGCCGCCGCTCAAAATATAATCACCTATAGAGATTTGCTCGGCGCCGAGCCCGCTGCGAATCCGCTCATCGAATCCCTCGTATTTCCCCGCGATAAGAATCAGGCTGTTTTCTTTGCTCAGTTCAACAGCTTTTGCCTGGTTGAACTTTTGTCCCTGAGGTGTCAGCAGAATAACCCGGCCTTCTTCCGTCGACAATCCCCGAACATATTCGAAGCAGTCAAAAACGGGGCCGGGCATCATCACCATTCCCGGTCCGCCTCCATAGGGCTTGTCGTCGACTTTTCTGTAATTGTCGGTTGTAAAATCTCTTATATCGGTAAGGACGATTTCGACCAGACTTTTTTCCCGAGCCCTCTTCAGTATAGAGCAGTTCAAAGGTGATTCAAAAACCTGAGGAAAAAGCGTAAGAACATCAATTCTCATCGCTTGCCATTCGCCATCTAATATGAACTTTTATTCACTTTTTATGTTAATTTATTCTTCCTTAGCTTCAGATGAACTGTTTTCCTCTGCTTTGGCACTATCTGTTTCCGGCTGGGTTTCAGCTTTTGTTTCGGTTTTTTCTTTTACGGCTTCGGCCTCGGTTGTGTTCTTGGTTTCTGCCTGGGCTTTAGCTTTTTCTTCATCTGCCTTGGCCTGGGCTTCCGCCTTGGCCTTTTCTTCGGCGGCTTTGGCCTGGGCTTCCGCCTTTGCCTTTTCTTCAGCGGCCTTGGCTTCAGCTTCGGCTTTTACTTTTTCTTCGGCAGCCACGGCGGCGTTCTGAATGGCTATTCTTTGGGCCTTGTCGAAGGGTTTACCTTTTGCCTTTGCTATGGCCTTGGCTTTGGCTCTTCGTGCAGTCTGAATTTCGGCATATTTATTTTTTATACCCTTACGAAGCAGCAATTGTGAGACGGTGTCGGACGGTATGGCTCCTTTGCTGAGCCAGTACTCGGCGCGTTCGCAGTTCAGCACGATCTGCTTTTCGGGGTCTTTTTCAATCGGGTCGTAATGGCCGAGTTTTTCGAGTATCTGGCCGTCACGCGGCATGCGGGATTCGATTGCGTTGATTCTGAAAAACGGTCGATGCCGCCTGCCCATTCTTGTTAATCTTAGCTTTACTGACATAGTTTTCCTTTCGACTGTACTTTATAATAAATTCTCGTGAATTGCGTCAAGCAAATCACGAAACACGTTTACAATTTATGGCATAGCCATTGATGAAGATGGCAAAGTTTGCCGTCTCGATTTGGGCGTCGGCCGCGATTCTTTGTATTTGCTCATCACTAAGACAATCGGCATTTTGTTTTTCTGCCGGCGTCATTATAGCTACTGCTTTTTTTAACTGTTCCAGCTCACCGGCGGTCGGTGCGGCCAGCATGGCCAGCTCACTGCCGCCTTTTATATCCTTGAACTGGTTTCTCAACAGCTTGCCGTATTCATTGTCGGAGAACAGGGCAACTTTTTCAAGGTATTGTTCTATCGAAATCTTATTTTTTATCGTCGTTTTATCTTTCCCCTTCGTTTTATTACTCTTTTTCTCTTCGATCGCTGTTTAATCTTCTTGCCGCCGGACATCATCTGGCCGATTGAGCTCATATTGAGTTTGCCCGATAACAGATTTTTAAGCCCGCCGAAACTGCCGCCGCTGATGGCTTTCATCATATCTCTGCTGCGTTTGAATGTTTTGACAAGACCGGAAACATCGTGAACTTCGACGCCCGCTCCGGCGGCGACGCGTCTGCGTCGGGATGAATCTATGACATCCGGGTCGCGTCTTTCCTGCGGCGTCATCGAATATACGATGGCTTCCATTTGCTTGAGCTCTGCACCGTCGAGATCCATGTCTTTTAGCTGCCCGCCCATTCCCGGCATCATTTTGAGCATATCTTTGATGCCGCCCATTTTCTTGACGGACTGCATCTGTTTGAGAAAGTCATCGAATCCGAAGCTGCCTTTGGCCATTTTCCTTTGCATCTTTTGGGCCTCTTCGACTTCGAAGTGCTCCTGGGCTTTCTCGACAAGCGATACGACATCACCCATACCAAGGATTCTGCCGGCCATTCGGTCCGGGTGGAACTCTTCGAGCTTATCGAGTTTTTCACCGACGCCGATGAATTTGATGGGCTTTCCGGTGACGTTCTTTACGCTCAGGGCCGCACCGCCCCGGGCATCACCGTCCAGCTTGGTAAGTATGACCCCGTCAAGTTCGAGCCGCTCATTGAACTCTTTTGCCGAATTAACGGCATCCTGGCCGGTCATTGAGTCGCAGACTAAGTAAATCTGGTGCGGAGTAACGGTTTTTGCCACGTTTGCGACTTCGGACATCATTTCTTCGTCGATATGAAGTCGGCCCGCGGTATCAATGACAACTACGTCGTGACCGTGTTCTTTGGCGTATTTAACCGCGTTTTTAGCGACTTTTACAGAATCTTTAATATCTTCACTGTAAACATCGATTTCGGCCTGCTGACCGAGAATAATCAATTGCTCGATTGCCGCCGGTCTTTGGAGGTCGTCGGCGACAAGTAATGGCTTTTTGCCTTTTGAGACCAGAAGCTTGCCCAGCTTTGCGGCTGTTGTCGTTTTGCCGCAGCCCTGGAGGCCCGCTAACAATATTACAGTAGGTCCGGGCGAGACGAAATAAATGCGGGTATCGACTGGTCCCATCAGCTTCGTCAGCTCGTCGCTGACGATTTTTACCATAACCTGGCTGGGATGCAGGCTTTTTATTACTTCTGCACCGATAGCCGCTTCTGTAACGTCCTTGCAGAACTTCTTGACTACGTTGTAGTTTACATCCGCTTCCAGCAGGGCCTTGCGGACGTCCCGCATGGCGTCTGATATGTTCGCCTCGGTAATCCGTCCCCGGCCGGAAAGCGACCTGAATACGGAATTAAATTTTTCGGTTAATGACTCAAACACTGCATTTACCCGATTCTAAATAAAGTTCCTTATATGGACAGGTGGAATATCCTTAATTCCGTCGTCCATCAAAAAACATAAATTCTAAACCTAAATATGTAATTCTGCAAGAGTAAAATGTATCTAAACCTTGCTGGTGCCGTGTCCGGCGGACAATCCGGGCATCTAATAAGATCTTTGTTCTGAGGGTAAAGATGTTGTCTGAGTCATTTTAATCTGATATTTGCCGTAAAACCGGCACAGGAATATGTATATGGCCGTCGGGAGTATTGTGGCAGGAAATTAAGTTTTATTGGTGATTCGGCAAAAAAATATTCGATAAAAGCAGGCGGCTGAATTATAATCTGTTTACGGATTCTGGTTTTCTTCACAGTCGAGCGTGTTTATCGACTCTTAGCCGGGTTCGTGTGAAATCGCAATGTTCAGGATGGAGATTTTTCAGGAAGGAGTATTATGAAGAAAATACTACCTTTGTTATTGGCATTCTCGATTCTTCTGATTATAGCACTTGTAATAATCTTCAGGAGTACATCTAATAGTCCGCCTATAGCCGAAAGCGATATTGTAACGACTCATGAGGACGTACCGGTGTCGGTAATCCTGACGGGCAGCGACCCGGAAGGCGATTCATTAAGCTATGTTATTGTTGCAGAACCGTCCCACGGGAGTTTGAGCGGGACCGAGCCAAACCTGATATATACTCCAAATTCCAACTTTTACGGCTCTGACAGCATTTCATTCAAGGTCAGCGACGGTACGGCCGAGAGTATAGCAGCGGTTGTTTCAATAACCGTTAAAAACATCAATGACCCGGTCCAGGCCAATGATGATGCGGTAAGCGTGAAGGAGGATGTTCCCCTGGTGACTGTCGAGGTGCTGGCCAATGACACCGATGCAGATAATGATAAGCTTATATTGCTTTCAGCTTCTCAGGGAAGCAACGGTTCGGTCACAATTAATACCGACAATACACTGGCCTACGCCCCTAATAAAAATTTCAGCGGGACCGATTCGTTTAAATACACCGTCAGCGACGGCAAAGGAGCGATGGAAACCGCTACGGTTAATGTAACAGTTACTCCGGTGAACGATGCACCGAGAATTACTTCTAAGCCGGTGAATATGACCAGGGTCTGGGGATCGTATACTTATGAAGTTAAGGCCAAAGACCCGGATACGACGGATAAACTGATTTATTCTTTGATTAATAGTCCCGCCGGAATGACAATTGATTCGGCCACGGGACTTATAGAGTGGATGCCGAATAATGCACAGGACGGTCAGTACGATGTGACAGTCAGGGTCGAAGACAGTAATAGTATACCGGCCTCGGATACGCAATCGTTTACTATAACAGTAACTTCACTGGTTTCTCCTTTGACGACACACCTGTCCGTGGAAAAAGGGTACAATCAGAAAAGCACGGAGCAGTTCTCGGAGATCGGTGAAATCGACGCGGTTCGAGCCGGTGACAATACCCGTATTGCCACCGATTTTAACTCTTATACAACATACGATTTTTCGGATGTATCTATTCCGGCCGGCGCCAGGATAGTATCGGTTAATATATATATAGAGCACTTCGAGGAGGAACAGTTTGCTGCCGGCAGGCTCCAGTGGTCTGTCGGAACCGGCTGGCCGGATAAGCCTGTTGTATGGACCTCGACTGTGGCACCGGTTCGTATAGGACAAAGGAACGAAGTGATAGACTCCCTGGATATTACGGGGTATGCCGATAATGTCGAAAAGGTTAATACCTTGCAGCTTCAGATAAAAAACACAAATTCCGTTGCCCGGATTAAAACATTTGTTGACTGTATTTATGCGGTTGTTGAATGGTATTAATTTAGGTACGATAATTCTTGATAATCATGACGATTTAAATTTGTTCTCAGGCAAAATATCGTTTATAATATAGATAGGGCGGTTATTACAGTTGATACATATCGGGGGTGATAAAAAGGATATATGGTTATTCCCATATTTCCGATAAAGTATTCATACAAATGTATATTTAACGGGTAGTAAGTAAATCCCCGTTGAGGTATTATAAAGCTTCATAATACTCCTTTCTTCTATTGGGGGGCTGGTCGATTCCAGGTCAGCCCCAATTTTTTTGCGCCTTCCTATATAGTTCACTGATCCTTATATAAACATACGGATCGCCCGATTCTGGTTGTCTTTCTTTTCAAGTCTTTTAGAAGAAATTCAGTCCTGAAAACCACATCTTTAATTTAATTCAATCCAAAATCCGGCTGAAAAAAATCAGAGCTACTTAAAGCTAAAATCCTAAACTGAGTCCGAGAATCGTTATGTTCTCAGGCCGGATATGCACATTCGTTATTAAAACTGAATTGTACCCGTCTATAGGCATTGAAAACCCTTGACTTTTTATGGCCAATAAGATAAACTAACCATTGTAAATAGATAAGGGGTGGTGAAAACCGACAATGGGGGGTAATAGATTCTTACCCAGTTTTCATCTCAATCGAACTAAATTTGCGATTTGAAGGCTAATCATCTTTTGTGGGTGATTTTGCAGAAATAAATGTAGTTTGAATTCATATTGGGGAGGTAATAAATGTTCAGATACATAAAAATCACGGAGGTTCTCTGTGTGGCGATTGTTTTGGCGCTGCCGTGTGCTGCCAGGGCGATGCCGGTCAGCACAGTGGACATTTACAATTCCGGTTTTGGCGCCAATGAGATAGCCACGGTTTGGGGCGGCGGCAACAGCGGTTTGGATGTGTACACTGGTGTTTATATGCTCGAAAAGACCAACGGCTATTTTGACGGAAAGCTCTGGCCAAACGGCCAGGTAGCCGCATTCTGCACCGAGCTTAGGGAAGCGGCTCCGGAGACGACGTTGACTTACGATGTGATTGAGCTGGAGCAGGGTCCGGTACCGACAACATTTCTCGGTGGAGGAATGGGCACTGTAAAAGCGAATTATGTCCGTGAGCTTTGGGCCAGGTACTATGATTCAAGCTGGTCAAGCGGCGGTTCATATACGTGGCAGCAGAATAATAAAGCAGCGGCCTTTGCAGCGGCTATATGGGAAATTGTTCACGAAAATCTTCCGGGTTCGGTTAATGGATGGGATGTCACGGTCGACGGCACACCCGGAGACAGGGGTTTTCGTATCGAAGGTATCGATACGTGCCTGGCGAATAGCTGGCTGCGTTCCCTGACCGGTACCGGTCCGAAAGCAGACCTGAGGATTTTCAGTTACAACGGAGCACAGGATTATATCGTGGAAGTTCCGGAACCCGCAACGGTGGCTCTGCTTGGTTTGGGTGGTATATTCAGCCTGCTGCGAAAGAGAAGAAAAATTGCATGAGTGAATTGACGGATGAGCTGAACAAGTAAAAAAGTCCGGTTCATTCCTTTCTTTACCCCGTAAAATCTTCGGAAGGATTTGATATATTTGTCTGTTTGTCAAATAAAGATGGGCGATAAGAGAAGCCGACATGGCTGTCGATCGGCGGAAGGGGGGACATTCATGAAGCCAGGTCACTACTGAATCCGGCCGAATATATCGGGCTTCGAAAGTATTGAGTGACATCTACGGATTGTTGCGGCAGGTTTGTATTGGAAAAAATGAAATTCGGATAATAATAAAATGGGAGGGAACAAGATGAAAAGATTGATAATAATAATCGTTGCATTTGTCGCTTGTGCGGGGGCGCCGGTATTTGCCACGCCGAGCATCGAATTCAGCCCGGACCCGACTACCGCGGGCAACTGGTATTATGACGGGGCCGGAACGCTCAGCTTTAGTCAGACGATAGCTGTGGACAGGGCTGTAGGCAGTAACGCCGACCCGTTGGTTGGTGCTACGGTATACATCCCGACTTTCACGGTGAGTGCAAGTACTAACGGCACGTATCAGTTGACGCCTCTGGGTAATTCAATTATCGAGATAAAAAGCACAGACGGCAGTCAGACCTACTTGAAGGGCACGCTTGCATCAGGTGACCTGATCGGAGTAGGGACCATCGGAGCGGCGTACAGTTGTTTCACCGCCGATATCAGCAATCTTATTATAACCGATGCCGGCAAGGCTCTTGGTTCGGCCGCTTTGAGCGCGATAATCAAGTCGGGTACTCCAACCCTTGATTTTGAAATCTCGCTCCAGGGTGCGAGTGGTACTAATTACAGCAGTCTTGCACAAATGATTGCCGGCGGCTATGTCGGCAGTAACGGCTTTAGCGGTGCTATGTCAATACCTGAGCCGGCGACAATCGCTCTGCTCGGCTTTGGTGCTTTGACTCTATTAAGAAAACGAAAAAGATAAAACCGTTCGCCGCAGACCTCAACCGGGGCTGCATGGAATATATTTGCGGCCCCTTTTTATTTTTCAGACAATACCGGACCGGGGGTTTAATATGAGTTTGTTGTTATCTATGTT
>CAZKYP010000008.1:23813-33037 GCA_964556885.1 uncultured Pirellulales bacterium | reverse complement strand
CATGATTGAGTTTTTTTGTTTTTGCCCTTGACAAAAACATAAAAATGTGGTACAATTATATTTAATGATGGGGGCTGAAGGGGGCATTTATATTTCTCAAAATTATCTCCCGCTATAAGCCAATTATTTATTGATGTTTTTCGGATGGGGATTGGTTTTTATTTTCAAATTTGCAGTCTTGATTTGAAGAAATGATTATATGTATATGTCGATAGATATATTTATGGTTCCTGCGTTATGTTCTTTTGTAATTGGCAGAATCAGAGCAGATATTTTCCGAGGGCTGCAAAGGCTCGGGTCATTTTAGAATACCTACTCGAAGGAGTTTAAACCGGGTCTCCGGCATGGGCCGCATGACCCTTTAAGCCCCTGTTTGTTTGTCCGTACCTCTCTCGCGGATGGCAGGCAGGGGCTTGCTTGTTTTTAAAATGTGGCGTGTTGGTAATTCTCAAGGCCTATGGGCAATCCGGGGCCGGTCCGCTTGCGAGATTCCAATTAGCAATCAGGATATCCAGGTCATTCGTCGAGACGCGGTATTTCTCCTGGCCCTGCGGCAAATGGTCGAAGTCGGCGCAAATCTGATTGCCGCTCAGCGAGCTCAGCGGCTTGTTCCATGCCGAAATTAAAATGTCCAGGTCGTTGGTGGACACCCAGTATTTCTGGTCGCCCTGATAGGCGCCATCCACGTCTCCGTGGCATTGCCTTGGATTGAAATCGGCACACCAGCAGGCGGGTGAGCCTGCTGTGAGCCACTGGTCATAATGCGGCCCGGTGTAGGTTGGACCTTGGGGCAGAATGAAGCCCGGCTGGAATCCTCCGGCCAGTTTGAAGTTGCCGCCGCTGATGGTCTGGGCGTCCGACTGGCCGATTGTGCCGGTCAGCGTGAATGTTCCGCCGCTGCATATCCGGCCGCCTCCGCCAATCGTATACCGGTTGATTTGGTATTGACCTTCGCCGCGTAACAAACTCGAAAAGACAAGAACGAGTACATACACCGGCCAAAACCTTAAACCGCCAAAAGCTCTACTGATCAGATGGCTCATTGTTTGGTCTCCGCAACAGAGGCGGAAGCGTTTTGCCCGACGATTCGCTCAAGTGCTTCGAGCCTTTGTTTTAGTAAATCATTTTCGCTACGAAGGTCCTGTATCTCCTTTTTGAGACTGTCGGTGTTTTCAAGCTTTGTCGAATCATTTACTTCCTGAAGAACAAATCGATAAACCAGATTGCTTCTAAGGCGCTCGACATATAAGCCGTTTTCGTCTTCGAACATTCTCCACAATTTTTCGCCGTCCTTCTGGAAGAAGATGTCACCTGTATGGTATTCTTTTGCCTGTATGCTGCCTTCGACATCTAATTTATACGCAGGATTGCTTGTCCCGATACCGACGTTGCCGTCTTTTGTGATTCTCATCCTTTCAGATGATTCGGTATCGAAGATGACTTCCGATTGCGGCGGGGTCCTGAACACGAGGTTTGTCGTCGTCGGTGGATTTACGATATTCTTGGTTAGAGGGGACATGTTTGCCGCCGAGACCAGGCTGATACGTGGGCCGTCTATTTTAATACCGTAACCTGTCCCCGCCCCGGCAAAGAGTGTACCTGCCACGTGCAGTTTTTCGAGCGGATTCGTCGTCCCTATGCCGACATTGCCGTCGTTGTAGAATATTTTGGAATCGTTTAGCTTCCAGAGTGATTCGCCCGATTGGCCCTGCATACCTGTCATGTCGCCGACCCACTTGCCCGAGCTGCTTATTACCGTTTGTCCGTTGACCGCAATGTCACCTGCAACGTCTAATTTTACAGCCGGCGTTGTTGTTCCAACGCCGATGTTGCCATTTTTATCTATCGCAAACGGGATTGTTCCGTAAAGCATCTGGCGGATTCTAAGGCTGCCGTCGGAAGGCGTTGAGAGGATGGCCCATTTTCCGGGTGAGGAGCCCGACTGCTCAAGTATGATACCTGCGTTACCGCTGCTGCTTTCGACACCCAGCCATGCATTTGTGATACTATCGTATATGTGAAGTTTACTTGTCGGATTTTGTGTGCCTATGCCTACATAACCGTTGTTGTAAAAAGTGCTCAAGCCATTTAATCGCCAGGGTGTTTCACCGGCCGGACCTTGTGGTCCCATCGGTCCGGTGGGACCGGTGTTGCCCCTTTCACCCTGCGGCCCCTGTAGTCCCATCGGTCCTGTTTTGCCCTGAAGTCCCTGCGGTCCTGCCGGTCCGGATGGACCTGTATAACCCCTTGGCCCCTGTGGACCCTGCGGCCCCTGCGGCCCGGCCGGACCGGGTGTGCCTGATGCGGCATAGAGTGCATAAGGAACTGGTGTAATCTTCTGCCTCGGCGAGAGAATCGTATATTCTTTTGTCAAATCAAGATCACCGTCCCGTATGCCGATTTCCAGCCATCGGGGATTGCCGTCGAACAGGCCGGATTCGATTCCTTCGAAAGCCAGTTGTACACTAATGTAGCCGTTTGTTATATATAAGTTGTCTATTTGGATTGTGTTCGACAGTTGTGTACCGGCTTCGGCTGAATCGTAAAGACTGAACGTAAGGTCGTAAATGCCTTCTGCAACGTCATCCGCGTCACTAAGGTGTCCCTGATAGGTAAAAGCGTTTTTTTCATCCTCGGCAGAAATTGTTATGTGCACGGAATCCTCTATAGTCATGAAGGTCTCATTGTATAATATCAGGTCGGTTTCACCTGCGTATTGGGCATTGTACTGGAAAATGAAATGTACTCCCGGTATTACGGACAAGGCCCGTCCTGTTGCATATATATAGTAACCACAAAAGGCATCTGAGTCGTAGGGAAAAGTTTCTGCGGAGCTGCCCGCCTCAGTCATTGTCTGAAGATGTGAAATCATACCGAGTATCTCGGAATCGCTGAAACCCGCGTATCCTTTATAGGATTTGGAATCGTCCGAGACGACTTCTATGGTGCACGACCGGCCCGCCTGCAGGGTAATCGAATCGACCGAATTCCCGTTGACGGTCAGATGCCGGGCGCCAATTGCTTTGGCGGCGAACAGAAGGATAAGAACAAGTAATACTGCTTTTAATATTTTCATCTATAAGCCCTCTCAATCCTGTATGTATTCACAGCGCACACCTTCTGCACTGCTGTATTATCGGTATGAAAATGATTCGAATTGACTAAAAAATTCGCGGTCTTTTCATCACCTTGCATTTTCTCATCAATCTTAACAGTAGATATACTATCGTTGTGGCACTTATGTTTGGAAGTTCATGCAACCTCTTTGGTGTCTATTGCTTATAGATGGGCGTGGGTCCTATATATACAAAGTTTCCTTGCGAATATTGTATTTTTTTATTGTTTGAGGCGGCGAAAAAATTTTTTCTAAGTGACATACGGAATTAGAATATTTTTAAGTTTTTCCGGCGTGAAGGGTTTTGATATATGGTTATCGGCCCCGATTGACAGCATATTGTCGATGACGTCGTTCGTATTGTCTGTTGATACTATGATTATTTTTGTGTCTGCACAGCCGGGCAGCTCACGTATCTTTTTTAGAAGCTCCGGGCCGTTTATCTTGGGCATATTGATATCGCACAGGATAATATCGACGGGCGAGAGCCTGAGTTTTGCGAGGACTTCTTTGCCGCTTTCGGCCTCGTGAATTTTGTCGAATTTAATCTCGGTCCTGTGTACTATTCGTTTTGTGATTTTCCTGATTGCGGCCGAATCGTCCACAATCATCAGTGATTTAGCCATAAGTTGTTACTTTCCCCGAAGGATGAGTATTTACTATATCGCCCCCAAAGATGCGGATATCGATTTTTATATGTTTAAATCGTCTAAAGTTGCGAGAACCTATTCCTTTTTCGATTTGTTTTCGCGGGGACTTTAGCACAAATACCGAAATATGCCGGAACTTAAGTCACAATTCGGGGGGCAGAGAGGATAACTTGTAGATTACTAATAATATTACGGGATCTTATAAACAAAAAAAACCTGCCGGTGATTTTCCGGGGAATCTCGATAGCCAATCCGTTGATAATCGAGATTGAATATTAAATCCTACGAACAGCCCATGGAATTGCCGCAGTTGTAGCATTTATAGCATGTTCCGTTGCGGACGGTAATCGAGCCGCAGATATCGCAGGCAGGCGCATCGTCCGGGAAATGGGCGAACTGCGTGTTGAACTGCTCCATAATCTTGGCTTCGGCCTGTAACATTCCTTCTTCGTCCGTAACCGCCGCACCGACAAGGGCGCTGATCCGGTTGGCAAGATTTGAGAATCTGCCTTTGGAAGAGGAGCTTGTTGCCTTGATTACGTGTTTTGTTTCCTCCGGCTTTTTGACTTCTCGCTTTATACCTTTAACCTCGGCGATCTTTTGTGCCAGGTCTTTGGTCTTTTCAACCAATTTCTTGGCGGTCGTCGTATTCTTGTTTTCAGAATCGGTTCCCGTCCTGTTAGGAGTATTCTTGTCTGCGTAGCCGGGTATAAACTGGCAGCCAAGCCAGCAGAAGATATAGTCAATAAGGCTCTTGGCAAACGGGATATCCCGGTTCGATGTCATACCGGACGGCTCGAATCGGGCGTGCCGGAACTTGTCGACCAGCGTAATAAGCGGTACGCCGTACTGAAGCGCCATTGATGTGCAGGTCCCGATAACATCCATGAGGCCACCGACGGTGCTGCCCTCCTTGGCCATAGTGATAAACAGCTCACCAGGCTGACCGTCCTCGTATAGCCCCACCGTCAGGTAGCCTTCATGTCCTGCAACTGAAAATTTGTGCGTAATGCTTTGTCGGGTGTCCGGCAGCCGGCGTCTGAAAGGCCGGGCCGGTGGAGTCGCATCAACAGCGGCCTTGGTATCCTTGTGTTTTTCAGTGGAGACCGGCTGAAGCTTCTTCGAGCCGTCGCGATAGATGGCAATAGCTTTGACGCCGAGCTTCCAGCCTTCCATATAAGCGGCGGAAATATCTTCGGTTGTGCTTTCGTGCGGCATGTTGATGGTCTTGCTTATGGCGCCGGAGATGAACGGCTGAACGGCCGCTATCATTTTAAGGTGCGCCATGTAATGGATGTTTCTTTTACCGTTACGCGGCTTGAAAGCACAGTCAAAAATGGGCAGATGGGCCCGAGTAAGTTGTTCCGCTCCTTCAATAGTTTCGTTTTCATCGATATAATCGCAGATAGTCTTGATATCATCTGCGCTGTAACCGAGCCGCTCAAGGGCCATCGGTACGGTCCTGTTGACGAGTTTCAACATTCCGCCGCCGGCAAGCAGTTTGTATTTTACTAATGCTATGTCCGGCTCGACGCCTGTCGTATCGCAGTCCATCATAAAGCCTATCGTTCCTGTAGGTGCGAGCACGGTGGTCTGGGCGTTACGAAAACCGTACTTTGTACCGGAGTCAAGGGCCTGGTCCCATGCGTCCCTGGCTGCGTTTCGCAGATAACCCGGACAATGGGCTTCCGGAAGATCACACGCATGCTTTCGGTGCATATTAATGACTTTGAGCATTGGGTCTTTATTCTCTTCGAACCGCTCGAAGGTCCCTTTAATCTCGGCTAATTCCGCACTTGCCGAGTAGGCGGTACCCGTCATAACAGCACTGATGGCCCCGGCGATAGCCCTTGCCTGGTCGGAATCGTATGCAAGCGCCAGAGACATGATTAGCGAGCCGAGGTTGGCAAAACCCAGACCGAGCGGCCTAAACAGGTGGCTGTTGATGGCGATCGGCGCATCGGGATAGCTGCCGTTGTCGACCAGTATCTCCTGGGCTATAATGAACAGCCGGATGGCCTTTTTGAAGGATTCTATATCGAAAGTCCCGTCTTCCTTGCGGAATTTCATCAGGTTCAGAGATGCCAGGTTGCAGGCCGAATCGTCTAAGAACATATATTCGCTGCATGGATTCGACGCGTTGATAGGTCCGGAATTAGGGCAGGTGTGCCAGCGGTTTATCGTACTGTGATATTGAACGCCCGGATCGCCGCATATCCTTGTGCCTTCGGCTATCAGGTTCATCAACTCTCTCGCCGAATGCTCTTCCATTTTATCGCCCGTGGTAACCGCGTAAGTCGTCCATGTGGCGTCTTTTTCGACCGCATGCATGAATTCGTCGGTTACGCGAACGGAAAGGTTGGAGTTCTGGAACATTACGCTGTTGTACGCCTGGTTGTTATAATCTCCGTCGTAGCCGGCCTCGATAAGCGCCCATGCCTTTTTCTCTTCCTCGGTCTTGCAGGTGATAAATTCTTTTATGTCAGGATGGGTAACCTTTAACGATTGCATCTTGGCCGCCCGGCGCGTCTTGCCGCCGGATTTAATGACCGCCGCTATCTGATCGTAGACCCGCATGAAGCTGAGCGGCCCGGAAGGCTTGCCGCCGCCGGAAAGTTTCTCTTTGCTGCTTCTCAGTGTTGATAAGTCGGTTCCCGTTCCGGAGCCGTGCTTGAACAGCATCGCCTCGCTTGTAGCCAGACGCATAATGTCCTGCATGGAGTCCTTAACCGACTGGATAAAACAGGCGGACGCCTGTGGGAATTCGTAACTGTTCGTGTTGAGAGCGGCTTCTTTTCTTTTTAAGTCCCAGCGGTAATTATGCTGACCGCCGGTAATACCGTAAACGTCCCACAAACCGACGTTGAACCAGACCGGCGAGTTAAACGAACCGTATTGATTCACACAAAGCCAGGTAAGCTCGTTGTAAAAGATTTCAGCGTCCTGGTCGCTTGCGAAGTAACCGTCTTTGAGACCCCTGCTGGTGATTGCCCTGCAAACACGGTGGACAAGCTGCTTTACCGAGTTCTCTCGCTGGCCGGTCTCGATATCGCCATAGAAATATTTGCTCGCAACAACCTTTGTTGCCAATTGGCTCCAGGATACCGGCGTTTCAATATTGTCCTGCTCGAATACCACCTGTCCGTTGTCGCCGGTGATTTTGGCCGAACGTGATTCCCATTCGAGCTGTTCGAAAGGATGTACGCCCGGTATCGAAAAGAAGTGCTTTATTTGCAGACCTTTTGTTTCGTGTTGATTTGCAGCCGGTTCGGACTTTGATTGTCTGGTTCTGAAGGGATTCTCAGGATCGAATCTATACGATGTTATGCTTCCTTGCGACTGCGTCATTTAAATGCCTCCCAGCGAATTCCAACGCCTTAAAACGAATTATTGAGAAGATAACGACACCACAATATATAGTTAAATAACTGGGAACTAAGCCAGATATAGTAGTGCAACCCACTAAAACTCTATCGGCAAATTAATGAAATATTAATAAAGTGTAAAGACGAAAATTGGAAAAATTCTGAACAGTTCTCTGCATGTTTGTCTTAACCCTTGTTGTTACTGAATCTACGATGTAAAATTTTTTTTCATGTCACTTTCTACGAATTGTTCTGTTGCTTCGAGCCAGCGTTTTGCAATCCATGCATGCGCCCAGAGGAAAGGATGAACCATGTCATTCGACCAAAGTTGAGGTGAAATTGTTTTTATTTTTTTATCTATCGTTTTTTGCAGCGGAACAAGTATGGCGTCGAATTGTTTCGCCAGGTCGTCTACCGTGTCGATATAGTCTTTAAGAGTATTATAAACAGGATTTTCCTTATTGTCGCATAACAGGAAAGGTTCCATTAACACCAGTTGACAGTTAAAATTATTCTTTATCTGTGAAAGTAACTGTTTGTATGTTAATTCATATTCATCGTGAAGTACGGCATCATTGAGCCTGTTATTGTATTGACGGCAAACGTCGTTTATTCCAATCATAACGCTTAATATCTCCGGCTTATGATTAAGACAATCTTTTTCCCATCTGCGTTTCAAATCCCTAATTGTATTTCCACTTACGCCCGTATTGATGATGTTAAGATTTAGTTCGGGATATTGTGCTAAAAGCCAGTTTGCAACAAAATGTACGTAACCATATCCGAGCGGCATATAAGCCTTTTCGAGTCTGCCGGCGTCTGTTATACTATCACCAATAAAGACGATTGTTTGGTTGGATGTTAAATTAAGTCTTTTTGCCATTTGCAATGAGCTCTACAATATCTGCACTAAACAAATAAAGAGTGCAGAAACTGCATAAGAAAGGTTATTCAGGGGGTTTGGGGACAAGAGGTGTCAGCGACTTGATAAGTTCGGGTACAAAAACGGTCGAAACACGCCAGATACGCTCAACAAGTATCTCACCATATTCATGGGCGAGTATATTACGTTGTCCAATAATTGCCGTCCATGGTATTTGAGGATATGAATCCTTAAATGCTGCTGAGACCCTTTTTGCAGCTTCGCCGATAACGAGTATTTGTCTTTCAATCGCATATCGCAGGATTTTATTGGACTGAAACTCCGCATATTTTACCCCCTCGACAAATTGGACAATTTCTGTAGCGGCCTTTAACATATCCCACAATAGGGCTGCATCCTTTTTTTCAGGCAGCATAGACAACCTCCATATGGTTGAGTATTTCATGTCTCCGGAAGGGATTTATTAATCCTGCTTTTTCTACCAGATCGATTTCACGTTGAAAAATATCTTTTAGCTCCTCCTGCATTCGGGCCAGGTCGAATAAGCTCCAGCCGCAGTCAGGGGTAAAAGTTACAAGAATATCTATATCGCTGTCGGGGCCGAAATCATCCCGCAGGACTGAGCCGAACAAGGCCAGCTCTACCACTTTCCACCGCCGGCAGAAATCCGCGATTCTGTCCTCTGGGAAATCGATATTGTTAAATTTCATAACGATTGCCTTAATTATACCCTGAACAATATCTTTACTCCTTTGTAAATATAGTACACTCAGCTAACAAAGTCAATTGGATGATCTATAGAGAAAGTCTACAGGTAAAGTCTTTTTCAGGTTTTGTCGTGGCAAGGGCGTCCCGCCCTTGTATCTCGCGTTTACTACCTTGTCCCTGCTCGGAACAGGCTTGCCCGCGTAAAATGCGTTTTACAATTAAAATAATACTTGTTAGAACAGTTGAGACGCTTGATTTATGTCTCGTGCATTCAAAAATGCAAATCTCCTGCCGTCCAATCCTTGTGCGACTAAACCTATTCCTGCATTGATCAAACGCTGATTGACTTCAGCTAAAATGCCTTGCGCTTCAGGAGGATCATTTCGGCCTGGTTCAAGAACAAATAAATACGACTCAAAAGCGTTTCTATTTTGAACCTCCTGAATAATATTTTCCAATGAAGGATTCCTCCTTGGCCGGGTAGGTTGTATTGCCATAACAAG
>CAZKYP010000008.1:0-23713 GCA_964556885.1 uncultured Pirellulales bacterium | reverse complement strand
GTGAGACTTATAATAATCGTAGATTTTCCTGCAGTACAATTCCCTATTACAGCAATAAATTTCTTTTTTTCTTGTTTCATGATTATATTCCCTCATAATTCTTGCCAATTTCGGACTATATTGAATATTCTTACATATGCATTGGTCAACATTCTCATCATCAAAATCAGCTTTTTTCAACTTTTTGATACCGTTCAGAGTAAATCAATTTGGATATTTCTCGGTTTACAAACCATGTTATCACAATCTTGACATTTTTTAAGCTCCATTGCCTTATCTCATAACTGAAAAATAGGGGAGTTTTATTTTATAAACTTTTCATTTTGGCGAAGTGGTGCGTGTCGGATGTTGAGATTCTATCTCGTCATAACAATACGGATTTTGTACAGTTGTTATTTCGGATTGAAATGAAGGCCGCTTAAGTATGGAAATTCTAAATTCCAGCTTTCACTGGAATTATAAAGATATTAAAATATCTCTGTATATGGGTGAAAAGGAAACAAAATTAGAGCAGATTCGGGTGAAGGTTAGGGAATTTCCAACCGGGCCTGGCCTGTATTTTATGAAAGGTCCAGGCGATAAAATCCTTTATATCGGAAAAGCCAAAAACCTGCGTTCGCGAGTTGGCAGTTATTTTCAACCGGGCGGCGACCTGTTTGCTTCGCGAGGGCCTAAGATTGTCGAGATGATTAATAAGGTTGAAAACGTCGATTTTCTTGAAACCTCGAACGATATCGATGCACTGCTCAAAGAGGCCCGCCTGATAAAAGACATCCGCCCGCAGTATAATACCGACCTTGTGGACGATAAGACGTTCCCGTATTTGGAGATTACTACCAAAGATGATTTTCCGGGGGTGTATATTACGAGGAAGCCTGATGCGAGGGGCAGCAGATTATTCGGACCTTTTACCGGTGCGAAAGACCTGCGGGCCGTGTTAGTGGTCCTGCAGAAGATATTCCGGTTCCGCACCTGCAAGCTTGATATCAAACAAGATGATCCGAAGCGAAGGTTCTTCCGGCCTTGCCTGCTTTTCAGTATTAAGCAGTGTTCCGGCCCGTGTGCGGCCAGGATCGGGAAGGCAGAATACAAAAAGACAATCGGCGACCTTGTTAAATTTCTCAGGTCGAAACGTTCCACAATTCTGCGTCAGTTCAAGAAACAAATGACCGAGGCAGCCGGCGCCTTGGAATATGAAAAAGCGGCTATGTTCCGCGACCGGATACGACTCATAGAGCGGCTCGATAACAGGGGAACGCCCGACGAGAATGTTCAGCCGGAAGTCTTCGCAGCCGACCCGACTGAGGCGTTAATACAGATCAAAACGATATTGAAAATGCAGGAACCAGTCAGGATTATCGAAGGAATCGACATTGCTAATATCGCCGGGGCGGAAGCCGTCGGCTCGCTGGTCAAATTTATCGACGGAAAACCTTTCAAAAGCGGCTACCGAAAATTTAAAATCAAAACGGTAAAAGGCATAGATGACTATGCAATGATTGCCGAGGTGGTCAAACGCAGGTATAAGTATGCAATGCGGGGCGAGGAGCTTTGGCCGGACCTGGTTCTGATAGATGGAGGACTCGGACATCTAAGGGCCGCCGAAAAGGCATTCGAGGAAATGGAAGCGCCCGACATTAAAATCGCATCCATTGCAAAGAGCCATGAGGATATTTACCTACAGGGGGATAATAAGCCGTTGAAGCTGCCGTCTAATTCACCGGTGAGGAAACTGCTGCAATATGTCCGTGATGAGGCCCATCGTTTTGCCCAGCATTATCACCATATCCTGCGCGGCAAAAAGATGCTGAACGAATAACAAATGTTAATTCCGTTTCTTTAGGACTTTATAAATGTTTCGGAACACAAAGATTTCCGGGATTTTTCGCAGTTCGGTGGCAGTGGTTACAGCGGAATTCTGCGTTTTCGGTTAAAGCTCGAAATTCTTCGACGTCCGTTATATTAAAACCCTGGGATATCATATAGCACAGATGCTCATTATGATCTTCCAAAGTGCAAATTACTTTTTCTTTTACCTTTATTTCAGCCATGGTGAGTACTCCTTAGTTTTTCATATATAGCTGAAATTGAATACGATATCCGTAAAATTGAGTTCTTGGATAAAGTTCATAAAATAAAAGAATATCTGTTTTTTCCCGATTTCCGTAAGTAATTTCTTCGTCGTTTATTTTGGAGGAAACTTCATTATCAGCATTAAAAATCGGGTTTATTGGCATAGAGGAAAAGCGCCGGGGAAACGGGAATCCTGATAAACTATGCCGAGGAGCTTTCTTATTTCAGCCGGCAGGGGGGACGCCAATTTGGAACCCGGGAATGATTTTATCAATTCGTAATTATCCAATTCGAAACTCCTGAATAACGGCCCGTCATAATTGTCAAAAACCTTGCTGTTTGCCTCAAATACCGGTTGCATCTTATTCAGGGCCGCCGGAGAGTCCAGATTAATCATATGGTTGTCTTCCTCTATTGGGCTCCAGGAAATCAATGGATTTGAGTCTGAATTACCCAGCCGCACATACACATTATAGTCGAGTTGTTTGACCTGCGGCTCTTTTAGACGGTCGTACATGTTTGAAGGCTGGCGGAACTGCAAAAGCGGCCTGCGTAACTGATCGTTAGCCACCAACAGATTATTGACGAAGACGTGTCCATCCCGCTCTTCGACATCCGGGCCGGTGCTGGGATGCCAGCCAAAATGATCACCGACCGCGCTTCTGGAAGTGCGCTCGAAAGTTACTCCACTGTTGACTGTGGTGTTCTGGTAGACCTGAACGTCGCAACTGTTTAGCACTTTGATGCCGGTAGGGCAGTTGACGAAAACATTTCCGGCACAGATTGCTCCTTTGGAGATTTCGAAGAAAAAGCCGTTATCAGTACCATCAATCCAGTTATTTACAAATACCCCGTCGACATTGCCTACATCGTACCAGATACCGTTCGAATTGGGTTGGTCCATAACAAGGTTGTCGCGGCAGGTAACCCGGTAACACTGGTTGAAAATCTTGACCGCCGCGGGGTAATATCCCTCGATATTCTCGATGTTGTTTCGCTTGAATATGTTTTTTTCCAGCAGGACGTCGGATGAGCTGAGGATGAAAATCCCTTCTGTGCTGGTATCACTCACATAGCAGTGCCGTATTGTTAAATTGTCTCCCCTGAAATAGCCGCCCACCCGCGAACAATATGTAATTGCACAATTCTCCAGGGTCATACCGACAACATCTTTGCCGTGTTCTGATTCTGGGGATATGCCTTCCGGATCTTTTCCTTCGATTTCGAAAGCGCGGAAGGCATACTGAGTGAAGGTGATTCCGCGAATTACAGGGCCTTTGCCGTCCGAAATCTTGCCATGACATTCACCGGTTGTCCGTATAATGGCACTGTCGAATGCAGTGATTTCGACAAGCCGGTCGGTCGGATCAATACCGATGTAGACTTCTTTTGCTTCATAATCGATAAAATACGAACTTTCGTCAACATCCTCTACTGCGCCGATTGGATTCAATAACTTACCGTCGAAGAAAACCATATCGTTGTTGAAAAGATATACTGGTGTGGACCTTCGAGGCCGGTACCAATCAGCAGGTTGGGAGGGAAACAAATTTGACCAGGATGTTTTCCACAATCCATCTTTCGGATGCTCCCATTTTGTAGCTACATCGGTTCCCTTAATAACAGGATGTTCGTTTTTATAGGGCTGCATGGTGATTCCCTGATTCAGCATCAAACCCCCGGTTCTATAGACGCCGCCCCGCAGTATGATTGCATCACCTGTCTTAACTCGCTCTATTGCAGAGTCCAGAGTTGTTGGCTTGTCCATCGTTGTTCCTGATTCTTCGGCCTTTCCATCCGGGGCAACGTAGTAAATCTGACCAGACACTTTGGGCAAATCGTAGGTCTGCCATATTGGCCCATATGGGCCTCCCGATGGTTGTGCTGTTACCTGCGGCGTAAAGAAAGCGCATACAAAAGCACAGAAGATGAATAAAATCTTTATTTTTCTGTAGGATAGATGGTGTTTTTGACAAGTAGATGTAGATTGAACGGTATGATCTGATTTCATTTTATTCTCTTTCCAGTTAAAGGTTAATAAAGAATAAATGTGTTCCAATGCAGGGAATCCTGCACCAAAAGCGATACAGGGGGATTATACTATAGAGGTGTTTGAGGTTCAAGGGGGGAAAATCATGCTGGTCAATAATGAATAACGAATAGCGAAATTTGACGTATTGAAAAGAAACAGGACAAAAGTTCGCTATTCGTTATTCGATATTATTTTGTTGTACCGGCATTTATATAGTGGTTATGAAGGCTTTTCCTGTGCTGTTTCTATGTCTTCTACTATACGTCCGTCGAAAAGGTGCACGGTGCGCTGGGCATGGTTGGCGTAACGGGAATCGTGTGTGACCATACAGATGGTGGAACCCTGCTTGTGCAGATGTGCCAGCATTTCCATAACGATATCGCCGTTGGACGAATCAAGATTGCCGGTCGGCTCGTCCGCCAGCAGGATGGACGGCTCGGTAACAATCGCGCGTGCCACTGCCACGCGCTGCTGCTGGCCGCCGGACAGTTGGGACGGGTAGTGTTTCATTCGGTGTGCCATGGAGACCTTCTCAAGGGCTTCATGAACTCTTTTTTTGCGTTCGGCTTTGGGCATCTTCTGGTAAGTCAGCGGCAGTTCCACATTTTCGTAGACCGTAAGGTCACCGATGAGATTAAAACTCTGGAAGATAAAACCGACTTCCCGGTTGCGGATGCGCGCCCTTTGCGAGGCGGACAGACCTGAAACGGGATTTTTGTTGAGATTGTAGTCGCCCTCGGAAGGTGAATCCAGCAGGCCGAGTATGGACAGCAGCGTGGATTTGCCGCAGCCGGACGGGCCGGCGATTGCAATATAATCACCTTTATAGATTCTAAGGTGAATGTTTGAAAGGGCATGGGTCTCAACTTCTTCGGTCACAAAGACCTTGTGCATGTCCTGCACATCAATTAATACTTCTTTTGTCTGAATCATTTTTCTGTTCCTAATTAATTTCCAATTCTTTGCTAAAAGTTTTATTCATACCTGAGTGCTTTCATCGGATCGACCTTTGCAGCTTTATATGCCGGTATCCAGCAGGCCAACATCGATACGGCGGTTATCAGTAGTGGAACCAGGACAAAGGTGACAGAATCTGTTGCACTTATTTCATATAAATAGCTGGAGAGAAATCGAGTTAAGCCGACAGCACCTGCGACTCCGATGAACAAGCCGATTATCAACAATACCAATCCCTGCTTAAGAACCATGGTTAAAATGCTGGTCTTTTGGGCACCCAATGCCATACGAATCCCGATTTCGCGGGTGCGCTGTGCCACGGCATAAGATACAACACCATAAATACCGATTATTATCAGCAGCAGTGCGATAGATGCGAAGATAGTCAGGAAGATGGTAGTGAATCGCTCCTGACTGATATATTTATTCATTTGTGCTTTAAAGGAACTGACATTATAGAGCGGCAGTGTCGAATCGATGTCCCTGAGTATTGCCCGGGCCTGTTCGATGACAGGTCCCGGCTCAGAGTCCGTTCGAACTATAACACTTAAATCAGAACCTATAAACATTTTGAGCATAGCATGAAAGGTATCGAACGGGAAAAACAGGTGATTGGATTTATGCAGCTTCACATTACCCTGAATCATATCAGCAGCGACACCGACAACCCGATACTGCTGCCCGCAAAAAGTCAGCTCTCTGCCGATAGGATCTTCATCTGCCCAAAATTGTCGGGCCAGAGACTCGTTGATGACAACAACCTTCTCTTTTTTCTGATGCTCTTGTGGCGAAATACTGCGCCCTTTAAGGATGGGTATTTGCAGTGTTCTGAAGTAGTCCTCGCTGACGTCATGAAAGTTGGCCTGGATGGATTTGTCGTCCGGGGGCGTATATCCCTCAACGGTTACAGGGGCAATGGGTCCCCCTGCATAACAAGGCATGAATGAATCCGTTGATACGGTTTTGACATAAGGCAATGTGCTCAGTCGTTCCAGGAAGTTTCGGCTGAATTGATAGCGCTGCGCTTCATCTTTTTCCCCCATTCCGATATTGAAAGTAACCAGGTTTTCCCGATTGAACCCTGTATCGGCCGATGAAAGTCGCTTCATACTGCGAGTCATCAAACCCATACCAATGGACAGGACCAGTGCAATGGCAATCTGGCCGACGATCAACATATTCGATAACCTGACATGGTGTCCTGAAACGTTTCGTCGTTCTGTCAGGATATTGACCAGGCGAGGTCGATGCATAAACCAGAATGGGGCAATCCCAAGAAAGATTCCAACCAATATAGAAAGCCCCAGACCGAAGAGAAGTTCCTGCGGTTGGACACGGATGGAATCGGCCATAGGGACAAAATCGGCAATTTTGATCCTGAAGACAGAGATTGTCCAAACCGTGAGAATCAGGCCCATGACCCCGCCGACCAGTGACAACAGCAGACTTTCTGTTGTGAACTGCCGCAGCAGCCGCAGCCTGTTGGCGCCAAGAGATCGACGAACAGCTATTTCCTTGTCTCTCGTTAGGGTTTTGGCCAGGCACAAATTGGCTACATTGGCACAGACAATTAGCAGGATGAATCCGACAATACCATAAAGAATCCACAGAGTGGTTCGTACACCACGGACAACCGTATCACGCAGACCGTACATCAGTACTTCACTATCAGGCAGTCCGTAGCTTTGAGTCAGGCGACTGTGGAGTTCATTCAACAGTGGCAGCACTTGTTCTATGGATAGACCTGTTTTGAGACGCCCGACAGTGCGCAGCCACCAACAGCTTCTATTGGTCAGTTTCTCCCCGGCAGGATTCAGGACGGTCCATATCTGGGCATTCCCAATGGACTCTGGATAATGGAAACCGAGGGGTAGTATCCCAACAATCGTATATGTCTTGTCGTGTAGGGTGACAGTCCGGCCGAGAACATTTTTATCTGCTCCAAAGTGGCTGCGCCAGAAATCGTGACTGATAATCGCAACAGGTTCGGTGTTTTGCTTTTCATCCGCTTTCGTGAAAGTTCTCCCCATATAAGCGGATACCTTAAGCAACGAAAAGAAATTACCGCTCACCTGCGCACCGTCAATCTTGCTTGTACCTTTATTGGCTTCGATCAAATCGAATCGGTCCGGAGTATAGGCGGCAAATTCATCAAATACTTGATTTTGCTCCCGCCAATCCAGAAAATCAGGATAAGAAAGGCAGGGTATCTTCCCGAACTGTTTGTTTTCCTGTTCAACAATTACCAGTTGTTCCGGATTTTCAAACGGCAGCGGCCGAAGCAGGATGGCATTGACCACGCCGAACATAGTAATGTTGGCACTGATTCCTATCGCCAATGTCAAAACGGCCACGAGTGTAAAACCGGGATTCCTTCGCAATTGCCGAAACGTATACTTTATGTCGTTAATTAGAATGCTCATTTTGTTCCTTTTATTCTTTATTTATCATTCGTAATTGGATACTCGAAATTCATTCTTCATTATTCGTATCTAAGCGCTTCCATCGGATCAGTTTTAGTGGCACGTAGTGCCGGCAGGATACAGGCCAGACATGTAGCGGTTCCGACTACGCACAATCCTAATAATAGTGACAACGGATTCCATGGGCTGATATTGAAGACCATCGAACGCAGCAGAAAGGAAACCGCCGCTGTTAATATCAGTCCGATGACAAGTCCGGCAACTACCCAGAGTCCGGCCTGTCGAAATACAAACCTGATAATATGGTGACGCAGAGCACCAACGGCGATACGAACGCCTATCTCCTGTTTTCGCTGCAGCAGGTTATAAGACAGGGTTCCGTAGATGCCGACTACTGCGAGGAGGAGTGCCGTTAACATGAACACATTTATAAGGCCCGTGGACATTCGGCGTTCACTCGTCGAGGCACTCAGGACCTCTTTCATGGTGCGAATATTGGCGAGCGGCAGGTCGGCATCTACGGCTGCAAGTTCTCTTCGGATTGTCGATATCAAGGCGGCTGTGTCACCTTTAGCCCGAACAATGAGAAACGCTTCGGTTCGGGGACGAAATGAATTAGGCACATATACCTCAGGCAGCGGCTGATACTCCGAGCCCCACTGACGTACATCTTCTACGATACCGATAACGTGCATAACGAATGACGGCTCGGGATCGTCGGGTCGAATGCGCTTGCCGATAGGGTCTTCATCGGGCCAGTAATGTTTTGCCGTTGCATAGTTAATTACAACGCCGATGGATTCGCCGCGTCCGTCCGTAGGCTCAGGCGTTCTGCCCTTGAGCAAATTTAATCCCATTGCATCGAAGTAATCAGGTGAGATGTAAGAACGCTCGACAAGCTGTCTTTGTACAGTCGGGTCGTAAACCTCGTCGTCCACCAGGAAGCTGGCATTGTTTCCGCCTTCCAGCGGCAGCTTACTTGTAATAGCGACTTTCTGAACACCGGGCAGCACTTCAATACGTTCGAATAACTGGTCCCAGAACGCAAGCTTGGCTTCGTTCTCATTGTATTTATCCCCCTGCAGTGATACTTCAGCGGAAATCACCTGTTCTGTATCTAATGTCTGGTTACTTTTGAAAACATTGAAATAACTTGCGAACAACAGGACGCCGCAGTTGGCGAGCACAACGGCTATTGTAATCTGGCCCACGACAAGCTGCCTCAGGAAACGATGGCGTACGCGGGAGCAGGTGTGTGAACGCCCGCCGGATTTCAATGTTTCGACAATCGATGTCCTCGCGGCGGTAAGTGCCGGCAGCAAACCGGCCAGCAGGGCGCTTAGAAAAGCTATACCGACTGCGAACAGGAGAATCCTGCCGTTAATATGGATGGCCGCACGCCGGGCTTCTATTATCAATTGTGATGGGATTAGATTTCGGAAAGTAACCATTCCCCAGAAAGTAAAAATAATCCCGGCCGCACTGCCTAACAGGCCAAGTATTATAGTCTCGGAAAGCAGCAGCCGCACTACTGCCAGACGCGAGGCGCCGAGTGCGAGTCGCACGCTGAATTCGTCCTGTCTTTGAGTGCCGCGGGCGAGCAGCATACTTGCAACGTTGGCGCAGGCAACGAGCAGCAGCAGGGCGACTGCGGAAAATAATATACACATAGAAGACGATGCGCGACGAGTCATCTGTTCCTGCAGGGATACTACGAGTAATGGTTTGTTCGTATTAGTGTTTGGGTAAGCCTTGGACAGCCGTGTCCCGATAGTTTTAATTTCGGCATCCGCTGCTTTTACACTAACATCTGTTTTCAGGCGTGCTACACCTAACAGCCAGTGATTTCCTCTTCCCTGCTCCTTAATATCGAATGTAAAAGGTGTCCATAATTCGTATTCCTGCCCCCTGTACCATGGTGACGAGAATTCGAAATCGGCGGGCATAACACCGACAACAGTTGTCTCCTGCCCGTTGAGTTTTAAGGTTTGTCCTACTATCTGCGGATCTGCGGCAAAAGACCGTGTCCACAAATCATGGCTTATCACAGTGACCGGCGGAGCACCCGGCACGTCATCCGATTCATTCAGCAGGCGGCCGAGAACCGGATGCATGCCGAATACACGCAGAACGCCCGATGTGCAGCGAACCGCATGCAGGGACTCGGGTTTTTCGGCGCCGAAGTTCAGACGTTCCGGATGATATACGCCCATATCCGTAAACGATGTCATCTGTTCCTTAATATCCAGGTAATCCAGTGCAGACAGCGGCCAGCCCTGCTGATTCCAGACGTAGACTATTTTGTCGGATTCAGGATAAGGAAAAGGATCGAGAACAAGCGCATTGAAAACACTGAACAGCGACGTCGTAGCCCCGATACCAAGCCCAAGAGTCAGAACGGCCACGATAGTAAAGCCCGGGCTCTTGCATAGTTGACGAAAACCGTACTTAATGTCATTAAGAAAAGTACTCATTTCATTTGCTCCAGGTTTATAGTACCTTGTTAATAAACAATAACGATTAACTATCAATTTGTTACAATTTTCACTCGTAGCGCAGCGCCTTCATCGGATCCACCTTTGATGCACGACGTGCAGGGATGAAGCACGCCAGCAGCACGACGAGTATCATTACACCCGCAGTCGTAGTGAGCACACCGGCATGGATTGCGCCGACACCGAAGAGAAAGTTTTCCATCACGCGTCCGACCGCCCATGATCCCAGCACTCCGAGGACCAGACCTGCCAGAAGGAGTTTTACACCGATACTGAGGTGTTGGGTAAGAACTTGTTGCGGCAGGGCGCCGAGCGCCATGCGTACTCCTATCTCGCGCCTGCGTTGAGCGACGACGTAGGCAACCACGCCGTAGGTGCCAATTGCTGTGAGTAACAACGCAACTGAGGCAAAAATAGCGGTCAGCAGTGCCGGAGAACGGCGCTGAACCAGGCTCGCGTCAATGCGGGCCTGCATCGTGTAGATGTCGTCTACTGGTATTTCCGGGTCGAGACGCCGGACGGTTTCTCGCAGTGTCGAGATGATTGCTGTGGGGCTCTGGCTGCTTCTTGTAATGACGTAAATATTGCCTATGGCATCGTAGCGATACGGGAAATAGACTGCACCCAGGGCAGTTTCCTCGAGTTTATCCTGTTTAATCTGCCCGACAATGCCGACAATCCTGAAAGCTGTAGTTTCATCGAATACCGGTCCTTTGGTGACACGGTATCCGATCGCGTCACCGTTCGGCCAATAACGCCGGGCAAATTCCTCGTCTACGACACAGACGCGCTCCTCGCGATAGTTATCAGCTTCTTCCAGCAGGCGGCCCTGACGAAGTGGAATACCGAGCGCCTGGAAGAAATCACTGCTAACTGCACAGTGGAAATGTGCACGGAGCGAATCGCCCGGCTGCGGCTCGAAACCTTCAGCAACGATGGCCTGGCTGTTGTCCTGTCCGGTAAATGGGACAACAGTGGAAACGGCCGCAGAGGTCACACCGGGTTGCGCATGCAGTTCATTGAGCATGTGTTCGACGAATGCAAGACGGGCCGGCTCATCGCCATAGCCGGCGGGCGGCAGCCCGATACGGCCGGTAAGGACGTGCTCCGGTTGGAAGCCCGGGGACACGCTGAGCACGCGCTTAAGACTGATGCCGAACAGGCCGGCGCCGGTGAGCAGCAGGAATGCCAGTGAAATCTGGGCGATTATAAAACCGTGGCGCAAACCCTGAGCTGCGCGGCTGACAGTGCCGCTGCGGCCTTCTGCGTGAAGCGCAGAGGAGAAGTTATTGCGAAGGTGAAAGCATATAATAGGAATAGCAAAAGCGATACCCATCAGGATCGAGCCGCACAAGGCAGTGGCGGCAACGCGATAACTAAAGTCGACCTGTGCACCGAGTGGAAGTTCCGCCATTCCGAGGACGGACAACATGGAAATTCCAACAGCGCCCAAACCGAGGCCGAGGATGCCGCCGATTCCGGCAAGCATAATTGTTTCAATTAAGACCGCGCGGGCTACATGACGACGGCCGGCGCCGAGCGCCCTGCGCATGGAGAATTCTTTTACGCGGCCGCTGGCACGGATAATAAGCAGGTTGATAAGATTGACGCCGCCGATAAGCAGTAAAAACAAAGCACCGCCCTGAAGCAGGATGAGTATCGGGCGCACGTTGCGGACGTGGTCGGCGTGAAGGGAATAAATGCGCGTATGAAAACCGGTGCCTTCCAGTAATTTGGTAAGACGTGGATCATCTTCCATTTGTTGGGAGTTAAGGGCATCAATCTGCGCCTGGGCCGAGGCCGGAGAAGCCCCCGGCGCGAGACGGGCGATGACTTGTGCGTTTGTATTATGACGTTGGTACGGGCCTCGATTTTGCGGATCGCAAGCCAGTGGGAAAAACAGTTTCGCGCGGCTGGAAAGGTAGCGAAAGTCAGGTTTCAGGACGCCGACTATGGTTATGACCTGTCCATCAACCCGGAGGTCACGGCCGAGTACACCGGGATCGGCGTTGTAGTGGCTGTGCCAGAATGTGTCAGTCAGCACAACAACCGCACTGCGTGACGGATCGGTTTCTTCTTCGGTGAAGAACCGGCCGAGGGCGGGCTTGACGCCCAGTGTATCAAAAAAATCCGCGGTAACGCGCTGGGAAAAGACACGTTGCGGCTCCCGCCCGGCGGCGTCACCGATGACGACACTGCCGTCTTGATAGGCGGCCGTGGATTCGAATGCGGTGATAGACTCTCGCCACTCGTAGTAGCTGGTTAACGAACAGGCCTGATGCTCGATGCCGGCGCCGGGGTAGTTATGGAATGCAATTACGAGCCGGTCGGCCTCGGGGAAAGGCAGCGGCCGGATGAGAATGGCATCGGTAACGGCGAAGATGACTATATTGGCCGCAATGCAGAGCGTGAGTGTGAGTATAGCCACAGTAGTAGAGCCGAGGCTTTTTCGCAACATCCGAAAACCGTATTTAACATCATTAGTCAGAGTACTCATTTTTCCCCTTCATTCGTTATTTGTTATTCGTTATTCATTCCGCAGGGCTTTCATGGGATTGGTCCTTGCGGCCCGGTATGCAGGGACATATATGGACAGAACAGCCACTACCACGAGCAAAAAGACCGAACCGAGAAACACCAAAGGATCGTACGTTTTAACTTCGTATAACAGGTTTGCAAGCAAACGCGACAAAGCCAGGGCAATAACCATCCCGACAACAATACCTATAATGGATAGTTTAATGCCGCTTTTTAAGATTAGCCGTATGATATCACGACGCTGAGCACCAAGAGCAAAACGGATGCAAAGTTCGCGTGCCCGCTGACCTACCGAATACGATATAACACCATAAATGCCGATACATGCGAGGCTGACAGCGACTACGGCAAAGAAACTCAGCAGGGTAAGTGTGGCACGTTTGACTGCCAGCGACTCATGAACGTCATTTTCGAGAGTTCGGACATTTGCCATAGGCTGATCTGGATCGATCTCGAAGATGGTCTTCCTGACCACCTCCACAAGCGTTAACGGCGGCAACGCCGCACGTATTACAATACTCGTATGATCGGGAAGATAAACTTGCGGTATGTAAACCTGCGGACGCGGAGCATAATCCAGGAAATACTGATGAATCGGTGCGGCGATACCCACAACTTCGTATGACTCGCCGAGAAAACGTATCTGTTGTCCGATAGGATCCTCATCGGGATAGAGGTCGCGCACGACAGTACTATCTATTACCATAACACGTGGTGTTTTTTCCTGGTTGTCTGCTTCAGTGATAGTACGTCCGCGCAGAAGCTGGATTCCGGCAGCCGAAAAATAATCACCGCTCACCCAGTCACATGCGGCGACATAATCCGTGCGGGGAGGCTTATCAACCCGGCTCACCTGCTCCGTACGACCGCGCAGGCTGAACGGCAAAGAGGAAGAAGCGCCGACCGACTCGACGCCGGGCAAAGCGGCGAGACGTTCATTCAGCTCGTTAATGAAGCGGAATCGATTTTCATTTTCCGGGTATTTGGCGTCCGGGAAGGATAGATCGAACGCAAGCGTTTGGCTGGGATTGAAGCCGGGATCGGTTTCTATAATTCTAACGAAGCTGCGGAGGAACAGACCCGCTCCAACGAGCAATACCAGTGTGAATGCAAACTCCGATACGACCATCAACGATTGTGATCGCCTCTTCGAACCGGAGGTCGCTCCGCGCTCGGTTTCCTTCAGGTCGTTGTTCAAATCAGGTTTACCTGCACGCAGTGCAGGCAGGATTCCAAACAGAACGCCGCAGCCGCACGCTATACATATCGAAAATAACAGAACGTTGATATCCAGCTCGGGATACAACATTTGAGGAACCATACCCGTAATCATGCCTGTAAGCAGCTTGACGCCGCATATCGCCAGGATCAGACCAACGAAACATCCTGCTAATGCCAGAAGGAGGCTCTCGACAAGCATTTGGCGGATGATGCGCCATGACCGGGCGCCAATCGCAGCACGAATTGCCATTTCTCTCGATCTGGCGTTACATCGTGCAAACAGCAGATTCGAAACATTCGCACAGGCGATGAGTAAAACCAGAGCTACGGTTCCCAGCAAAACAACGAGAGTCGGACGAGCGTTTCCCGCGTATACTTCCTGTAAAGAGACGACGTTGACGGTACATTCTCTTTTGAATTCAGGATATTCCGCGTTAAGCTGTTCTTTGATTCCGCAAAGTTCGGCCTCCGCCTCGGACACGGTGACGCCAGGCGACATGCGGCCTATGACTTGTCTCCAGTGGCCGGCACGCCCCCAAAACGTACCCGGACCGTCAATCACATCAGGTATCAGATACAGCTCGTCGTCCTGCAGCAGAGCACCGGGACCGAGCACACCGATAATCGTAAAGGGGACCTGGTCGAGCGAAACGCTCTTACCGACAATATCCGGGTCTGAGCCGTACCGATTCTGCCAGAACTTATGTGTCAGCATCATAACATGATTATTGCCGCCAACGGCATCTTCGCCGGCGGAAAAGCCGCGCCCTATAATCGGTTCGACACCCAGAACCGGAAGAAATTCTGACGAAACCATCAAGCCGGAGACACGCTGCGGCGGACCATCCCCTGTGAGATTGCGTTGTGTGCCTTCATATACCGCCATATAATCAAATTTGGTTTTGTGCTCGTACCAGTCTTTGAACGCACCTCCCGCGACGGAATTACGGTCATAGTTGGGAAAAGCTTCGAATATCTGTACGAGCTGCTGTGAATCCGGGTACGGAAGCGACTTGAGCAAAACCGAATTAACCACACTGAAGATTGCCGTATTGGCCCCGATACCGAGTGCCAGCGTCAGCACGGCCACAGCAGCGAAGCCGGGATTCTTTCGCAATTGCCGAAACGCATACTTGATGTCATTGATTAGTGTGCTCATTTTTCTCCTTCATTCACTATTCGTATCTAAGCGCTTCCATCGGGTCTATCTTTGCTGCTCGCCGGGCGGGCAGCCATGCAGCAAGCATGGCGATTACAATCATCAGTAATGCACCGACCGCAAAGGTGAGCGGATCGCCACATTTTATTTCGAATAGCTGGCTCTGCAGCAGGCGACCGGCCGCCCACGCGCATCCCAAACCGATTACCAGCCCGGGTACGACAAGAGCAAGACCGCGTGTCACCACGCTGCGAATAACATCGCTACGATTAGCGCCGAGTGCCATGCGGATGCCGATATCGCGGGTCCGGCGTCCGACATTGAAAGCCAATACACCATAGAGGCCGATCGATGCGAGCAGCAGCGCTGTGATTGCAAAACAGGTGAAAAGGTTTCGGTTGAACCGGCGTCCGGCGGTCGAATTGTCGATGCGTTCGGCAAGCACCCGGACATCGCGAACAGGTTCGTCAGGCAATACTGATGAGACTGTGGTTCGCACGGAGTTGATGATAGTTTTGGGATCGAGTCGTGTACGGACCAGAAGGTGCATATTAACGGGCATCGGCCATTGACGCAGCGAGAGGTAAAATTCGGAGACTTCGCCCTGGTCGAGTCCCGTCTGCACGGTATTACCTACTACTCCTATAACATCTACCCATGGAAGACCGAGGTCGGGAAAACCGAGACGAAATTGTTTGCCTATTGGGTCATCCCCGGGCCAGAAGGTATCAGCCATCTTTTTACTGATAACGGCGGAGAAGGTGACGTCCTTAAAAATGGCCGCGAGGTTCTGCGATGTTATCTCCATGCCTTCCGGAATCTTATATGCCGGCTCTGTCCCGTCAAACACGCTGCCTCGCAGCAAGGGGATACCCATGGCCCGGAAGTAATCAGGACTTATAGTATGTGTGCTTGCCATTGGAAACTCTCCCGCGGCCGGTACCGGCAGGTCTCTGCGGTAGAACGTCATGAAGTTCGTGCTGAAGGTGAAAGGCATACCAGTGGCAACGGCGGCGGCCTCGACCTCGGGCATATTCTGTACCGGTTCGAGTACCTTCTCGTAGTAACGCGTGAAGACGCCGGGGTCGCGCTGGAATTGTTCTACCGGTGGTGACGCCACATCGAGAGTGAGCACGCGGGTCGGTTCGTATCCAGTCTCGACGTTCAATAGTCGGTGCAGGCTGCGAATCATCAGGCCCGCACCGATTAACAGCACCAATGCAAGTGTCACCTGCCCGACAACGAGCAGGTCGCTCATCCGTATCCGACCGAAAATCGTATGTACTTCCCGCGTGGTCTGCTTAAGAGCACAGGCCGGCCGGATGTGCGAGAGCTGCCAGGCCGGTGCCAGACCGAAAACCACGCCGGTGACCAAAGTAATTCCGACAACAAAGAGCAGCATGAGTAAATCGAAACCACCCACATCTACTACCTGTCGGACTTGAAATGGTACCAGACGACCTGCAAACTTAAAGCCCAATAAACCAATCAGCATACCGGCTGTGCCGCCGATGATTGCAAGAACGAGACTTTCGACCAGCAACTGCCGCATCAGAAGTAATCGTGATGCGCCGAGCGAAGTGCGAATCGCCATTTCTCGTTCGCGAGCGAATGAGCGTGCCAGGAGCATGTTCGCCACATTGGCACAGGCGATAAGCAGCACAAGACCGACTGCACCAAGCAGCAGTAAAAGCTGCGTACGTGCACCACCGGCAAGCTGCTCACGCAGCGGGACGGTTGTCACACCAATGCTCTTGTTGGCCACGGGATATTCCTCAGCCAGACGAAGCGCAATTGCGTCCATCTGTGCTTTTGCGGTCTCCATGCTCACACCGGGCTTGAGACGAGCGACGGCATATTCGTTACTGCGGCTTTCCCGCATGTCGAGGAAGAATTCCTTTGCAACCGGTGCGATGGCCGTGATCACGTCGGTCCGCCAATGATAACGAAAATTGGCCGGTAGAATGCCGGCTATCGTGAGGTTTCGACCATCGAACTCAAAAGACCGGCCCACAATATCCGGATCATTATTAAAAAGGGTTTGCCATGTATTGTTCGAAATCCAGGCTACTCGTTCGGCGCCCGGGAGATCGTCTTCCGGCCGCATGCCGCGTCCCTGGACCGGTTGTATACCTAATACATTAAAGAAATCCTCGGATACATGCAGCACCGACACCATCTCCGTACCGCTCTCGGTCTTCAGCTTGCCTTCTGCCCCGTGAAAAACCGCAAGTCCGCTGAAGACATCCTGCTGTTTCTGCCAGTCGAGAAAATTCGGATATGAAACTGGGAATGTATTGCCTTGCGCATTGCTCTCGGAAAGATATACGAGCCTGTCAGGCTCAGGGTAGGGCAGTGCGTGCAGGAAAGTGGTATTGATGATATTGAAAATTGCAGTGTTTGCACCGATGCCGAGCGCGAGCGTTAAAACTATGACAGCAGCGAAACCGGGATTCTTTCGCAATTGCCGAAACGCATACTTGATGTCATTGATTAGTGTGCTCATTTTTCCCCTTTATTCATTATTTGTTATTCATCTCGCAATACCTCCATCGGATCGACTTTGGCCGCTCGTTGCGCTGGAAGCATACAGGCTGTCAGTGAAACCAGTGAAATCAACAGGATGCCCACAGCTACGGCCACAGGATCAAGGGCGGATATTCCGAACAGTTGGCTGGCAATTACCGAGCGAAGGGATAAGGCTATAACGAAACCGAGTACCAGGCCGGCCATGACCCATACCATGCCTTGTTTTACAATGAGTTTAAGAATATCTATCCGATCAGCACCAAAGGTCATGCGAATGCCGACTTCCCGCATTCGGGCCGACACGGTGCAGGCCGTGACACTGTAGATGCCGACCACCGCCAGGCTCAAAGCAATGCCGGTGAAAACGAGCAGCAGGGTCATCACAAAGCGGCGGACCGAAGTTCGCTGTGAAAGAAAATCCTGCATTGTGGAAAAGCCTGTAACCGTGCAGCCGGGACAGACGGTTTCGACCTGGTGTTTTATAACATCAGCATAGGTAGTAGATGCTGAGCGGCAGCGCAAAGCCAGGCTGGTTGCTATGTGCTTGCGGAATCCCTGGGCCATTGGTAAATAAACCTCCATAGGTGCCTCGGTATCCGGACCTTTGTATTTGACGTCCTGAACGACGCCTGCGATTCGATATGCGGCCCGTTCGTTCTCCTTGCTTATGTTCGTGCCCATGACCGACATAACGTCTTCGAAATGAATGATCTGTCCGATCGGGTCTGCATCGGGCCAAAGGCGATTGACAAGGCGCTGGTTCACAATAACAACACGGTCGGATTCCTTTGTGTCACGCAGGTCAAAACAGCGTCCTTTCAACAGTTGAATGTCCATTACCTGAAAATAATCCGGGCTGATAGTGCGCAGTGAAGCCATAGGCATCGCATCTTTACGAGTATCGTCCCATGCGGCCGGGCGAACCGAGGTAAAGTCCGACTCTTCATCCGTTAGCGGCAGGGCCGTGATTGTAGATACACCCTCGATGCCGGGAAGGCCCTTCAGGCTATCGAGCAGGGACTGGTGTTTTTCTGTCAGGTCCGGCCCCATGATTCGTGCACACAGGATATTGTCAGTGTTCAGACCCAGCTTGACCTGCATAACACGCCAGAAGCTGCGCAGCGTCAGGGTGGCACCTAACAACAGCACCAGGGCCAGGGCCACTTCAATCATTCCCAGACTGCCGAGTGTGCGTCGTTCTTTTGCTCCGACTGTGCCGGACGACCATGAGATTCCTTTTAATAATATAAACAGATTTGAGTAGGTCATGCGAAGTGCAGGGAGTATGCCTACGATTAGGCCGCAGAGTAGGGATACTAACAGCGTAACAACTAAAACTGCGGGATTCAAATGGATTTGGTCGAGGCCCGGCAGGTCCGCGGGTGCTGTGGCGACGAGTAAATGAGTTCCCAGCAGGGCCAACAAGATTCCCAACAAGCCACCGCTTATCGCAATTAACATGCTGTCCGTGACCCGTTGTCGCAGCCATCGCCAGCGGGTCCCCCCCAGGGCTGAACATACAGCCATCTCCCGCACCCGGCTGAGGTTATGAATTAATAACAGATTTGCTACATTCGCACAGGCAATCAACAATACAAAACCAGCCGCCGCTAAGAGCAGCCATAATCCGGCGTATACATTGCCCAAAAGGTGTTCTCGCAATGGTACTATGGTTATGGTCATTGATTTGATGCCGATTGGAACGAGATGCTTCTCAAGCAGGCGTTTTGCCTGGACATCCATTTGGGATTGCGCTGCGGTTAAAGTCGCATCCTTTTTGAGTCGTCCCACCACATCGTATGAACAGTCAATCTCCTCAGGCTTATGGAACCTATCGTACATTGGAATCCAATAATCAATTGCATTATTGCTGGTAAATGTCCCTGTAAACGATGCCACTGTCGACGGCAGAAATCTCATATTCGGCGGCATTACTCCAATGATCTTACAATTTTTACCGTCCAGACGCACGGTCTTGTCGAGCACATCGGGATCGGACCCGAAACGGTCACGCCATACATGATGACTGATGATTATCAGATGATGCTCCTTGAAGTTATTCTCCGACTCGTCGAATGTCCTGCCCAGCATGGGCTTGACGCCCAGGGTTGTAAAAATACTCGGCGTAACGTGAAATCCCTGCAGGTCCTTAAAAAGTTCTTCCGTATCCTTCCATCCCTCGTATGGATCATGCGATGCATGTATGAAATATGCGCCCATATCGGAAAAACAGTCTATCTCGTCGTGCCATGTATTGTAAAATGCAGCGGCCGTAGCAGTAATAGGTCTGTCGATACCGGGCACTCTCATTTCGAACACTACCAGACGGTTGGCATCTTCGTACGGCAGCAATTCCACGAACATCCCGTTGAAAACGCTTAGCACAGCCGTCACACCACCGATACCCATCGCCAGACAAAGAACTGTTGCAGCGAAGAATCCCGGTTTACGTTTCAACACTCGCCATGAGTAACCGATCTCCTTTAAGATTGTCGTCATGCCATTGCTCCACTTGTATTTTTTCTTTTCCTACAGGGAGTATTATGAAAATTGTCTGTTACCATTTTGTTACGGTCTTGTCCTTTTTTTGTGAATTTTCAGAGCATAAAAGGAATGAAAAATGTATGGCCCTGCGGCGCATACTTTTTATGAGCCTTTAGGCGATGTAAAAATGGATAAAGCTTTGTTGGGTGGTCTGTACCCACCTCAATTAAATCTACTCCAGAATAACATTCAGATAAACAGAATGGCGGCTGTAGGTTTCATAAAATGGTTTAAAGTTGACTCCGTTGATGCTGAAACGCAGGGTATTGGGATCGCCTGTGATGGATTTTCCGATGTCATCGGCGTTTAGAGTTACGGCCCGCCACTCGGAGCGGGGCTCAGGCTCTTCTGCGGCCAGCAAAACAGGCCCATAGAAAATGCTCGCAATATTGGGTTGATCCATGACCGGACTTAGGTAAAAGCCGAATGGCATTCTTAGCTCAATAGTATCTCCGTCTTTCCATATCTTGTTGATGGTCAGATATGTACCTGGCGTGGCTTCGACGGCCTGAGCCTGGCCGTTGATCTTGACGAAGAAGCCTTTGGTTGCCCATCTCGGCACACGTACTTTAATATCAAACTCGCCGCTTCCCGTGATAGTCAATTTTGTAGTGTCTGAATACGGGAAATTGGTGCTTTGTTTGACGACCACATTGCGTTCGGTCCATGTCACGGTTGAGGGTACATAGAGATTGACGTACAGGGTTTTGTTGTCTGTACTCTTGAAGTAGATGGAATCCTGGAGCTTGGTATTGCTCTCGAGGGCGGTCCCGTTGCAGCAGGTAAAACCATCCATATCTTCATTGCTGAATTGCTTTCGGGCGCCCGGATTGAGCGGCACGTGGTAGGTGTTGGCCGCACTGTTTTCCGCAACTGAGGCCAGGATGTGATTGTACAGGGCCTGCTCATAATAATCCATGTATTTGCCGTCCTGCTCGAACATAAAAAGCCGGCGGCTCAGCTTGAGCAGGTTATAAGTGGCGCAGGTTTCATTTTGGCCGCCTTTATTAAATCCGTTGGTGAACAGCGTGTTGGGCTGGGCGGTGAAGCATTCGGCGTTGTTCGGATTTTTGGCTCCCGCCACGCCGCCGATACTGTACATATAGCAGTGTGTACATATATCCATGAAATTGTCTGCAACCTCATAGTACTCAGGTTTCTGCGTGTCCCTATAAGTCTCAAGTGCCCCGGTAATTTGCGGGATGTGCTGGTTGGCGTGCTTGCCGCGAAGTGTATCAACGTTTTTGGCAAGACCGTGTGAGTGCTCGGCGTTTCCGAAGAAAAAGTCGATATTGTCGAACAATCGTGCACAATCGAGGAATTTCCGGTCGCCCGTGATTCTATACAGGCGGGCGAGAACCTCGTTCATGCCGCCGTATTCACCGGCTATGTAACGATTCCACATGCTGATACGCGTTTGGGTTGGTACAATCTTCAGACGCTCGTAAACCCAGGTACCCATACCTTCGGCAATCTGAAGGGCCTTTTTATTGCCGCCGACCTCATAGCAGTCAAGCAGGCCGGCCAGAATCTTGTGCAGGGTGTAATATGGCGCCCAAATCTGGTTGTTGCTTGTGCCGTAAGTAGCTCCCTTTTCCAGCATGATGAACTGGTCCGGCGGATAAGCACTGATAAAGCCTTTGCCCCAGTTCCAATAGTCGGTCCGGATGCCCTCCTTGCTCAGGTCGGAGTCATATCCCTCCCTGCCTGGTCCCGGCGGAACGGTCGTAGGGTCGGCATTGAATTCGCCGCCTTCCTGAACAGGTCGGCCGGATTTCTGGGACAAATCGTATAGCATATCTATCATATAATTCATTTTTTGCAGGAAATTGGCATGCAAATCTTTATCGTAAGTAGTACTTGCGTATGCCTGTGCTATAGCAGAAAGATAATGGCCGCTGGCATGGCCGCGTAAACGAGTTGTCTGGCTGTCCCAGACACCTAAAGGCCTGACACCTTCCGGCTGAGGCTGACCGAAGGCATCGCGGAAATTATACAGAAAATTGTCGGGATTGGTCCCGGCGAGGGTATTGATGAACTTGTCACGATTCTTTATGAATTGGGTATCGCGGCCGCTCTCGTCCTGGTTCAAAACGACCCGGCCCAGAGGGAACGGCTCTAAATTACGCTGTGGGGTGTTGTCGGTGTCCGATGTCGTCTTAACCGTTACTTTGGCTTTTGGTTTGAAATCAGTACCGGGCACAGTGCCGGTAATCGTATAAGTGCCGGATTTCAATACGTCGTTGTTATCCGTGGGTGCCGGCCAGTTGACGCGAACCAGCGGCCCTTTCATATTATTTCGATACATACCCGGAATGTAGTAGGGCAGATGCGGCAAAGTACTCACGACTGTCTGGGTAGTGATGTCGGGTACTTCAATCAATTCAGATGCGCTTGGCAGCTTTGCATCAGTTTGAGTTTGAGATATATTGACATCGGATTTGGTAGTAGCTGCGGAATTATTGCCGGACAGAGCGTTGTTATAGATTGCGGCCACCTGTTTTTCGGTAAGTGCAATGCTGTAGATTCGAAAATCATAAATCCTGGCGTTGAGGTCGGCGTCGGTTTCATATTCGGACTTGCCGATATACAGCAGGTTTGCGGCGGGATTATCCTGATTGAGTATCTGCTCCATAGTTAAATCCACATCGCCGGCTTTCCCTACCCTCACACCGTCCGCGTAACTGCTCAGCGTCTGTCCGGCCGCATCCAGCACCACTGCAAGATGTACCCACTTGTTTGTAGCAATGCGCGGAGCTATCGGCCCCAGTTCCTCGGTCCAGCCGGTGTTGGTTATGCGGGCGCGATAACCTTCATCTGCATTTTCACCTATCGGAGTGCAGAAGAAATTAGAGGTTGTATCCTGTCCGAAATCGAAAAATCTCTGCCAGGCAGTGACGGACCTGACATAAACCCAGCCCGTGACGCTCACGCTGTCGATGCCGATCAGGGCCTGCCCGGGGATCCGGACATAGCCGCCTTTTTCTTCTCCGGGAAGCGACAGAACCTTACCGAACTGGTCGTCTTCGATGTAAGAGGCCCCGGAGCCGTGCAGTTTTGCATGGTAGTTGTTTCTCGACCAGTCCTGGGCATTGCCATTAAACACATAGCGTGCAATAAGGGCGGTCTCCCCGATGCCGTCGAGAAACTGGTTTCCCTGTCCCTGGGCGAGAGCTAAACCGGCATCACTTAAAAGACAGACAATAATTATCAAAACCGATATGGGTGATATTGACTTTTTTCGCATTTTCAAACCCTTCTAATGTATTTCGAACTGTAATTTTATGTATCTTATAATATTATTACAGCATGATCAGTTTTTTTCAAAGTGATTCGGCCTTTTCTATCCTGATTTTTGTATTTTTATGAAATTGACGGCGAAAAAGCTGTTTTGCTGAAGCTCGGTCCGATCAGCGCCTTGTTCTTCGTTCAGGAGCCGTAAATACGGAGAAAGACTCCAGTACAGGTTCGGATGACAGTACATTATATAACATTCCATTGGGTACGAGTTGCCTTTCGTGACCGGGATGATTTCGAGGTGTTCGATGTCAAAAGTTTTGGAATTTTATCTTGCCCAGGCGGTAAATTTCACGTTAAATAATGCCCATATCGAGCCGAACCGTAATAAGGACGGCAATATCAGGGTGTGCTTATTGGTTGAATCATAATTATCTATAAAATCCAAGATGGGAAGAAATCACAATGGAAGACAACACTAATTCGACACCGGAAGTCACCACAT
>CAZKYP010000007.1:0-33500 GCA_964556885.1 uncultured Pirellulales bacterium | reverse complement strand
GCATTTTATATTATATGTAGTTTCCTGTTCGATATCATCATTAATCATTACAGTTAATTCTACTGGATCCAACAGCAATGCCCCCGGCATGCCGTTTTTTGCCGAAGTATTTATGTCACCTGAAAGAACAAGATTGTCACCGCTGATTTCCACAACCCCGCCATCACCTGATTCCCATCCTCCTTTTGCTTCAATTCTTGCCCCTTCATCTACAACGACCGTTCGACCTGCATGAATTGCCACCTGACCACCGCTTCCATTTATTTTTGAATTTGCGGTTGTCACACTCCACGGCGCAAGCTCCACATTACCGCTCGCCGCCATTGTAATACTGCCACTACCATCTTTACTGCTATCTACATTAATTTTTCCGTTCTGTTTAATAGTACCGACAGCACTTGCAATTGTTGCTGCCTTCGAAACAAGCTTAAGCGCCGAAGAAAATATGTCACCTGCCGCAAGCACAATCTTTCCGCTCGGGGCTGAGATTTCTCCCATTTTATCATTTACAACATCTCCCATACCGCTTTCATACAGTTGGCCCGGTAATTTAACCGAATCCATTTCAACAATAATGTTGCTTCCTTTTTCGTTCAGGACAACTCTGTCACCGGCCGCCATCACAACAAAACCTCTGCGTCCCGTCGTTATTATTCCGCTATTGATTATTTTCTTCCCGATTAAGGCAAGCCCCTCGGTAACAGTTATTCTTCCTTCGTTAACAACGGCACCGAATCTGTCATTTTCCGCCGTGAACTCGTAGTCGCCGCTAAGGAATTTCGAATTCGATATATCAAGGCTTGAAGCTATCAGTTGATTGGCATTTATTACGGCTCCTTTTCCGAATATTACACCGGCTGGATTAACAATAAATACACGACCGTTTGCATTCAAAGCGCCATTGAATTGCGTAGGAATATTACCGGAGCTGATTCTGTTGAGAACCGCAGAAGACCGGTTAAGACTTCCATTCATATATTGATTGAACGTAACACTCTGCGAGGCGTTAGTGTCGAAATTTCTCCAGTTTATTATTGCGCCGTGATTGGTATTTATAACCGTATTATCACCCCACGAGGCGCCGATAATTCCGGAGGAATTGATAACATTCGCAGAATCCAAAGCAATTGCGGCCGGAAGCGACATGTTTAAAATCAGTAAATATATTAAAAAACAAATAAAGCAATTTTTATAATATTTTTTTATCGAAACTTTTTTCCTTTTTTTCATTTTTTTATTCCTAACAAAAATATTTATTACCTTTTAAGCTTCTTGTAATCTACCCTTCTTTAATGCTTCGGAAACATCTCCCCGTAATTGATTTTTGGAGAACGACTTTAATTAATCATTTAAGATTATCGGCTATAAGATTTGAATTTCTTTTGTCTTTGATATGTCAGTATCAGAGTCTGCTTTTTGTTTATTACCAGTTTTTCTTGTGCCTTTCCGCCCGTTATTTTTTTAAGTTTTAGCAAAATATTGCCGTTTTAGTATTGATGTGACGGAAAATATTGCGTTGATGATATCATCCCAAAAAACACATTATCAATATTGATAAACGGCGTGTACAATTCCAAAAAGCTAATTTTCAATACTGATATGCGGCTTTTTTAATCAAACATACATGCTTTTTCATACACCAGTGATTTAACTATACGACAACATATAAGATAGATATTGTTTTATGTTAATTTCATCCAAAAACATATCTTTCTTTTTTGATTTACCTTTAGTACAACTTCAACCAGTCATATATCACACCTGACCGTTTTTCCGAAATGAATCCATACCATCTCCACATAAATAAGCCAGAAAATGGAAATCCAGCCTCATACCTTTCACAGAATGAACATAAAAATAACCTCCCATAACAAACGATAGGACAGTTTCTGTCTCTTGCTCATCTGAACATACATATACAGAATACACTCAGCTATCACGGATTTTACTTGCGTTGACAAATAAAATTTGGCAGATTAACTCACTGAATTAAGAACATAGAACATGTTACTCGAAAGCAGCTCTTAAAAAAGAGCGTGAACATCGGGCACTATAAACAAATTTAGAATGGATTCTTTTTTTGTGATTATGTTCATACATGAGAGACTTACAAATCGTAAATTATATCCACTGTAACTATACGTATGAGAGGTCTTTTTTCATTTGAATATTTCGTCAGGAGTTAAACAGGAATACTATATTTGTAAAAGGCGCAATAATTATGAATTATAAAAATATGATTAAAAATATAACCGTCGTTTTTCTTTTTACCGGTATATCATTATGCACCGCCCAGACAACATACCCACCCGCTGTCCAGACGGAATCCGAACAAAAACAAAATCCGATTTTAAAACAACTATGGTCGCTCACGGAAATCATCGGGCATATCATCCCGGAGTCCAAAGACGCCAACGCACCGAGGTACGTCCTGCCGGCGAAAATCCGTCACGCCGTCACAGAGGAACAGGTGGCATCACTGGAGCTGCCCGAGGACAATACAATTCGTTTGAGAGTCCGGGACATCCGGTTCACAGGCAACATGCTGATAACAACAGAGACCTTAATTGCCGAAATGCCGCTGGTATATAATGCATCCGGTACACCCCTTATAAAAGCACAAAGCCGGGACCTTTACGACCTGCGAGGGATTCGTGATATTTTCAACGATCCGAATCAATCCACAGAGGTTTCACTACGGTCAATTCAGGGCCTGACTCAATACATCCTTTCAGAATATACGGACAAGGGCTACTCCGGCATATATGTGTTTGTCCCGAAGGAAGCGATTAAGGACAGTGTGAGTCTTGTGGATGAGATTCTGCCCATATACGTCATTGAAGCAATAGTCAGTGAAGTGACAACAAAATTCTATGATGTAGAACGAAACGAAGCCGAAGAAGGCAGACTGCGTCGGAATGTTCTCGAATCATGGCTGCCCGTAAGGGAAGGGAAGGTGGCAAAGCAAAAGAAGCTCGACAATATGCTAAATCTCCTTAATGAAGATCCGGATAGATACATAAATGCGATGGTATCACCTGGTTCCGATCCGAATACTCTTGCTGTTCAGTACAACGTCTATGAAACAAGCCCTTGGCACTATTTCGTTCAGGTTGATAATTCAGGAACAGATGAGAGACAGTGGAGCCCGAGATTCGGCCTGATTAATACTAATCTTCTTGGCTACGACGATAGATTCACCGCAATATATCAGGCAAAACCGGACTCGACTTACGATGATAATTATTCACTTTTCGGAAGCTATGACTTTCCGGTGGCGGGTCCCCGCCTTCGACTTAATCTTTACGGCGGATACAGCGAGTTCGACATTAATCCGGGGACAGGCCCCTTCAATTTTCTCGGAAACGGTTCCTTCTACGGCGGCGTCCTGCGCTATAATCTACTTCAGAAAAAAGGCTGGTTCTTCGACCTCATCGGCTCGCTGAGTCACGAAGAAAGCAGGTTTAAACCACGCCTTTTTGACAAGTCCCTAATTCCGCTTCTTACTCCCTTACTTACGAGTGATGTAGAGATGGATTTGCTCAGCTATGGAATTAACATCTATCGGAATACCGATATGTCCAGTACTTCTTTGGGTCTTACAAGGACACAGAGTATCGGAGGATCCAGCCAGAGGAGATTCTGGGATTATGCTCCTATAAATCCCACTGGTGCCCGGACAAACGCGGACAGGCATTTCGCTATCTATTCAGTATCAGTCAATCACAGCCAATATCTGGACGAAAAAAGAGTCCAGCAGTTGAGAAGCACTTTCAGGTGGATTTGGCCCAATGAAAGACTGGTACCTGCAAAAATGACTTCCTTCGGAGGGATGCACTCCGTCAGAGGATATGATGAATATGAAATAATCGCCGACGGCGGGATACTGGCCTCGGTCCAGTACGAGTTTGATTTGGTCAGATATAGTTCTGCAATCGAACAGGAAACAATAGCAGACCAGAAACTTCGAAAACTGGCCCCACTGGCTTTTGTCGACTACGGCCGCTCAAGAATAATAAAACCCGTAGCAGGGGAAAAGAGGCATGAAGAACTCTGCTCGATAGGTACGGGCTTGGCCGCCGAGTTCGGTAACCATATCAGTGCGGCCGTTTATTACGGTTATCCATTGATAGCAACAGATGATACTCGAAGGGGTAAAGGCCGACTTAATGCAAGCCTGATGCTGCGAAACTGATTGATCTATTGAAATCATTAAACGACAAAATCGTTGTTTTGAAAAACTGACTTTCGAAAAGCTGTTTTGCGAGTATCGCATATCCTTCGTTCAGAGGGTGGCTGGCATCGGCATACAATTCGCTCGGCAGAGTTTGCGGAATAAAGTATGGGATGTTATTCTGTTGGAGCCAGGATTCTATACCACTTTTTATCTTTCTATATACCTCGACACTTCCACCTGTAAGAATATGCTCATTAAACGGTCCGACCAGAACGAATACCTTATTTCCTCTTTTTTGTAGCAGCTCAACCGTCAGCCTGAAAAATTCCCATTGAAGCGAACTATCAAGAGTCACCCACTGAAAATCCTGCTGTGTCGATCTTTTTTCAATCCATGAAATGCTTTCATTCCTGCTATTATCCGTTGAGACTGGAAGCTTAAGAGTCAAAGCCCCGAAAGGATTTTCATACGGATGTTCCAGCGTCCATGTTGTCAGGTCCATACTTTCAAAATATGCAATCTTCAAATGTGATATCCAGTTAAGGAACGGAGCCCGGCGTTCTATTATCGTCGAAATCCTTTTTGCAAACGAAGCTTTATAACATGGAATCTTCGGAGAAAACTGCGGGACAAGCCGGGGATGGTTAAACCGGTATTCTTTATCTGTCTGTAAATCATGTTTTTCGGAGCTCATCCATAAGGGATTGAAATGTAAAATCACCCTGCTGTTCGATATGCCACTTCCATAGTAGTTCAATAAACCAAATAAGGCCACCGGATGAATGCCATCCACGCCCAAATTAACGAACTTCTCACTTCCTGCAATCTTATTAAGATATGCAGATATAGTCTGATCTTCAGGCACATAATGACCCCAGACAACCGAATCCCCAATTACAAAGATATCATTCCTCCCCCCTGCCCTTCTGCTGTAATGTTCGTAAAACCAGTAATCGTAGCTTAACTGATACGGTATACGATAGTCAGGTTCCGGCTCGAATTTTTCAATCCGTCCCCATAATCCCGGCCCAAAACTAATAACAATCAAAACAACAATTCCGACAAATATCCATTCGTACGCAGACAATCGTACGCCGTTGGAGCTGAAAACGGTTTCTGTTTTATATCTGTTCCAGGAACTATTAAGAACCTCTTGTATATCCTGCTTTTGCATTTATCATTACCCGTTATTACAATAATCAAAACTGAAAGTATATAAACGGTTTTACACTCGAAGGTGAAAATACTATCAGGTAAATTATCATCGAAAGGACAATCCCCACACGCACCGGTCTTAGCTCCAGTGTCCATTTGAGGCCGGATTCGTAAACAAACTGATACAGCCATATAGAAAATATAAATGCCAGGGCCAGCAACGGACAATATGGATTTGCAAATCCGGAACCGAATATTCTCGTTAAGATCATCCATGCATCATTTATGTTTGCGGCCCTAAAGAAAATCCACGCAAATGTTACAAAGCCAAATACAAACAACTGCTTCGCAATCTTTGGCACCCTATCTTTATAGAACGAAGTTCGCTCCATCTCACGAGTACAAAAGCGCCCGAGGGCATGTATCGCCCCCCAGACAATAAACGTCCAGGCCGCACCGTGCCATATTCCGGAAATCATCATAGTTAAAAACATATTCCTGTAAGTATTGAACCGGCCTTTGCGGTTTCCTCCCAAAGGAATATAGACATAGTCTTTAAACCAGGAAGAAAGGCTGATATGCCACCTCGACCAGAAATCACCCAGCCCCGTCGCCAGGTACGGATTATTGAAGTTCAGCATTAAACGAAAGCCCATCATTCGGGCAATGCCCCGCGCCATATCGGTATAGCCGCTGAAATCGAAATATATCTGCCAGGAAAACATGAACGTGGCTAAAATCAGAGCAGGTGTTTGAAACTGGCCGGGATTATCATATACTTTATCAACGTAAAGAGACAAATAATCAGCCAGGGCGACTTTCTTGAAAAAACCGACAATAAAAAGCGACAGCCCGTCTGTCATGTCCTGCATTGTCACCTTTGGCATCCTGTGCAACTGGGGAAGCAGGTTTGCGGCCCTTTCAATCGGCCCTGCTACTAATTGAGGAAACAGAGAAACGAAAGTTGCATATCTTATTAAGCTCATTTCTCTTTCGATTTTTCCCCGATAGTAATCGATTGTGTAGCTCATCGACTGCAAGACATAGAAAGAAATACCCACAGGCAGCAGAAGGCCGGGGGCAGGCAGAACATAGTCTAAACCAAACTTCGATAATAAAATATTGATGTTCCCGGTGACGAAACCGCCGTATTTGAAAAAGCCCAGCAGACCGAGATTATTCACGATACTTACGGCAAGCCATAACTTTCGCCGGGAGCTTTTGGACATTCTCACAACAACGAAGTAGTCGACAAGCGTCGAATACGCAATTAGAAATAGATATAGAGGATTGAAACAGGCATAAAAGAAATACGAAACGACTAAAAGCCAGATAAGAGCGAACCTGGTCTTTCTCAGGACCAGGTAAACCGGATATACAATCAGGAAGAACAGGACAAATGGCCAGGTGTGAAATAACATTGACTACCTTTTATTCCATTAAAACTCGAATGTGTGCCTCCACTGAATCGGCAAGGCTTTCTAAATGATACCCCCCTTCCAAAACAGACACTATACGCCCCCGGCAGTATTTTTCCGCTATGGCTTTTACAATTCTTGTCATTTCGGCAAATCCCTGTGATGTTACTTTCATGCCGCCAAGTAAGTCGTTTTTATGCGCATCGAATCCGGCGGATATAAGTATAAAGTCCGGTTTAAATGTAAGAGCCGCAGGTTCGAGTCTTTCTCTGAAAATCTTCAAATATTCGGCATCACCGGAACCGACCGGCAAAGGGACATTAATGTTATAATTAAGTCCTTTTCCACTGCCTTGTTCCATATCGCTTCCGGTGCCGGGATAGAACGGATACTGGTGGACACTAAAATACAATACGGACGGGTCGTCATAGAATGTCGCCTGAGTGCCGTTGCCATGGTGTACATCCCAGTCCACGATAAGAATTTTCGGCAGGTTATATTTCTTTTGAATATATCGTGCCCCGACAGCGACATTATTAAAAAGGCAGAATCCCATCGCCCTGCTTTTCATTGCATGATGGCCGGGAGGACGAACGGCACAAAAGGCATTCGTTATTTTCCCCTCCATTACGGCGTCTATCGCATTGAGCATACCTCCCGCCGCCATAAACGCTACATGGTAAGATTGATGTGATATTGGAGTATCGCTCGAATCAAGATATCTCCGGTCATCCTCGCAACTTTCTTTCACATGCTGTATGTACTCATTCGTGTGAACCGTCATGAGCCATTCTGGTCGGACCGGCTCAGGTGTGAGTTTCGTCAACTGAGAATATAATCCGTTATTTTTCAATCGCTCGATAATTGCAACCAGCCTTTGCGGCGTTTCCGGATGGCCTTCGGTCGTTCGATGTTCGAGATAAATATCATCGTAAACCAATCCGGTTTTTGACACTTTCATTTCCTGCGCTTTATTTTCCATATTATTCTCGACAAGTATATTACCAGGTACGTTCCTTACGCAACGAAAACCTATAGCATCACTCGCAAGACAGGTATCGTTAATAGAAGGGTCACTCGTCCGGTATGTGGACCTGCAGCTATCAGCGCTGGAGTTCCAGGCCCCTCCTCTCAAAACTCTCTCTTCACCCTTTTCCGGTCCTCTGGGATTTTTCTGCGGGCTAGCAAGATAATAATCTTCCGAATAAAAATCGTTGCACCATTCCGAAACATTGCCATACATATCGTAAAGCCCCCAGGGATTAGGCTTTTTCCGGCCGACAGGATGCGTCTTTCCAGACGAATTCCCATCAAACCAGGCATAAAATTTCAGCATTCCTGCATCATTACCAAAGCTGAATTTCGTATCGGTACCGGCCCGGCAGGCACACTCCCATTCTGCTTCAGTCGGGAGTCTGTATCCATTTGCCTGAAAATTGCATTGCCATGTCTCCTCATCATAGCACGGTTTGAGATCCTCCGCTCGTGACCGGTCGTTGCAATACATCGCGGCATCGGTCCAGTTTATCTGCTCCAGAGGATTTTTGGGATTCTTGAAATGCGAAGGATCGGGAATCTGATACTTCCTGAATTGCTCCTGAACAACTTCGTATCTATCCATTAAAAAGGAATCAATCCACACCCTGTGTAAGGGCGATTCGTCGGGCGAGCCGCTTTTGCTGCCCATATCAAACCAGCCGCCGGGAATTTTTACCATCTCGATGCCGGTCTTTGTTGTAACAACCTCCGGGATAGCTGTATTTTCCTCCGCTCGGCGGCAGCCCGAAATAGCAAGCAACGTCAAAACCAGAAAAATGATTCGTATTGTATGTTTACTAATACTACGTTCGCCTAAATATTGTCGCATTTTGTACTGTAATCGTATTTTTATAGGACTGAATATTTAGTGTCACTTCACTTTCGAATCGGCACCCAGTCAGGCTCCTTGTTATGGTTTCCATCTGTTGTAATTTTAACCCACTTGCCCGACAAGTCACTGACGCAGATATCCCATCCTTTTGCCTTACCACCGACATCCTGTGAACCCGCAGTAGGACCATAACTAAAGGCAATATACTTTTCATCAGGTGACAAGTCTATATGATAGATCTTAAACCTGCGTAAGCACTTGACAACCTCGCGAATATTCGTCACCTGCGGCTCGCGGCCCGTCAGGTCAAGGTCGCCCAGACACAAACTCCAGTCGGTTTCCCCCCATACCATCTTTTTGCCGTCAAGGCCAAAATCCGGCCGACATCCCCTAACCCCCCACCGTCCCAAATCATATACATTTGTTCCATTAGCTTCGAAAGCGAGGATATTATCACTGTATTCCATACCTCCATGTACGGCCGCGGTAAACCAATTTCCGTCGGGCGACCAGCATAATGCATATAAGTGATGTAGATTATTATTGGGATGAGGTTTATATTGACCAGTCTGCAAATCATAGATAACAAGTTCGGCTGTTGCGTAAATCCTTGGGCTGTAACGCTCGTATTCACTCCTAAGAAACGCAATTCGCTTACCGTCAAAACTCCAGCATGGCTGCCGGGCATTCTCGGCAACAAACACACGCCCCGTACCATCGATATTCATATAGTAAACACTGCGAATTTTATCCCGGCCAGATCCTTCATCGGCAACGAAACAAATCTTTGTACCATCGCCGGAAACATGTGGATACATCTCATCAACATCGGGTGTATTGGTCAGATTAACCTGCCCAGAACCATCAGCATTCATAATGTACAATTCCCAGTTCTGCCTGCCTTCGGTTTCCCGATAAGTTTCATATACTATCTTAAAAGGTATGTCTTTTAGATTCAATTCCTCCTGCGGGGATGGGACCATTCTTGGCCTAATCTTTGTTGGTGTTTGTTGCTCAGAGGTATTTCCATAAGCCGCAGTTAGGACAAAAATAACTAATATAAAACCGGCAGATCTCAGGTGCAGTATTTGTCTTAAAACATATGTTTGTCCGGTCATAATCTTCCTCCACGAATGCGAAACAATAAATACATAGGAGAACAAAATCCGCTGAAACTAAATAAATCTGAATGTTTGAATTCCGAAAAAATCCTTTCAGTACGATATTTTCTCAAATTACAGCTTTATTGTGCATAGAATTCACAATAAAGTCAATCCTTCTACCACAATAATCATATTTACTATTACGGGTGTTCGGCTTTTGTGTTCAAACTGCAGGTATTTCGGGAAATTTATATTCGTGGTGGGATATTTGAGATGATGACCTGAAAATTGTTGAAACAGATGTTAAACAGGTATTTAAAGTTTTTCGTCGTTCTTTTTGGCGGTTTCGCCTCGTTTTTTCTTTACTGGCAACTCAATCAATCCTAACGTCACTGCACGCTTAACAAGATCGACAAGGTTATCCGCTTTCAGCTTGTGCATCAAACGAGCACGATGCACTTCTACAGTCCGAATGGAACGATGGAGCAATAAGGCAATTTCCTTGTTGCTCTTGCCGCCGATAACCATTTTCAGTATTTTTCTTTCGCTTTTGGTTAAAGGTATGTTGGTTAATGAAGGTTCGGACGCGTTCTCTAAAAGTATCGAGGAAACTTTGTTCAGGAAGGATTCCCTATCAAGAGGTTTTTCAATGAAATCCACGGCACCGGACTTGACGGCCTTCACAGCCGTCGGGATATCACCATACCCTGTAATTACCAGAACAGGTATCCATGGCGCAAGACGTTTGACTTCTATCAATAAATCAATGCCGTTCATTTCAGGCATCTTCAGGTCGGTAATAAGCAAGTCACATTTTTTCGAATGTAGTTCTTCAAGACATTCAGCGCCATCTGCAAAATGGCTTACTTCATAATCAGATTGTTGAAGGGTTTCAGTGACAGCCTCACGTACTTCCAGCTCATCATCAAGAAAAAAGATATGTTTCTTTTTTTTAATATCTGTCATTGCTACTCATTTATAGCTTCGCTGTTTATCAATATATAACAGAGCGAATAAAGCACATTTTAAATATAACCTAAATATATTCTCATTTGCCTACAATCATAAGGCCAAAAGAGTTTCATTATATATTTTCTATATAATATGGCAATTGTGGTGACTACGTATTTTTTGGTTTTTATCCATCTTTTATTATTTAGTTATGAACAGATATAATACGGCCTGATTTTAAGCATGGATATTTTCGGTATTGATTCGATGAAACTGCATCATTGCCATTGCACATACACGTGCTCAACAAATATAATATTGATACTTTGTCACTCTCAATTATTAGACCATTTGGATACTCATTGTTTATTTATAGGCAGGGTAACAAAAAAAGTCGAACCTTCACCATATACGCTTTCAACACGAATCCTACCTCCGGCCCGGTTCACTACATCCTGTACAATAAAAAGTCCTAATCCTGTTCCCTTGCCGCGAGGTTTGGTCGTAAAAAACGGCTCAAAAATTTTATTAATCTGCTCCGGAGCAATACCGCCGCAATTATCAGAGAATCGCAATTCAATACACTTGCCCTTAGCAATACCACTTACAATAAATAACCTTATATTCTCACCGTCGGCCGCCTGTATGGCATTGTTGATAATGGCAAAAAACAGTTGTTCCAAATCTCTTTCTTCCATATATACGGCCGGCAGCCCGACCATATCTTCGATATGAAGCATGATATTTGCCCGTCTTGCGCTTTCGGCCAGCACTCCTACTATCCTTCCGGCAATATCTTTTAAATCCACTTCCCTGAATATACGGTCTTTTGATCTCCTGGCAAAGTTACGAAATCTTTCGGTTATCAAAACTATGTTCGAGACCTGTTTTAGGCAATCCATGAGTTTCTTCTCCAGAACATCCTGAGGAAATGATGATGATTTCTGGAGCCTTTCCAACGTATTTTCAAGCAATAAGCGTATCACCGTCAAAGGCTGGGTCAGCTCATGGGCTACAGTGGCACTGAGTGTCCCAAGCGTGGCAAGCTGTTCGGTTCGGGACATTTTCTCGCGATACTCATTAAGTTGTTCCTGGCTGCGCCTTGACTCTGTAATATCAACTAATGAAGCCATCATAGCAATTGGTTTGCGGCGCTCATCCATGACCAGGGTCGCATAAATTTGAACAAGTATCGTTGAACCATCCTTTTTTACAACAGTCAGTTCGCCTATCCAGCTACCCTTGTCCTGAACAGTTTTTAGGACAGCCAAAGCCTCATCCCGGTCATGGCAGTATTCAACTATATTTCGACCCAGAATTTCACTCTCCCGTTCATATCCGCCCATCTTGAGACACGAACGATTCATATAAGTGACATACCCTTCCATATCTGCTATTATAATACCATTTATGGATGACGCTATGGCAACATCTCTTATCTTCAGGTCTTTCTGGGTCTTCTTATATTCCGTCATGTCCCTGCAAATCCCAATACTTCCAATAGCCTCACCCTCATCGTTCTTCAGCAGAGTGACAGACAAATAAATGGGGAAAATCTTTCCGTCTTTCCGAACATGTTCCAATTCACCTATCCATGCTCCTCTTATTTTTAAATGATGGACAACCTTCCGGCATTCTTCTTTGGATTCACTGCTGTGCAGATCCGCTATCTTCATTCCTGTCATTTCCTCGGTAGTATATCCGTGCATTCGGGCATAAGCATCATTCATATATAACATCCGAGGCTCCAAATCACACATCGCAATACCATCAATTGATTGCTCAACGGCCGAGCTAAGCCTGAGTATCTGTTCCTCCGCCTGCCTGATATGGTGAATATCTCTGGCAATCACCAACGCCGAAATTACATTCCTATTACCATCTTTCAACGGTTCTATTGTAACGTTATACCATCGCTTCTGATCCCGCAATTCAATCTCATCAACAATATTGATGCCCTTTTTATTGTCTATCACCCCCTTGATATACCCTGTGTATTTATCTGCAACTTCATCAGGCAAAATATCCCGTATTGTCTTTCCTAAAAGTTCCTCCGGTTTTCCCCCTATATACTCTGCGGCGGTGGCATTCATAAATAAAAACGTACCGTTTCTGTCGACCATGGCTATGGAATCAGGAGCTGTTTCGATAAGCGTTCTGTATTTCTCCTCACTTTCAGCGAGTGCCTGTTCTATGCGTTTTCTCTCAGTGATATCCAATGCAAAAATAGCCACTTGTACCACGCGTCCAGCAGGATCAAGAATGGGATACATAGAACTGCTTACGATTCTTCCCTGTGTGCGGTCCTCAAATTGATGGGGCCGTCCTGTTCTGATGACTTCCTCAACTTTGGATCTTCTATATTCCTTTATGTCTTTATGCAGAAAATCATAGCAGCATTTTCCCATAAGTTCGTTAACACTGCCGCCCAGCCTTCTGGCGGACGTTTCGTTTATCTCAAGAACGGTCCCTTTCGTGTCAATCAGTATCACTGATTCGGTTATAGCATTCACCAATGATCTTAGAGTCTCCTCACTTTGTCTGAGGGCTTCCTCTGCTTTCTTTCGTTCGGTGATGTCAATATTTGTACCAATCATTCGAACGGGCGAACCATCCTTGTTACGTTCCACCACTTTACCTCGACCCAAAATCCATATATAATCGCCGGACTTAGTCCTCAAACGGTACTCATGTTCAAAAGAATCCTTTTTCCCGCTTAGATTTTCCTTTAGTACTTTGAGCACTAAAGGTTTGTCGTCCGGATGTATACGCTTTTCCCACTCCTTATTTGACGAAGATAGTTCCACCAGCTCATATCCCAACATCGTTGCATGGCGCGGATTTCTATATGTTTCACCAGTAACCAGATTCCAGTCCCATAGTGCATCATTAGTCGCTTCCATTACTAAACGGAATTTTTCCTCGCTTTGTCGGAGCGATTCATCCGCATCCCTGCGCTCCATTACATCTCTGAAAACACCTATCAGATACTTGTTGGATCCGAGCTTTATCGGAAATGAATTGATATCCGCATAAAAAACTGAGCCGTCTTTTCTTTTAACGGGAATATCTTTGGCGAGGGTTAATTCTCTTCGAACCTGCCTGTTAAACATCTCAATAATCTCGGGCAGTTTCTCTCTGGGGTGAATATCCTCGATGCTCATGTTTTCGATTTCTTTGTTGGCGCAGCCGAGCATTTGACATATAGCCTTATTTCCTATTTGAAATTGCTTATTTTGAACATCGACAATAAGTATGCCGTCGGCTGCATTATCGAAGATAGCTATAAATATTTTACCAGACTCTTTTATGTCACCTATTTTATGATTGTTGATTCCGGTTTGCCGAACCTGCGTAGTATCTCTCTCCATAGAATCCACATAGGCAGATAATTCTGCCTTTTTGTTCCGCCCATCTCGCATATCATTTTCCTTTGGCACCAAAGCCGACAATCCACATTCTTTCACCCGTCGGCTTTCAGACCCAAATAATAACCGCTCCAGCCAAATCACAGACTGGAGCAACAAAAACATTTGGGAATACAACACTTACAATTATCAGATTAATCCGGAAAAGTCAATAACTAATTCCAAAAAGAAAATCCCGCAATTTGTAGAATTGTTATATTTTTTAATGCAGTTGTGCCATAATTACCGAACATAATTTAGAATCCAAGCTATTTTTTTAAGGATAATTCAATTATGGCAAAAAAAATTCTTCTCATAATAGTTCTGATCGGCCTGACAATCTCCATACTTGGCTGCGCTACTGTTCAAGGCATTGGCAAAGACATTCAAACCGTAGGCAAAGCCGGTGAAAAGGCCACGAAATAACAATATTAATGTGCCAATACGCCCTATTTAATATTGGAACCAGCAGATAAACCGTCCTTATAACAGTAAAAACGGTATAAAAGCTATATTTTTACACGTTAATGATTTAAGTAAGCAATAATTTGAATTCAGAAGAATTGGACCGCTGGAGATTTGGAATTAAGCTGATAAGTGCTCAATCAGAGATCGGAAGGAATACTAAATAACGTCATAATTTTTAATTGTGATTTGTACTTCCCCCAATATTATTCAACGTTTCATCCCGTTTTTCCGTTATTTCCATGTGCTAATAAGCGCTCCAGAGATACAAAATCTGAGGAGTGCTGATTTCATATAGCGTATTTCTATCTATTTTGAGCATATTCGTCTTGCGGCTGTTCAGAATATCAGATATGGAAAACGGCTTGCGATATTCTATCACCTGGGCTTCTTTGATTCCGGCCATAGACTTGACTAATTCTATCGCTTCATCCAGATAGCCGATATCATCGATTAGTTTGACTTCAAACGCCTCCTGCGCACCAAAAATACTTCCGTCCGCCAGCTCTTTGACTTTGTCCAGCGTCAGCGACGATTTTCTCCCCTCGGCTACTATCTGCACGAATCTATCATAAGCAGGTTTAATCAGCTTGTCCTGCATATACTGAATCTCTTCCGGCGAAGGTGATCTGAAATAACTCGGCCAATCCTTTTTTTGGCCCGACTTAATAGTGACAGGCAGAACACCAAGTTTTTCTTCGAGCAATTCCTGAACAACAAGGTACGAACTAATAACCCCTATCGAACCGGTAATCACAGTCGGTTCGGCTATGATTTTTTCACAGGCTACCGAAGTATAATATCCGCCGGATGCTGCCACACCCTGCATGAACGCAATAACAGGTTTATTTTCTTTATCTCTGAACTCACTGATTTGCTTATAAATCTGATCGCTGGCTGATACCGTCCCTCCAGGCGAATTCACACGGACTATCAATCCTTTTACTCTATGGTCCTGCCGGGCCGCTTTTAACTGTCCGTAAACATCATCGGCTACGTCACCATATATGATACCCTGAACGGTAATCACCGCAATCTTATCCCTGACAGGTCCTTCACGCAAAACTTCTTCGGTAAGGAGACTTCCGTGCCCTGCCGTAAAGATAGTGATAACGCCAACCAGCAGCAAAAAAAGTACAAAATTTGCCATAACGGAAAACACCATAATAATCCACCAGATTACTTTCCAAACGGTCCACGTCTTCCTATGCTCCCTTGTCGGCAATCGCCCATCCCGTCGTGCAGCCGGCTCCAGCGGCTCAATCGGATCTGAAAAATTATTATCCTGCTCATAATCCATAATAATCCCTTTCTATAATTGAGATTGTAATTCTAAGCCGGAAAAAACAAGCAGTCAACGTCAAAATACTCTCTGACTTAGTATCGAACAGCTCTCAAGAGCATTAAAGCTTGACATCAGCGGTCCTGAATTTAAAATCACAGCCTATGGCCGATTTGCCTGAACGAAAGAAAAAAATAAAAAAACATCATCCTTTCACTGACTGGCTCAGTTATCTTGCGCTGCGTATCCTGATAGTTTTTCTCTACCTGTTCGATGTCGAAACCAATCTAAATACGGCATGTTTTCTCGGACGGCTACTATGGAAATTTTATCATCGCGGCCGAAAACGGGCACTGGACAACCTTCGTGCCAGTTTTCCGGAGAAAAGCGAACAATGGATACATCAAACCGGCCGGCGCAGCTTCGAACATATCGTAATGCTGGCAATAGATGTGCTTTTTACGCCGCGGCTGGTAAAAAAGTACAACTGGCGTAATTATTCCTGTTACAGGAATGCCGAAAGGGCCAAATGGATGATGAAGGAAGGCCGGGGTTTGTTGATGGTCGGCGCCCATTACGGTAATTTCGAGATAATCGGGTATCTCATGGGTCTTTTCGGTTTTAATATTTACAGTATCGCCCGGCCGCTGGACAATAAGTACATCAACAAGTATCTTTACGGTGTCCGGAAGCGCATGGGCCAGAAAATAATTGATAAAAAGGGTGCGGCCGAGCTTATGCCCCAAATTACCTCAACCGGTGCAACATTGGGCTTTATCGCAGACCAGGACGCCGGCAGGAAAGGTATTTTCGTGGACTTCTTCGGCCGCAAAGCCAGCACCTATAAGAGTATCGGATTAATCGCTATCACACAGAATATACCGATAGTCGTCGGCTATAGCAGGAGAATCGGTAACCATTTCTTCTTCGAAATCGGGGCTAATCGCATAATTTTTCCGAATGAATGGGCGGATAAAGATAATCCTCTGGAATGGGTAACCACTGAATACACAAGGGCTATTGAAGATTTCGTCCGGGAAGATCCAACCCAGTACTGGTGGCTGCATCGAAGATGGAAGCATCGACCGAAAGATGAGCTGGAACAACAACCGAATTACTAAACTACATAAACACATAGACTTACAGGAATTCCCATCATTATCTGCCGGTCAATCATCAATTTTCCCGTCAATCGAACCCATAAATCCTGCATAGCAAAGAACTATTTTACCTATCGCGTGCTTATGAATACGACAAATTCAACTTGACCGGGGACCGGCCAATATGTTATAAATACAGAGAGGATTGTGTGTTTATTGGGCAGCCTGTGGTGTGTTCTTATCACATTAAGGTATATATAAACTGCCATATTATAGGAAGTTGTGGATGTCTGTTGAGCATTTATTATCAACTTTTAACAAAAATAGTCATATTTACATCTATATATTTAAACTTTGATCGATATCCAGTCTTTGAAGGAAGGAGGCAGTACCGGAATAGAAAATCATTTTCTTCTTAAATATATGTAATTTTATGGGGAAAGGTACGAATTATACAATCTTAGTTTTACTACGTGAACTTTTTTATCAGGAGGACTATTATGTCTAAACATGTCATTTATCTAACCTGCCTGGCGATGGTGTTTGGTCTGGTCGTATCGAATACAGCCGTCTCCCAGGAAGCAGGTCTCGTTGGCTGGTGGAAATTCGACGAGACGTCCGGCACAAACGCTATCGACTCAAGCGGCTACGGCAATAACGGCACCTTAAACGGCGGCAGCAGGGTAGCCGGACGACTCGGAGGCGCCCTTGAACTCAACGGGACGAGTGATTATGTCAATTGTGGAAACGACACAATCTTCGATATAACAGAACAAATCACACTTGCATCATGGATAAATGCAGGCGCTTTAGGCAACGGTCAACACCAGCATTTTGTCGGAAAAGGCAACAACAGTTATGTCATAAAGCAAAGCTCCGCGAATAACTTCGAAGTGGTCATTTATATTGGCGGCTGGAAAGTGGCGACGACTCCGCTGAATGGCACGTTTAACAATATCTGGCACCATGTAGCCGGAACTTATGACGGAAACCAAATAAAAGCATATATCGACGGTGAGCTAATAACCACAACCAATCAAACAGGCAATATCAATATTAATGCCGATAACGTCATGATAGGAACAAGAGACGGTACGAGATGGTATTTCGACGGTTTAGTCGACGATGTCAGGATTTACAACCGCGCGTTATCCGATATCGAGATAAAGAAAATAGCCAGCCCTGAAAAGGCTTCTGCACCAACACCTGCCAACGGCAGTACAATTAATCAGACCGAGGTTACATTGGTATGGAACGCAGGCTCTAATGCATCTCAGCACAATGTCTACTTCAGTGAAGACATACAGGCAGTGACAGATGGTACAGCAGATATAGTTACAGTAGATCAGACCAGCTATGGCCCATTGACACTCGATCTGGGAACAACTTATTACTGGCGGGTTGATGAAATTCAAACCGATGGCACCGTATATACAGGCGACATCTGGAGCTTCACGGTTCAACCGCTAATAGCCTACAATCCTGATCCGGCAAACGGCGCCAAATATGTCGATACAAATGTAAACCTGTCATGGAATCGTGGTTTTAAGGCAATCTCCCATGACGTTTACTTCGGTACGGACGAAACCACTGTTGCCAATGCAGACAATTCTTCGCCGGAGTACATCAACAACCAGGATACGTTAACATACCTGTTACCTGCTCTTGAATTCGATACTACATATTATTGGCGCATCGACGAGTTGAACGATGACGAGACAATATCCAAAGGTGATGTCTGGGCATTTAGGACGATCCCGGAAATATCGGTCACCGACGAGACCCTTGTGGGCTGGTGGAAGCTGGATGATGAAGTTGGAAACGTTGCGCTCGACTGGTCGGGTCTTAACAACAACGGAAATATAACAGGCAATCCGGAATGGATAATAGGCCAGCTTGGTTACGCACTGGAGCTTGATGGGTACAATGACGCTGTCGATGTGGGAGATTCCGAGAGCCTCAATATCAATGACGTGATTTCACTGCTGGTATGGATTAAACCGGAGGCATTTGGTAATGGAGTGGATCAGACCTATATAGCAAAAGGCAATGACAGTTATGCTTTAAGACATAATAATGCGAACAATCTGGAATTCCGCATATCTGACTCTGTTAATGTGCTATACCAGCCAAGCAGTTCGCTGAATGGTGAATGGCACCACCTGGCCGGAACTTATGACGGAAACACACTCAGACTTTACCTGGACGGAGTATCGCAGGCAACCACAAACTCACCCGGAACTGTGAATGCAAGCGTATACAATGTCAACATAGGCAGAGAATCCGTCGGTAATCGTTTCCATTACAATGGTGGAATCGACGAAGTAAGAATCTACAATAGGGTATTAACAGAGAACGAAATTATCGAAGCTATGAGAGAGGACCTGCTGATTGCATGGGCTCCAAGCCCGACAAATGGAGCTATAATGGATATCAAGCATACACAGCCTCTGTCATGGGTGCCCGGAGACGCCGCAGTACAACATGACGTTTACTTCGGCACTGATAAGGACGCAATAGCAGATGCTGATACCTCAACTCCGGACATATACAAAGGCAGAAAAAATACTGCAACGTATACCCCAACCGGCCTGGAATGGGGCACGACTTATTTCTGGAGAATAGACGAAATCAATAATGATGGTACTATCAGCAAAGGCAAGATATGGAGCTTTACGATAGCTGATTACCTCGTCGTGGATGATTTCGAAGACTACAACGACTACCCACCTAATGAAATATGGAATTCGTGGATAGACGGTTACGGCGTCGCGACTAATGGCGCCACATCCGGTTATCCGGACCCAGATTTCAACGCCGGAGAACATTATCTTGAAACGACGATAGTTCACAGCGGTGTGCAGTCATTCCCATTGTTTTACGATAACGCCGCTGGACTTTCAGAGGCGACCAAAGCAATCACAACTCTGCTTAACTGGACAGAATACGACGTTAATACATTGATGATTTGGTATTACGGCGATGCGGCAAATGCCGTTGTGCCGATGTATGTAGCATTGAACGGCAACGCAGTTTCCGTCAACGATAACGCAAACGCTGTTTTGGTTCTGGAATGGACTCCATGGCCTATACCACTTCAGGAATTTGCAGCCCAGGGTGTAAACCTGACCAACGTTAATTTGATTACCCTCGGCTTCGGAAACAAGTCCAATCCTATTGCCGGTGGTTCAGGACATGTTTTCTTTGACGATATCTGTTTGTATCGGCTGGAGTAAACGAGCTTACATTTTCGTATGCAAAGTTGATTGACGGATGATTTGAATTATCTCGGGGCCTGTATCGGTGAATTCGGTGCAGGTCCCGGTTTTTTTAACATTAATGCGCTATTACACTCGAAATCCTGAAAACCGGCAGCAGCAATGCAATAGCAATTGTACCGATAATACTTCCCAGAATTGTAATCATTATCGGTTCTATAAGAGCCATGACGCTCCTGATGGAAGCTTCGAGTTTCTTCTCGTAGAAAACTGAAATTTTATCACATACATCACCGAGCTTACCACTTTTCTCACCGGCCTTAAGCATCTGAATAATCCCGGGTGCTATCAGATTACCACTCTGGGAAATCAATATCGATTCGGAGAATTGATAACCGTCCCGAATTTTTTCATCGACCCCGGCCCAAAGCCTCTGAAAATAATAATTCTGACACGCGCCCTGCATAACATCGATAGAATCGAGCAGATTCACACCCGTATTGACCATCGTAGCCATAATTCGCATACTGCGAGTGACAACCATATCGATAAACATCGTGCTAAGCACAGGTGTATGAATTTTGATATAATCGATAAAACGTCTGCCGGATAATGTTCCGGCCCAGTAATATAATCCAATTCCTGCAAATATAAGCAACATCACTACACTTGTCATAATTTTCATATTGCCCAGCAACTTACTGAAATTCACCAGCATCTGGGTAAGCTTCGGAAGCGCAGCCCCCTTGGCCTCATAAATTCCCATGAATCTCGGCAGGACGAAAAACATCAGTGTTCCAGTCGCCGCTACCGCCATCAGGGCCATCATAAATGGATACGTAAGCGCACCTTTGATACGCTTACGGGTCTCCAACTCGAAGTTTTGATAACCGCTTAGAACACTGAACATCTCCGCGGTCTTGCCGGAGGCCTCGGATGCTCTCACCATGCTTATAAACATAGAATTGAAAATCTTCGGATAACCGGTCAGCGCTTTCGAGAAATTATCGCCGCCCTTGACCTTTTTCGCGATATCCATAACTACCAGCCGAAACGTCTCATTGGTCCGGTACGAAGTAGATTCTGCAATGGCATCAAGAGCGTCGCTGAGCACTACGCCGCTGTCAAGCATCACGGATAATTGCGTTGTGAACAATATCAAATCAGACTGCTTGATCCTTGCCTTATATAACTTGGGATTTTGAGTGCGTAAAACTTCAAGCCATGTCCTTCCAAAACCTTTCTTTTTTTCGGGTACTGCAATAGTTTCAGCTTCCGGGAAAGTTGCGGAGCCTTCTGTGGTTCGCCCCTGCCTGCCGACGACAGGTGGAGTTTTTTCGTTCTTTCGAACGGAATCAAGTCCTTCCACAAAGTTCTTCGTCGAAATAGTCATTGTTTTCTATGCCACACAAAAATCAAATATTTCCAAACACCCTTAGCCTTCAGCCTGCGTTGTTCTCAGCACTTCCTCGATAGAGACAATTCCGGCAATAACCTTTTCAATCCCATCCGCCTGCAAGGAGGCCATTCCGCTTTGAAGTGCTTTTGATCTCAGCTTCTTCAAACTGATCCCCTCGCTTAGCATTTCCATGATTTCCTCGTTCGGAACGAAAAGCTCATGAATCGCGATACGTCCGGTAAAGCCTGTGTTGCGGCATTTTTTACAACCGACGCCGCGATAAAACTTTTGCGTTTGTCCACAGCTTTTTTCGACAATCTTCCTTATGCTCTGAGGCGGTTCATATTCCGTCTTGCAATTGGGGCAAATCTTGCGCACAAGCCGCTGGGCCAGAACAGCAATCAATGAAGCGCTTACAAGATACGAAGCTACACCCAAATCCAGCAACCGCGTCACGGCCCCGGGAGCATCGTTCGTATGCAAAGTCGATAAAACCAGATGCCCGGTCAGCGCCGCTTGAACCGCAATTGACGCAGTCGCTTTATCACGGATTTCGCCCACCATAACGATGTCCGGGTCCTGTCTTAACAAACTTCGCAGAGCGGTTGAGAATTCAAAACCTGCGGCCTGATTGACCTGAAACTGATTTATACCTGCAATGTTGCACTCTACCGGATCTTCGACGGTACAGATATTAACTTCCTCGCTGTTCAGCTCCGACAAGGCGGAGTATAACGTGGTATTCTTTCCGGAACCGGTCGGGCCCGTCACCAGGACTATACCGTTCGGCGCCTGAATCACTTCTCTGAACAACTTCAAATTATCGAAAGTGAATCCAAGCGACTCAAGATTGAAAAGAATCTTCTGCGGATCGATGACCCTGATAACGACTTTTTCGCCGAAGTTGCCCGGCATCACTGACACACGCAAATCGATCGGCCTGCCTTCCACCAGAACATGGATGCCGCCGTCCTGCGGCAGACGCCGCTGGGCTATATCCAGTTCCGCCATAATCTTGATACGTGAAACAATCGCCGAATGCATCTGATGAGGCGGACGCATCTTCTCATACAACCTGCCGTCTACTCTGTACCGGACGCGAAGCTTCTTGTCGTCCGGCTCTATGTGAATATCACTTGCATTTTCTCTCACCGCGTTGTAAAGCAGGTAATTGACCAGTTTGACAACCGGCGACTGGCCCGCTATCTCCTCGAGATTGGTTATATCCTGAGTTATATTTTCTATCAGGGTAAAATCTTCCAAACCCTCTTCATCGATAATTTCGTCGATAACGAAGACATTGGCGGCGGGCAAATGCGTTTGCAGAGTTGCCTTGATGTCCTTGCTTGTCGAGCATACTATCTGAACTTTACAGCCACTGATGCGTTCTATCTCATCAATCAGGAACACATTTGTCGGCTCACTCACCGCCATTGTAAGTACATCATGCACTTTAAATAGCGGCAGGACGATATGCTCCTCAAGAAAGTCTCTCGATAGGACATCGATAATCTTTGGATCACAAATCTTGGGACCAATCTGAGCATACGGCACACCGTATGCCTGAGCCAGGGCAGAGGCTATCTGGTTCTCGGAACAATAGCCCATCTCCACTAAAAGCTCGCCTAAAAGCTTGTTGTGCCCCTTTTCCTTTTGTTCGGTCAGAGCCCTTTCGATCTGCTCAGCAGTCACGATACCACGTGCAAGCAGCAACTGTCCAAGCTGTGTTTTGTTTTCCGCTGCTATCTGGCTCATATCTTTTTTCTCTGTCTAACAGGCCGATTCTTTAACCTATGCAAAGCTCCTGACGGCCTCTGCCAGCTCGGCATTCAGGTCAAATTCACTTTCAAGCCTGGTAATTTCCAGAATTTTCCTGCAGTTTTCATCGAGTCCGGCCAGCCTTAGCTCACGCTTGTTGAGATTACAGTAATCGCGTGTCCACAATAAAAGCTCCAGACCCTGGCTGTCAATAAAACCTATACCTCGCATATCAAGCACTATCCCGACCTTGCCTTCCGCAACAACTCTGCTGATGGTATTTTGATACATTTCGTCTACGTCACCATCCAGCTCACCCTGCAACTCAACAACTGTAACATCATTATAGTCCTGTACTTTGATTTTCATCTTACTAACGTCCCGACTGCGGCAGTACCGTATTCCACAGAATTACCGTTTTTATATATTTCATTGAAACCGTCTTGTATAATACTCCACAGGTGATATATATCGCTTTGCAGGAACACCCTGCCGATTTCTTCGTCAAACTGGGTACCCAGTCCTCTTTCAATTTCGGATATTGCCTGTTCTATATTCATGGCGTCTCTGTAAGTTCGTTTTGACGTCATTGCATCAAAACTGTCCGCCAAACCGACAATTTTCCCTATCAGGGGTATTTGATCGCCCGTCAAACCATTGGGATACCCCCTGCCATCGATCCGCTCATGATGACACAACACACCCGACATAATGTCACGCATCTGCTTTATCTCACGCAGAATGCCCGCACCTATACACGGATGTTTCTTTATACGAGCAAATTCGTCCTCAGTCAGCTTGCCTTTCTTTCGCAATACAGCTTCTTCTACGCCGATTTTTCCCACATCATGCAGCAAACCGGCAAGGTAAACCTGGTGAATCTGCTCTTCCTCAAGCTGGTGTTCGCCGGTAAGTCTGTCGGCAATCCATTTCGAAATAAACGCAACTCTACCGGAATGACCATGCGTGTAATTGTCCTTGGCGTCAATACTGTTTGTTAATGCTTTCAATGAACCTATAAATAATTCCTTAAGGTCGTTAAACAGTCTGCCGTTCTCGATAAACACGGCACAACCGCTCGCCACCGAATTGAACAATTTTACATCTGTGCTGTCGAAATCCGGTTTTCCAATCCTATTGATCGCCACCATCAAACCCATTATGTCGTTGCCACTTTGAGTTCTTCCGGTAATATGAGATTCCGTCTTGTCTTTACCAAACAACGGAACCGCAATAATATTCTTTGTCCGGCTCGGCCAATCATATTTGAAAGCCGCATCCACTTCGCTGTCCAGCAAAGCCTCTTTGCCTGTATCTATTTCCTCAATCAGCCTGCTATGCAGAACCGCCGCCATCTGCTCGTCAATATCAATTAATCCCGATCCGGCAGCTATCACCAGCCGCTGCTTGTCATCCAGAATTTTCCCCAGCAATATTGCTATGCCCTCGACATAAACTATTTCAGTCAGGCTGTCGCAGGCCATCTGCAGAAAATTGGCGTCAGATTCGGTAACCTTCATATTTGTGCTGATACGATGAAGCAACACAAGCTCTTCGTATGTTCTTGCCAGTTCGGTACTTACCATCTCAATTTGTTCTTCGGTTTTTGTCTGGGCCTCAAATTTTTCCGCCAGAAGCCTCAGCATCTCTGCAAAATACTCGCTGTCTTTTTGAACAGGTCTCACATCTGAACCGGCCGACATATTTTGGACATTTGAAAAAAGCACATCGCCAAGGTCAAGTAAAGCGGCCCCGATTGTCCCGGCCCGTCTATGTCCTGAACGAAAATGCTTTAACACAATCGCCAGGACCATATTCGTATCGCCGAACCTCCATATCGGTACATCAATATTGTCGGAAGAATCTTCCGCAGTACTGCTATCCAAGACTTGTCGACCTAATTGTTTTAACTGTTCCCGGCTGCTGTCGAAACCGCCGCCGTCACACAGTACGACAAGCTCTCCCTCGGTATCACAAACTGCAAAATTAGCGCAGAGTTTGTTTACCCTGTTGCCGAATCTTTCCATTTCGCGCAATTGTGCAAAATCCAGGCTCTTCGTCATTCTCTCCATCATAGTCACAATTCATCCCATTTGTCTTGCAGTTAATATTCAGATACCGTTTACGACCGTTAACTCTCCACCATCTGCTTTCTCTGATAGAGAATATCCTCGATGTTCTCCAGCAATTCCCTCGGGCTGAAAGGCTTGCTCAGACAGCCGGATATCTGCAACTGCTCCTGCTGCTCTTTTGAAATGGCAAAGCTCCTCGCAGTCAGTATAATCACAGGCGTGTCTTTCGTCTGGTCGTTCTGCCGGAGTTTTTCCACAAGCTCCAGGCCCGTCATGACAGGCATTTGAAAATCAGTAACAATAATATCCGGCTTCTCACGACAGGCCAGCTCGTATGCCTCGGCGCCGTTATCCGCCGACAATACATCATAACCATTGTTACGAAGTTTTATCGCCACCACATGAACAATATGGATTTCATCATCTACAATCAGGACTCTTTTATCAGCCATTATGTTTTACCTCCAAACTAAAAATTCACTCGACAGTTGATTTGTTTAACCAGTCAAACAACACTGGCCGTCCCCTTTGTCGCCAACGGTAATTCAAAACTAAAAGTACTCCCCGCACCAACTTTGCTTTTTACAAAAACACGGCCTTTATGAACTTTTTCAATTATCTGTTTAACAAGATTCAGGCCCAGACCGGTCCCTTTGGCATGTTTTTCATTGGCACGAACCCTGTAGAATTTATCAAAAACATGCTCCACTTCATCTTCGGGAATCCCGACTCCGGTATCGGTGACACTGACCCTGACCAGTTTCGTATGCTCGTCAACTTCGGTTTCTATTTTAACGGCACCTCCGGAAGGCGTATACTTAACGGCGTTACTGAGTAAATTAACGATGACTTGTGAAATCATATCCTTGTTTACCAACACCTGGTCGAACACTATCGGCCTTTGCCCGGAAACCTCAATATTCTTTTCTTCTGCATAACTTTTTATCATTCCCAACTGCTCTTCTATCAACATTGTCAAGCTCGCAGGTTCTTTATCCACTTTAATCAGACCCGATTCTATTCGCGAGATATTCAATATGTCCTCTATAAGCCGGCTCAGCCGCTTGGCCTGATTTTGAATCACAGAATAGAATTCCATTTTTGTCTCTTCGTCCTCCGCCTCACCATCACAGAGCATTTCCGAATATGCCGTGATAGAAGCAAGAGGCGTTTTCAGCTCGTGTGAGACATGACTTACGAAGTCATTTTTCATTTGAGAAACTTCTTTCTCGCGTGTTACATCATGCAGCACCGCTACCGCACCGCACACATGCTGATTCTGGTCATAAACACATGAAACAATACAATCAAAGGTATGCGGCTGCTCATCGATTATAAATTCGATTTCACGTCTTTTGGCCTGCCCTTTGCTTTTTCTGCTGTGACTGAGAAAATCGGTAAATTCACTTCTGTCGCCGCCTATCAGCTCGCTGACGGGTATATGCTGGGAATTCTTAAAATCGAAATTGAACAGTTTTCCGGCCGCCTCATTGGCCATCAACAGCTTGTCAAACTCATCCGTAACTACAACAGCATCGCGAATGCTGTATATAATCGCTTCCGTGTTCTTTTCCCGCCTTTGCGCAAGCTGAATACAAATTTGAAGTTCTTTGATTTGCTCCTCATAGTCACTGATACGCTTTACATAATCATCAAAACATTCACTGATGGAACGACACAATCCATCCATATCTTTTACGGCAAACCCGGCTTTTAATTTATCGGATATGCCGACAGCCGAACCGTCCATTTTACCAAGCCTGGCTATGGACGTGATTGCCACTGCCAGCCGAAGCCAGTACCAGCCAAGCAAAATCACGCCCACAGCCCCAATAATATAAAACGCCCGGATAGACGGTATCCGCTGAATATAACCGGACGGGCCGTTAACCTGGTCCCCGCCGGTATTCTGCAATCCGGCGAAGGCCGTTAAAAACAGGCCGAACGCCAGGATTAAGGTTACTATCACGTATAAGCTTCTTCCGTATCGCAACACAACCACTCCATCTCAATCAATCTATTATTACTTCTAATCGTTTCTACAACCATCAATCATCGGCAGCCTGTTATCTCCTAAGCCATTTCGGTGCCTCTCTGCTATCGGCATCTTCCAGCATCTTCCTCTGCAACCTGTCCATCGCATCACTGCCGTCTTTATCGGCAATGATTCTTTCCTTCAGACGGATCGCCTCAAGATATGATGGACGAAGCTTAAGCGAGGATTCAACTTCTTCCATTGCTGCTACTAACTGACCTTCGTTGTATAATTTAACAGCACTCGCATAATACTCCTCAGCCAATCTCGCCCTGCTATACTCCTGCAACTCGTCCTTCGTACCTGCCCTCTTCCGCTGGATATCATCGGCTCTTGCCTGGCCATCAGTCTCCATCGGCTGGTCTATTATATGAGGAGTAAGCAATACAATGACCTCCTGACGCTCAACTTTATCCGCCTTGCCTCTAAAAAGCGCACCTATGAACGGCAGGTCCCCAAGTAACGGAACTTGTGTTCTGACGGTTGTTGTAGAATCTCTGAACAGACCGCCAATCACAATTGTTTGTCCGTCTTTGACCATTATGTTAGTTACAAGTTCCGCCGACGTCTCTTCAGGTACACCGCTGGTAACTGCCCCTGAACTGTCTTTGGGATGGATATCCATGCGTATATATCCATCGTCTGCTATATATGGCCTGAACGAAAGCTTCGTGCCTGTATCAAGGAATTGCACCGCACCCTCAACCATATTACCGGCAGCATCGAATGTATTACCTTCACGGTAGCCATATTTATTACCAATATAAACCTGGCCGAGCTGCTTATTTATTGCCAGTACTTTCGGGTTCGCCAGAACGGTCACATCACTTACCGTCTCGACCGCTCTGATAATTGCCGCCACATCATCATGCGCAACCCCATAAGTCAAACCTCCCGACAAAGCACTTTCCACTTTTGCGGAGCTACCAACAGATGACAGATATTCGGTACCGCGGCTTACACCGGACAGTGTAGTCACGGCAGAACCTTTAAGGGTTTGCCAATCGATGCCGAACTGCATTTCCTCGGTGAGTGTAGCACTTAATATAGTAGCCTCGACGAGCACTTGCTTCGGTCTGATATCCACCTCACTAAGAACATCAATGACTTTTTCAATGTTTTCGGGATAGTCAAAAACAATTACCGTATCATTCATTGCTGTTGTGTCACCACCACCAGTCCCTGAACTTATAGACTGGCCGGTGGGAAATTCCGTCTGCGCCGGTGTGGTGGTTTCTATATTACCGTTGCCGCTTAACACTGGTGTTATCAGCTTCCTTGCTTCGGCCGCGGATATGTAATACAGAGTAAAGATTTTGTATATCCGCCGGTCCAGGTCTTCCTTGAGCTTTTTATATTCTTCCTTGGTATATACCTTGATGAGATTACCCTGCTGCTCATACTCGAAACTATCCCCAAGAATTGCATCCAGGGCCTCTTCGAACGTTACGTTGGTAAGACGTCTGAAGGCCAGAGAGCCGTCAATGCCGGGCGAGGGCACGATGTTCTTATTGCACATGCTGCCCAGCATTGCGAGGGCCTTTCGAATGCCGAAATCTTCCTCACAGTTAAATATGGGAATGATTGTACTTTCGGCAACACCCGAACCACTTTGTGTCTCCACAGTGCCTGCATCGCCGGCAGGGGCGCGCTCAACAGCGGCAATCGTGACGGACGCCGCCATTGATATTATCAGGGCCACAAGATATATATACCTTATCAACCATTTCTGTTTATATTTTTGTTTATTACGACACATAATTTAAGCTCCTTTTCTATGTTTGTATTCAGTACCTAACACATCATTTTTAAATCATTTACTGTTTTAACTACTGTATAAGTCTTAAAGTGACTTCTGTTTCTCCACATCTAATCACCACAGTATCCTCCATGATTTGAACTACTTCACATTCAAAAGAATTTATTCCATCACTAATCGACAGTTTGTCCCCCAGCGATATCATTTTGTTGTTTATAAGAGCACGGGGACTTTCTCCAAGTCCAATTGCTTCAAGCTTCAATTTCTCTGTAACAATTCTGTTTACTTCTTTACTGCCACTTCCAGAAACATTAACTTCTCCGGTACCTGTTGAACCTCGCCCCTTTGAATCATAAAAGTCACGCCAGCCGTCTGAAGCAAAAAAGTCTCTCGTAATTACATCATTGCGGCCTGCAACTTCGGGCAATTCGACAAAAGATACTTTCACTTTGGAATCTGATCCTTCAATTACGTTGGTCTTCTCCGCACCGGCTGCTGCATTGGCGGCATCCGGCGCCTTGTGGGTAAGCACTCTTATCCACATAAAAACCATCACGACAATCAAACAAAAAGCCATAACAGCTTTCTTATTATCAGCAGCCAACCGGATAAAAAGCCTCCCGGAACTCTGTAGATTATTAGTTACATTTTGTTTCATTTGCCAAGCTCTCTCTTGCTCTTTACTATTTTCTTACCCCTGCTCCGTTTCAGAGCGGTAGTAAATAACCGCTTTAGTCTGCATATTCACATCACCGCTAAAATTGCCGTCGTTGGTAAGCTTCACCTGCTCGATTCGAATAAGCCTGTTCAGTCCCTGAAGGCGCTGATAAAACTTGAACATCTGAGCTAAAGTTCCTTTACATTTTATATTCAATGGTATGCAACAGAACTTCTCACCCTTGATTTCCTCGCGAGGCTCAATTATCTGCTCACTCAAATTATTCTCACTCATCAAATCGGCAATCATGCTCAAAAACAGCCCGAGATCTCTTTTCTCGGGAATATTCTGTTCATAGTCTTCAAGCTCGCTTTGCAGCTTCTTCAACTGCTCTTCAAACAAAGGCAACTGTTCGCTGTCCGAAGCGCCTTTGGCAATAGTCAGTCTCTGGGCGGACATCCGCTCTTCGACAGCCGTAATTTCGCTCTTCAAAGGCAGATAACGTAATAATATAAATCCACCTATAATCACAACGGCTATTACACAAATAGTTATTTGCTGTTTATCTCGAATAAACATATTCAGTTCTCACCATTTACTATTCACGAAAATTTGCAAGATAACAACTAATCTCGAATTCACTGATTTGCATCTTATTTTCTGTCTTTTGATCGCTTCTCTCGGCATTAGGTAATCTTGCGGCTGCATCTGTTCTTGGGACTGCCGAGTAACCGCTGAGTTTTTCAAAGTCGGCGTTGCGGGAAAATGACGGCACCACCTGGCAAAAATACGGCGAATCCTCAAGTTTGCATATCAACGCCGCAACATAACTCGCATCCACCGCCACACCGCCAATCACCACCTTAAATTTAACGTCACCAATCGGCAGATCTTTATCAAGGCTAAATTTCGCCGGGATTGCACGTACCACAGCAACGGCATCAGGAGATGTTTTAGAGTCCTGTTTGTCCGCAAACTTTACCGCGGTAAATTCAACCTTGCTGAGAACTATCTCTTTACTGATCAGAAAACTTATCTCCGCCAAAACACCTGCAACATTGATTTTGGAATTAATTTTTTCTATCGATTCCGCCTTTTTCTGAAACTCTCTTAAATGGTCTCTGACACCCGTCAATTGAGCCGACATTTGTTCGGCACGGGCCTGCTCTGCAATCATATGAATTGATCTTGCCCTGGCTTTTGATATCGAATGTGCGGCGAAGATGTTCCATACAATCATCACCACAAAGATACCGCCCAATGCAAGATATTGGGTGCGATAACCAAGCTGGCGTCGCCTGCCGCTCTTATACCATTCAGGAAGAAAATCAATCTCTCTCATAATTTTCCCGCTCATTGCATCCTGCTATTATTTCCTCTTCGCTCGCCCCCTTCCAGCCTTTAAGACTCAGCCCTACGGCCACCGCCCACTCACAAAGAAAACCACGCCTGTCACCGTCGAAATTCAGGTTTGTCCTTTCACTCGACAAATTAAAACCTCTCAACGGCTGAGCAATTTCAAGATTCACCGATAAATAACGACGCAGAACATTAAGCAGTATATCCTCGTAGGCCCCCCCGCCGGCGATAATTGCCCGCTCTACACGTTTGCCTCTGAATGTCACTGTATAATAACGAAGACACAAGGATATTTCTCTGGCTAAATCTTCTACAATTCCGCTAACCGCATCGACAACTACCTGGCGGGTCTGAGCATCGATGTTCTGGCCGTCGATGTTAGGCCCCTGTACCGGTAAATTGGATTTCGACTTCACAAATCCTTTTTCCGTTCGAATCGCATCGCGAAGTACCTCAGCCTCACCAACGTTGACGCCCAGTTTGGCAGCCACTTCCTGATTGAATTTTTCACCACCTATCGGTATCTCCTTAACAAAGCTAATTTCCCCGCCTCTTCCGAAAACCACCGTGGTAAAACAGCTTCCCACATCCACGAAAACCGTCGTGCGGTCTCTGTCTTCCTGACGTCTCAATGATCTTTCAAAACTCCTGAACAATGCAAACGGAATAATATCAATCGCCACCGGTTTAAGCCCGGCCTCCACGAGTATCTGTATGTGTCCCTTTATCGTTTCCTTCTCCGCCGCAAATACTATCAATTCACTCTTAATCTCATCATCCTGTCTGACATTGCCGGCAAAGACATAATCCATAGTATCCTCATCCGGATTCAGGCCGAAACGATGAGTAACCTCTTTTCTCAGGATCTGCTCTATTTCCTGCTCTTCAGTCTCGGGTAATCGCAAACTTGTAATCTTCAGTTTGCCGCTCGGCAGACACGAAACTACATTTTTCCCTTTGAAATTACCTTTAGAAAGCATCTCTTTGATTGATGAAATGACAAAACTTCTCCGACTCTGCTCATCTTCATTGATACCTGGCTCAATACGAATCTCATCCGCCGCAATAACAGAAATATTCTCCCCATCCATCAGCAGTTGTATCATCTTGACGGAATTATGACCAACGTCCAGTCCAATCGGCCTAAGGCCTCGAGTTTTAAAGCCCCAACTTAGCATTAACTTATCACCCTCATCAGTTAGAACCTGCCATCTGAATATATGAATGTCTCTGTTCGAGCGAACAAGAGAACATACGTTGCTTGTTATTTATTCTTCAATCCGGATATAACCCGTCACCGGTACCACCTTGACCTTCATAGTTGTCCCGCCTGCCATAAGGATAATTTCTCCTTCGCTTGTATTGTCGGGACTACCGAGATAATCAAACTTAACACTCAAATTACCATCAAAATCCACACTGTAGATATCAACTTTATCCAGCCTGCTGTCGTTTTGAAAATTTATAATGTACTTGAAGCCCTTTTTAATCGGGTGATCGATGATTCTCTTAGAATCACCCACGGGCTTGCTCAAATCCTCAATCTGGTAAGATTCAGCAGCAGGGTTGAAAATAACGGCGTAATCTTTACCTCTGCTTATCGCAAGACTTTTGGCGTACTCCAGGTCCGCGGCAATGATGTTTGCCGCCGACCGAATCTGGAAACTTGATGCCGAAGACATCATCGGCACTACCATAACTGATGCAATCGCCAGAATCACAACTACAATCAGTATCTCCAGGACCGTGAAACCACTGCATCTTTGCGTACAACAATCCTGTGATTTTTCAGCAGGATATAACCAACGCCTCCCTGTCGGCAAACAAATCAAATATGACATTTTGAATTACCTCCTCATTATATTAGGAGTATTTACAATACATGCCTCCATGATATTCCTTATTTCGACCTATTAGAGCCGCATCTTTACCGGCCATACGGCCTGTTCAAATAAAACTCCCCTGTGTCGATACATTCCATCGAATTCTCAATAATAAAAAAATTGACCTCTTCATCCGGTATTTATTTATAAGACCCAAAAAACGCGATACAAACATCACACATCCACTATTATCAGCTTTAATATCAGCAGAATTGCTACAATCGTTAAAATTATCGGAGGCGACTATCAGGCTTTTCCAAAGCCTTACAGTGCCCTGGATATGTAAATCAAACAATTGACATATATGAGATTTTTCTTCATATTGGTCAAAAGGACCGATAAGCACCTTTCAATATTTGTCACAGGTAAAAGAATTTATCGGCCATTTGAAAATCAAGTTCAATTGCATCTATCTTCGTTCAATACTTCTA
>CAZKYP010000006.1:37184-41094 GCA_964556885.1 uncultured Pirellulales bacterium | reverse complement strand
GATCCACACCTGTGGCGGGGCCAGGATGGCCAAGCTCATTAATCGGGACTAATGAAAAGGTCTTGAAAAGGAAAAGCGGCTGGGTTGAATTACCCGATGAAATACCGGCTGCGCCTATCTCACTGGGTGAACACGGAGCTTCGGGAAGCAGAGGAAGGAAGTCATCCCGTGAGATGGCGGCCTTTGGCCTATCTCACGGGATTCCGCAATTTTTAATTTTAATCTTTGAACTTTAATTTTTCAAACCGTTTGACTAAGTTTATGCTATTTCATCGTCAATCCAGCCAAGAAGCTCTTTCAAATCGTTCATGGTAATATCACCCATGTGTGCGATTCGGAAGGTCTGCTCTTTCAGCTTGCCGTAGCCGTTTCCAAAGGCAGTATTGTGCTTTTGCTGAACCGCCTTAATTACGTCCCCAACGACTAAACCTCTGGTATTCTTAACGGTTGTCAGTGTATCCGATGCGTATTTTTCCTCGCAGAAAAGGTCGAATTTTCCTTTGGCCCAGGTTCTGACAAATTCGCCCATTTTCTTATGCCGCTGCCAGACATTTTCCATGCCCTCTTTCAGCAGTTTTTCACATTGATAGTGCAACGCCATAATATGGGGAATGCTCGGCGTAGTCGGCGTCTGGTTCTTCTCAGCGGCCTTGGCAAACTGCTGGAAGTCGAAGTAGTAACCCCTGTTGGGGACAGATTTGGTTTTCTCCATCGCCCTTTGGCTGACCAGCGCCACAGCGAAGCCCGGAGGAATCGCGAACGCCTTCTGGACAGATGCAAAGGTTACGTCCCAGCCGAGGTCGTCGAAGTGCATGGGCAGGCCGACCATCGCACTTACCGAATCCACGAAAACAAGCACATCCGGATATTTTTCTTTCATCATTTCGCTGATTTGATAGACCGGATTAGTCAGGCCGGTGCTGGTCTCGTTATAAACAAGCGTAACAGCGGCGTATTTGCCGGAAGCAAGTTTCTTATCAATCATCTCAGCAGTGATGGGTTTTCCCCATTCGACTTTAAGCTCTTCGACGTTTCGGCCGCAGCTTTTGGCAACGTCGGCCCATTTATCGCTGAAAGCACCACAGCCGGTACAAAGGACGGTCTCATCGAAACCGACGCAGTTGCGAATTGCGGCCTCCCAGATTCCGGAAGCCGACGAGGTTGAAAGGAACACGTTCTGATTCGTGAAAAGGACTTTTTTGAGCATCTCAACCGTTTCGCCATGCAGTTGAGCGTATTCCTTGCCGCGATGTCCCAATGTCGGGCGGGCCAATTGCTTCAGAACGTCATCTTTGACCATTACCGGGCCGGGAATAAACAATCTCGGCGGATTCTTCCAGTCAGCCATATACTTTTCTCCTGTGATCTAATTTATAATTTGTAAATCGTCAAACCCGAATATACCTTCGGATAGAAATAAGTTGCCTTTTGGGGCATTCTTTCACCGGCATCCGTAACGGCCTTCAGCTCCTTGATTTTCACCGGATTCATAAAGAATGCTATTTGCTTTTGTCCAGAGTCGACCTGGGCTATGGAATCATCAATTGCACTGGGTGTGTCTTTGACATATTGAATATTCTCACCCTTCGCCAGCCTTTCCTTATCGATACCCAGCAGACCTTCCAAAACAAGCTTATGCAGCACTGTCAGGTCCAGTGTTTTCGAATGTGTGCTCATACCGGGCGCGATTTCATCCATTTGGTGTTTATCTTTTAAGACAGCTACATAGAAAGCATTCCTCGAGCTGTAAATCCCGATTGCGTTTTTGTCCTTTTCATGTTCGGTTTTCATTTGTTCGAGCATTTGCTGTCTTGCCTGCAATTTGGTCTCTTCTGTATTGAATTGATACTCAGATATCTGGAACTTGTCTTTGAGTTTATTTATAAACTCATCCAGATTGAAATCGTCGAGATTACCGACAATTCGGTGCGTTGCCAAAATGACTAATCCTTCATGATAAGTGTTGGCAAAAGCCATCATCTGATACTTTGCCGCCGGATTACCGTTCTCTTTGGAGTATGTCAAACCCGTGGTGTATCGATGGTGGCCGTCGGCTATGATGCAGCTTTTATCGCTCATCATTTTGACGATTTGCTCTATATCTTTTTTTGCGGTTATCGCATAAAGACGATGCCGCACCCCGATAGATCGGGGCTCATCGACAAAATCGATCAGCGGCTCAGCCTTGGCGGTTTCAGTGATAATATTATCCGCGATTCTCTGCCGGTCCTCATAAAGCATGAAAACCAGGCCGAAATCGGCAGAAGTCGATTTTTTGAGATTAAGCCTGTCAATCAGCGGCTTTTCGAGGATTTCCTCATGAGGTTTGACAACTTTGCCGAATTCTTCGAGCTTTGCCAGTGCGATGAAGCTGTATCGCTGGAATTGAGTCCCGATAGCCTCGAAATCCTGGACATAAGCGTAAATCGCCTCGTCAGTATCCTGCTTCAAAGCGCCACGGGTTATCCAGTCGGCCATATATTTAGCGGCCCTTGTATACTGGTTGTCCTGGCCGTTGTCCGAAGAGCTCGTTTTGCCTTTTATTATTCGTACAAGGTTGTATTCGTTCTTTTTATAAAGCTGTTCCTGCTGTTCAGGGCTGATTACATCATAGGGAGGGGCGATACAGCTACCCGCATCGCCGACCACCTCGGCGTTAAACCTGTACGCCCTGAAAGATTTTATCTGCATCCCGGCCTTTCGACCCGTCTCGATACGGGATTCGCAAATCCTGCAATCTGTTTCCGTCATCGTAATACCCTTTAAGCCATAAATGCGGGAATATATACTAAAGATTGGCATAATTGTCAAATAAGAACATGGCAATTTAATAAATCTGCCTGAGGAGAGCTTTTGTGGCTTGAAGCAGAAAAAAAAGATATTATGAGAAAAGTGCACGGCAACTGATTAATTCTGTTTTTTAGTCAGGTATTCGTTAATCGAAGCGGCGGCGATTCGACCCTGGCCCATCGCCAGGATGACGGTTGCGGCTCCGGAAACGATGTCCCCGCCGGCGTAAACACCGGGCACTGAGGTGGCCATCGTATGCTCATCGACTACGATAGTGCCCCACCTTGTGGTTTCAAGCTCTGGCATGGTCTGAGTAATTATTGGGTTGGGCTGGTTTCCGATGGCTATGATGACCGTATCGAGTTTTATAGTAAATTCGGATCCCTCGATTGGAACGGGACGACGCCTGCCTGAGTCGTCCGGCTCGCCGAGCTCGTATTTCAGGCACTCGATTCCAATGACGTGGCTGTTCTCATCGCCGAGGATTCTCTTGGGGCTTTGCAGAATATGAAATTCGATACCTTCTTCTTTCGCATGGTGTACTTCTTCGATTCGGGCGGGCATCTCCGTTTCGGTTCTTCGATAGACCAGATATACCTTTTCGGCCCCGAGCCTGACGGCGGTTCTGGCCGAATCCATAGCGACATTGCCGCCGCCGATAACGGCAACTTTCTTCGCACGGGCAATTGGTGTGTCGGCACCTGAGCCGAAATCATATGCTTTCATCAGGTTGGCCCGTGTGAGATATTCATTGGCACTATAGACGCCGACAAGCGATTCGCCTTCAATGCCCATAAACTTGGGCAGGCCCGCGCCGACACCGATATAAACGGCGTCGAAGCCGTCTTCTTTCATGAGCTTCTGGATGGTTCTCGTTTTACCGACGATAAAGTTGCAGATGATTTTCACACCCATTTTTGCCAGGGTGTCGATTTCCTTTTGCACAATAGCTTTCGGGAGCCGGAATTCCGGGATTCCATAAACCATCACGCCGCCCGTCTTATGAAAGGCCTCGAATAATGTGACATCGTGGCCCGCTCTTCGCATATCTGCGGCTGCTACGATACCGCCGGGCCCGGAGCCGATTACAGCGACTTTTTTGCCGGTTTCGGCCGCAACG
>CAZKYP010000006.1:29732-37084 GCA_964556885.1 uncultured Pirellulales bacterium | reverse complement strand
CAAACGAATTTTGGCTGCCCGTCGAATTCTATTCTACAGCCCCCGCACATACCGGTCCCGTCGACCATAATCGTATTAAGTGATACCTGTGTAGGCACATCGAACTGTTTTGTAACTTCGCAGCAGAACTTCATCATAATCGCCGGGCCAATCACAACAGCAAGATTTGGCTTCGGCTCACGTTTGCAAATCTCCTTCAGCGGCTCAGTTACTAATGCTTTTCGTCCGTATGAACCGTCGTCGGTTGTTATTATCAATTCGTCGCTAATACCTGCGAATTCATTCTCGAGAATGAGCAGTTGCTTGTTTCTTGCGCCGAGGACACTGAGGATTTTGTTGCCTTTGGCCTTCAGGGCATTTGCTATAGGCAGCAGTGGTGCATTTCCGATACCGCCGCCGACACAGACTACCGTACCGAAATTCTCCAGATGTGTCGGTCGACCCAATGGCCCGGCCACGTTGGAGATTTCGTCACCAACCTTCAAATCGGACAATTCGGCGGTGGTTTTACCGACACGCTGCCAGATAAGAGTGATTGTTCCTTTTTCCGGATCGGCACCGGCAATCGTCAGCGGTATTCTCTCTGAGTATTCGTTGTTTATGCTGATAATGACGAACTGACCCGGCTGTCTCGCCTGAGCGACAAGCGGAGCTTCAATTTCAGCGGTAAAGACATCCTCTGAAAGCTGCTTTTTGTAAACGATTTTATGCGGCACTTTTCTTTCTTTCGTCTAACTTTAATAAAGGGCAGGGATTATTGCATATAAACGTTGGTCTGTCAAGAGTTAATGTGCGTGATTACTGAAACTGCTCCTGATACAAATTGTTTTATATTCTGTCGAAATTACAAATTCTTGAATTTTTCTGAAGTTTTACTCGCTATTGGTCTCTACGGATTCAAACATAAGAACTTCTAATTCGATCTATTAAATAAAATGATTCTTGAAAGTGATGGAATTAACTATAAGATTATTTAAAATTTCAGTCGAAATCGTCTCGTGATTGAACAAGATTTTTGTTTCACTACGAAACGCTTTGTACTCATCTTATAGGAGACTTGCAATGTACTCTAAATTACTTTCTTCATTCCGATTTGTGACTAAATCCATGGCAGTTTTTGCAATCATGTCTCTGTTGCTGATTACCTGGCTGGATTCCACGATATGCCGGGGACAGGAGCCGAACAATCCAACCTCAACTCTACAGCCGCTGAAATATCTGGGTGCCGATATTTCCGGTTTAACCGGTGGACGCAGGGGGCGAGATGGAGGAGGCTATCAGGAAAACGGCCAGCCGAGCGACGAAATCTCCATCATGACAAAACACGGCTGGAACGCCTTCCGCCTGCGAGTGTTCGTCTCGCCCGTGCGTCGGGCACCTAACAATACCCTGGAAAATACGATTGAACTGGCAAAGAAAGTCAAGGCGGCGGGCGCCGTTTTACAGTTGGATATCCATTATTCCGATACATGGGCCGATCCTCAGCATCAGGAAACTCCCGTTGCCTGGCGAGATCTGGATGTGAATGGGCTGGAAAAGCAGGTCGAGCAGTATAGCTTCGACGTAATCAAACAAATGAAAGAAGCCGGCGTCATGCCCGACCAGGTGCAGGTTGGAAACGAAATTACCGGCGGGATGCTCTGGCCGCTGGGCCATGTGAAAGTTCCACCGTCCGATGTTAAGCAGTTTGCCGGCGAAATCCAGCCGCTCCCTGAACCCTACGACGATGTTAAACAGTGGAGCAATCTAACCCGCTTCATAAAAGCCGGCCTCCGCGGCGTTCGAGCAGCGGCGGGTAACGCCCCTATGAAAACTATCATTCATATCGATTGCGGCGGCGACTGGCCGATCACCAAGTGGTTTTTCGATCACCTGACTGAGGCCAATGTCGAATACGACATCATCGGTCAGAGTTTTTATCCAAACTGGCACGGTACGTTAACAGGACTCCAGCAGAACATGTATGAATCGTATCGTCGCTATAACAAACCGATTTTAATTACCGAGACCGGCTATCCGCAGAGCGGCGGCGAGCAGGTCACCTCCCGAAAATACATGGAGTGGCCTGGAACCCAGGAGGGCCAGTTGCAATTCATGGTGGATCTTGTAAATACGGTCCGGCGGATGCCCTATGGTTTGGGCGTGTTTTACTGGGCACCCGAAGGACGTGGCAGAGGAAACGGCCTGTGGAATTCCGACGGCAGCCCGGCACCGGCCATTTTCGTGCTGGACAATCTGGACAAGCTGATGGATAGCCCGGACAGCCATTTGCCCGAACCAATATCTTCAATGAAACCATTCGAAATATCCCCAGACACCGATACAAACTGAAACGACCCAGGCAAAGCTCTGTGACTAAAGTATCTGTCTAATTAATCGTCCGGCTGCTGCTCGATGTCTTCGGATGTACTGATTTGTTGTTCCTGCGGAAGGGCGGCATGGCTCTTTTTAATCGAGTATTCCGCAATAGGTACTGGGACTTGTTCGTCCTGAGAGATATCGATTTTTACTTCAGACTCGCCTTCTGCCGGTAATTCAGCAATAGGAATGGGTAGCTGCGATTGTTCCTGCTGCTGAGTTTGAGATGATCTGTCGTACTCGGCTTCTGCGTTAATTATAGCATTCTGCACTGCTTTTTCCGGAGATTCATCGGTCAACGGACGTATATATATCGCTGAAGAATCCGCCTGTTCGGCCCAGATAAGTTTGCCGCGAATCAATTCCAGGAGCGCTAAAAATAATCCGACTAATACAACACGTGTTGATTTTGTCTCAAAGATACGTTCAAAAGTCAACGGACCTTCGGTCTGCAAACGGTGCAGAATTTCTATCTGGTACAGGTCAATTGGTGTATCGTCCGTGATATGACTTATGTCCGGAACCGTTCCGATGGATTTGCATACCGTATCAAAAGCTTCGAGCAGGTCCCATATACTGACCTGCTCAAGATCAACTTCGGGTTCTATATCACTATATGCACCCTCGTTGAACAAGCCATTTTTATCGTATGCAGGCTCTCTTTTAAGCATTTCGATAATGCTGTCCGGCCGGGCAAATCGCCGGTTGTGATCATCCGCCGAAGCGTTAAGCAGATTGGCGGCGTCCTTGAATTTCTTATATTCGAGCAACTGGCGAATAAGCTCAGTCCGGGGATCGGACAAATCATCGTCACCCGATACCGAATCTGGCTCTGCCTGGGGAAGCAGCATTGCTGATTTAATCTGCATTAAAGTCGCAGCCATGACCAAAAAATCACCGGCCAGGTCGATATCGAGGCTCTTGAGAAGCTCGATATAAGAAATGTACTGGTCCGTTATCCTGGCGATGGGTATATCGTAAATATCGACCTCTTCTTTGCGAACCAGATACAACAGCAAATCCAGAGGTCCTGCGAATATGTCAAGATTTACGCGATAATCGGCCAATTTATGCCTCAAATATTTATGTTTTACTGCTCCCGATCAAATCTGTCAGCCATCGTCACCTGCCCAAACCAACGGCCTGACGGGCCTTTTTCAGTGTCTCGGATGCCACGGCCCCGGCCCGTTCGGCGCCCTTGGCAAGGATTTGTCTGACGTAACTAATATCATTTTCAAGCTCGGTCCTTTTCTGCCGGAACGGCTGAAAATGCTCGATTATCAACTCAGCAAGGCGTTTTTTTGCCTCGCCATAGCCCATGCCGCCGCTTCGATATTTATTTTCCCATTCGGACAATTCCTCCGGGGAGGCCGCTAATTTTAACAGGGCAAATACATTACATTTATCCGGATCCTTCGGCTCTTCGACCGGCGTGGAGTCGGTGACGATCTTCATTATCTTCTTTTTAATGCTACTTTCCGGCTCGAATATCTCGATTGTATTATCATAGCTTTTGCTCATCTTTCGCCCGTCAATTCCCGGCACTACGGCGACCGATTCGATAATATGATCTTCGGGCACTGTGAAAACCTCGCCGTATGTGTTATTGAACCGAATCGCGATATCACGGGTCACTTCTATATGCTGTTTCTGGTCGGCGCCGACGGGGACAATATCACTGTTGTATATCAGGATGTCCGCCGCCTGCAGGACCGGGTACGCGAATAAGCCGTGATTCGGGCTCATGCCCTGGGCAATTTTATCCTTATAGCTCGTGCATCGCTGCAACAATCCCATCGGGGTGATACATGACAGCAGCCAGGTCAATTCCGTGACTTCCGGCACATCGGACTGACGCCAAAAGACGGTTTTATCGGAATCAAGTCCAAGTGCAATATAATCCATCGCAACATCGAGAATACGTGCGGCTATATCATCCGGTGACGGATTGCTGGTAAGGGCATGGTAGTCGGCTATGAAGTAAAAGCAATCATGTTCGGCCTGCAAGCTCAGGTGTTGACGCATGGCGCCGAAGTAGTTGCCTATATGCAGCTTCCCGGATGGTTGTATACCTGAAAGAACCCTCAATTTAGTCTCCCGACATTAAAATTAAAAAATATTAGGCACAGACTTAACATTGATAAAAAATAACGCCGCTAAACATAAATGTCAAGATTTCGAATTAGAATAAGAACAGGTAAAACATATATTTGTCATTTAGGATTTATTCCCTAACCTGTTCCAAACAATCGATTTACCGATAACATCTGAACCTTCAAAAGAAAAAAATACCCATTTACTCTTGTCACGTCGTAACCGGGTATAATAGCCGACAGGTCCAAAACACACGGGACCGGAATACCTAAAAATCGGTCATTGTATGCGCATACAAACTCCGCCTAAGTCGGGCTTTTTGAACAAAAAGGCAAAAGCAAACCCCGTTAGAAGTCCCCCCATTTTGCCGATATCCCTGGAGTCGTGGACCTCCTAACAGACCTCAATTCGTATAGCCTTGTCCGCGTCTACTCTCGCAAAAACGACTTAGTAAATCATGTTCTGCCGAGGGACTTCATGTACGATTTCGACTTGCGAAGCCCCATCCTGGACGCTTTCTTTTTAACCGCATCCGTCGGTCGTTTAAGTTTGGCCGCGATACCAGCCGTGGGATTATTAGGGAAGAGCTTCTTGAGCAGCTTTATGTCGTCCTTTGACCAGAAACCCTTTACCGCTTTACTATTCTTCTTTTTTGCCATCTCATGCCTCCTTTCATTTATACCGCATATATTATTTACAAAGGACTAAACGCAATTTTAAGGGGTGACACCTGAATAATCAAATATTTTTCCTTTTATTGGAAAAAAACAATAATCGAAAGCCTTTGGTGTACAGAGTTTTCTCAAACCCCATCTTATTTGAAAATCACTATGACCTAATGAACCGGATGACACCGGATTTTCGGACCCATAAAAATCTGCCGGGAAAACTTTTAATACAACCAGTGTATTCTACATTGAATCGGTGCGTCTGTCCAGAAATGTCACATAAAAAAGATGATAGAAATTAACGTACCGTAAGTTATTGCTCCTGAAGCTGTTTTAATGATATTACCACCGGTACTCAAAGGGACATTACAGTTCTACGGTGAGTTTTGCCGATATATTAATCTACGTATCAATATTATTAATGCCTGTTATAACGGACTCTATGGCACATATAAGCGATATTACATATATTTATTTGGAAGTAATTTACAAAACTTTGTCTTTATTCTATAATTCTTGATGTTTTTTTTGGGAGGCCATATTAATATTATTATGACCGTATGCATTTGTATACATAATCGCTAACGGCCTGTAAATAGAAACCCGGCTTTTATTAGGAGCAGAGTAATGGACCCAATCAAGATATTACTAAATGAGAACGAGATACCGCGGCAATGGTATAACCTGGCGGCAGACTTGCCCACGCCGCTGCTTCCACCGCTCGGACCGGACGGAAAACCGGTCAGTCCGGACATGCTCGCACCGGTATTCCCGATGAATCTCATCGAGCAGGAGGTGAGCACCGAAAGATGGATAGATATCCCCGAAGAAATCTTAAATATACTCTATCGCTGGCGTCCCTCACCCTTGCGAAGGGCGGTATACCTCGAAAAGTTTCTGGGTACACCCGCTCGAATATACTATAAAGACGAAAGCGTCAGTCCTCCCGGAAGCCACAAGCCGAATACGGCCGTCGCCCAGGCATGGTATAACAAGCAGTTCGGCATCAAAAAACTGACGACCGAGACCGGGGCCGGCCAGTGGGGCAGTGCCCTTGCTTTTGCCTGTAAATTGATAGGTCTCGAATGTAAAGTCTTCATGGTAAGGATAAGTTTCGACCAAAAACCCTTCCGAAAAATGATGATGCAGGTCTGGGGAGCGAACTGCGTTGCAAGCCCGAGCAACGAAACCAATGCCGGGAGAAAAATTCTTGAGAAGATGCCTGATACACCGGGCAGTCTTGGAATCGCCATCAGCGAGGCAATCGAGCAGGCTGTGACCGACAAGAGCGGCAAGACACGTTATTCTCTCGGAAGCGTCCTGAACCACGTTCTTCTTCACCAGACTATCATAGGTCTTGAAGCAAAGAAACAGTTGAAAAAAGTTAATATAAGCAAACCTGACATTGTCATCGGTTGTGCAGGAGGCGGCAGTAATTTCGCAGGTTTAAGTTTTCCTTTTGTCACCGACAAGATTAACGGTGCCGATATACAAATTATTCCGGTCGAACCAACAGCGTGCCCGACAATGACACGAGCGCCTTTTGTATATGACTTCGGCGATACAGCCTGTACCACGCCGCTGCTCGCAATGCACTCTCTTGGACATTCTTTCGTGCCCCCGCCAATTCACGCCGGAGGATTAAGGTACCACGGCATGGCTCCGCTGGTTTGCCAGGCGATAGTGGAAGGTCTGATGAAACCGAGAGCTTACCATCAGTTGCAGTCTTATGAAGCCGCAATAACCTGGGCCAGAACAGAAGGATTCATACCAGCCCCGGAAACAAGCCAGGCCATTGCCGCAGTGATTGACGAGGCAAAAAAGGCGAAAGAAGAAGGCAAGGAAAAGGTTATACTGTTTAACTATAGCGGACATGGTCTTATGGACCTTATGGGTTATGACGCATATCTGTCCGGTAAACTTACCGACTATGAGCTACCGGATGAGGATTTGAAAAAATATACGTCGGAGCTTGAAAACCTCCCAAAAGCTGAAATGAGAAAAACAGGAAAATGGTAAAACGAATTGTCAACTTTATCTCATAAAATGGCAATTATGAGATAAAGTATTGTACAAAAAAACTTAATGTAACATGTGCAAGGAGATTATTATGAAAAAGGGATTTTTAGTATGTTTTTCGATTCTGTTTGTCGTGTCAGGACTGGCACAGGCCCAGGAGCCGGAACTGCATGGCGCATTCAACGTAACCTATCAGAGTAAGTATGTATGGCG